>CADCTL010000283.1 GCA_902805625.1 uncultured Acetobacteraceae bacterium
GGCGACGCAGGTGGTGGAGGACGAGGAAGGGCTGCGCCTGCCGCGCGGCGGCGGCAACTACCACCGGCTCAACGCGGTGCTGAAACGGGTGCTGGGCAAGGGCCGCGGCGAAATGGGCGCGGCGGAACTGGACGCGGCGGTGGCTTGGCTGGAGCGCAACCGGCTGGCCGACCATCTGCACACACTGGACGGCGACGGGCGCTACGCCTTCGAGGCCCGGCGACGGGCGGGCCAGTGGCGGCCACCGCAGGGTCGGGCGAACAGTTTCGATCGGGCGGCGGAGAGCGGGCGCCGGGGCGGCGGACGACCGTTGCCGCGCGGCGGTAAGGGGTGAAGGCGCCTCCGGTGTCGGCGTCCTCCTTACCTCCTTACCTCCTTACCTCCTTACGGCCTTACTCGCCGGGCATCGTGCACCACGCGCCACAGAATGCGCGGATTGCTTGTTGCTGCCCCCGCGCCTGCTTTTGGTCCAGCGGGAAGGGTTGAGTTTGATAGGGGCACGTGAAGCTGCCAGCCGCAACGAGAACCGCCAGGACCGGGTGCAGGACCAGTCGGGCAAGCGCATGTGTGTGTCGCGGCGGTGCGGCGACGCGACGGTCCGATCCTGCCGGCGGCCTTCGCGTCGGAGCGGCGCTGTCCTTCATCGAAGCCCACGTCGTAACGGAAACCGAAATCCACAGCGCGCCTCGCGGCTCTGACGGAGTCGGTCGATTGCAGTGGCGTCCGATCCGCCGTTGTTGCATCCTGCCTCCGGGACCTTCCTGATCTGGGGAGCAAGTCCATGCGCGCACGTGCAGCGGCGCACCTCAAAGGCAACATCTGGCTCTGGATCGGCGGCCTCGCCCTGGCTGGTGCGGCCACCGCGGCGTTGGGCTGGGCCACACCCGCGGCCTTCCTCTTCATGGCCGCCGGCCTCTTCATCATCATGGCCGACAGCCATGTGGACCCCGTGGCCCTCCTCACGGAGGACGCTCTCGACCCGGACGCCCCCGAGGTCGCTGGCCCTCGTGGAGACGGCGCTACGATGGCTTGAGTGACGCGCGGGCCTCCGGGGCCGCGCATTTGGAAGGGTCGTTGGTGGCGGGCCGCTCGGGCCTAGGCCGCGCCGCGCCCCAGCGGCGGCGGGCGGCTTCGCGGGGAACGCCGTCACCGTCTCGATCCAGGCGGGACAGGCCGCGTCGCGGCATGTGGAACCGCGCTCCGGCGCAGGCGACAAAGGCTTGCCACGCGCGATAACCCCCGCCGGCACGGAGGGGTGCGCTGCGTTTCAGGCAGCGCCCAAACGCCGCCTCGCGCCGGCCTGTGGCAGCCGCCTCAAGGGCGGCTGGTTCGACGACCAGCAAGTCCGTTGATGGCTGCCTGTCCAGCGCACACCCGCTCGCCGGCGGTGCGCTTCCGCGCTCTCACGCGCCTTCGGGCATGCGCCCCGCCACCGACCGGGCAGCGGCGGGGGCTCCGTCCGTCGAAGCCGCCTCGGACCTTTTGGCGACCTCCTCGATGGCCTCCACGACCTGCTCCGTCGCGACGTGGTGGACCATGTGGCCGGCGCCTTCGACGATCCGCAGCGTGCCGTCCGGGACCGCGCCCCGCAGCCGCTCGGCGTGTTCGGGCCCGACGACCTTGTCGCCGTCCCCCGCCACGATGGCCACCGGCATCGAGAGGTCGCCGTAGCGGGGGCTCAGCCCCGCCGCGTCCGACATCATGAGGGCGCCGTCGGAGGCGGTCGCGCGCAATTGGGACGGCCGCAGGGCCAAGGCGGTGGAGTATTCGCGCTTGAACCGCTCCGTCAGCGGCGCGGGCGCGAACATGGCACGCTTCATGAGCGGCATGGTGAGCCAGCCGAACACCGGCGAGATCGTGTAACGCAGCAGGTCGCCCAGCACGGGAACGGCCGCGGGCGCGACCATGAGCGAGTCCAGGCGCGGCACGGGGAAGTAGTAGCCGGCCAGCAGCACGAGGCCGGACGCGCTCCCCGGGTGCCGCTCGGCGAGCGCCAGAGCGACGAGCGTTCCCCAGGAGTGGCCGACCACCACCGCCGGCCCCACGTCCAGCCGCGCGAGGGCCGCTTGGATCAGGTCGGCCTGCTCGGCCGCCGTCCAGAGGTGCCCGCGCGGGCGGTCGCTGTGGCCGAAGCCGGGCCGGTCGAAGATGACGACCCGATAGGTTCCGACCAGCCGCTCGGCGACCCCGCTCGTGTTGTAGTCGTCCCCGGTGACGGCGTTGCCGTGCAGCAGGACGACGGGGCGCCCGGTGCCGCGGTCGCTGTAGTGGAGCCGCGCGCCGTTCACTTCGAGGAAGGCGCCCGTCGGCGCGTGCCGGCGCTCCGCCAGCTTGGCCACGGCGTAATTGACGACCGCAAGCACGACCAGGATCGCCGCGATCACCAGCAGGACGACCAGCCAGGACGGCAGGCCTTGGGCGCTGTCGAGGGAATTCATTCCGATCTCCGCCGTGGTGCGGCCCCGGCCGGCCGAGGGATGCGCGAGCGTGGCCTGCGGGGTTCGTGATGCTGCAACGCAGCATGCGGGCCGCGATGGCACCGAGAACCGGGGCAATCACATCACGTTCGTGTTGCCCGGCCGCGGCGGAGGGCCGCCTTCGCGTGATCAGGAGGGTGAAGGCGCGCCCGGCGGCGGCGTCGCCTTACCTCCTTACTCCCTTACCATCTTACTCGTCCGCCCCCACTGGAGGGACGGGCTAGGCGATGAGAAGTTCTTCGGCGCCGTAGCTGTCGTCGCTGTAGAGGTCGGCGTACCGGACGCTGGGTGAACGCTCCGGTATCTGCTCGGCGAGCGCCGGGTCGAGGGTTTCGATGCTGCCGTCGGCCGCGGCCTCCACCAGGCCCTGCATCGTGATGAAGCCTTCCAGGGCCAGGGCGCTGATGAGCGCGCTGTAATCGACGTCCAGGCCGCGGGCGAGTTCGGTCATCTCCTGCCCGAACCGCTGCTCGACCAGCACCCCCGGCGTGCCGGCGAGCGAGAAGCCGTTGCGCGCGATGCTGGCGGTCTCGGCGCCGGGGTAGAGGGTGAGCTGGTCGTAGTCGTAGTCCTCCAGCGACGCCGCGATCGCGGCCACCGCGCGCTTGGACGCGTCCACGATGGCCGGGTCCACGCCGGTGTTCGTCGGCCACAGGACCGACATGGTGTCGAGCTCGCCCTCCGCGTCGCGGTAGTTGCCCTGCCCGTGGTAGTCGAAGACGAAATCCGGATCGAGCCTGGCGAGGAGTTCGCGGACCGCGACCGACTCCGGCGCCACGTCGGCGGTGAACGGCGCGGCCGGGTCGTAGGTCCGGTTGAGGTCTATCTCGTTGTTGTTCAGGCGCGGATCGACGAGGCCGCGCTCCCCGCCGACCTCCCGCTCCCACCGCGCGAACCCGTCGGGGTTGACCCGCGGCACCACCGTCACCGTGACCTCGTCCCGGAGGGATCGGGCGAGTTCGGAGTCCCCTGCCAGGAAGTCGAGGAAGTACATCGCCGCTTCGGTGCCGATCGGCTCGTCGCCGTGCTGCTGGGTGATGAACAGCAAGCTGGCTTCCCCGGTGCCGACCGTCGCGGCGTAAAGCGGACGGGCGTCGAGGGACGCGCCGACGACTTCGAGCGAGAGCGTGTCGTACTCGGCGTCGAGCCTGTTCAGGTCCGCGTAGAGCTCATCGTTGCTGCGGAGGGCGGGAAAGGTCAGCGCGTCGGGCAGGTAGCCGCCGCGCTCGGTCTGATCCGTGACGTAGTCGGCGATGAAGAGCTTCGCCTCGTAGGCTTCCAGGTCGGATTCCCTGGCGGCTTCCAGGACCGCCGCGGGCAGATCGGCCCGGTCCAGGCCCTGGGCGTCGAGCCTGTCCGTCCAGGCCTCCACCTCGTCGGTGCCGGCGTTACGGTCGAAAAGGTTGAAGTACACCGAGCGCACGAAGTTTTCCGAGGAGCCGGCCGCGAACGAGTTCTGGAACTCGCTCGAGGCGATGAAGATGTCGCCCAACGCGGCGACCGCGGCCGGATCTTCGAAATTCACGAGTTGCGTCAGGAAATCCAGGCCCGCCGGATCGGCCGCCCGGCCGAGGAGCGAGAGGTAGAGCGTTTGAACGACATCGTCCGGATCGGCGGTTTCCGCGATGGTCATCTCTTCGTCTCCTGACGGGCGTTAAATGGATTTCGTTCAGGTGGGCGACTTCATCCGCGGCGCTGCCCGGTGGTCCGCGGCCGACGGCGGCGAGAGCGGCGTCGGAACATTCGCCGGGCGTGCGACGGGCCGGCATCTCGTCGCCCTCGCCGCCTTTTCCGTGCCGGCGGACGCGGGCATGCCGGGCCGCCCGGTCAGTAGAGTCGCCGCCGCGCGTCGCCGTCAAGGCGCCGGCACGGGCGGAGGTGTGGAGCGGCCCGCCGGCGCGTTGACCCGCGCCGCTTGCGGCCTCACCTCTGCCCCGCCTTTCGGAGATCGACGTGGACGACCTCGGCGCCGCCTTCTCGACCGCGCTCGGCTTGGTCGCGGCCGGAGATCCGGCGCTGGCGGCCATCGTGGGGCTGTCCTTGCGGGTCAGCGTCACGGCCGTGGCGCTGGCCGCCTTCGTCGGCTTGCCGCTCGGGGCGTTGCTGGCGGTGGCGAGGTTTCCGGGGCGGCGCGGGGTGGTGGTGGCGTTGAACGCGTTGATGGGTTTGCCGCCGGTGGTGGCGGGGCTGCTGATCTATCTGCTGCTGTCCCGTTCCGGGCCGCTCGGCCGATTCGGCCTGCTGTTCACGCCATCCGCCATGGTGGTCGCGCAGGCGGTGCTGATCGCGCCGATCCTCGCCGCCTTGTCGCGGCAGGTGCTGGAGGAGATGTGGGAGGAGTACGCGGAGCAGCTCCGCTCCCTCGGCGCCGGGCCCCGCCGGGCGGTGCCGACGCTGCTCTGGGACGGGCGCTTCGCCCTGCTCACCGTGCTGCTGGCGGGCTTCGGCCGGGCGAGCGCGGAGGTGGGCGCGGTCATGGTGGTGGGCGGCAACATCGAGGGCTTCACCCGCGTCATGACCACGGCCATCGCGTTGGAAACCAGCAAGGGCGACCTGCCGCTGGCGCTGGCGCTCGGCGTGGTGCTGATGGCGATCGTGCTCACCGTGAACGCCCTGGCGCAGGCGGCGCGGGACACCGCCGCGCGGTGGGCCGGCGGCTGACGGGGCGTGCGCGCTCCCGACACTTGCCTGCCGCTCCGCGCGGAGGGCCTCGGCTACGCGGCGAACGGGGTGGCCGTCCTGCGGGACGTCTCCTTCGCGCTGGAGTCCGGGCCGCCGGCGCTCATCATCGGCCCGAACGGCGCGGGCAAGAGCGTGCTGCTCCGGCTCTTGCACGGGCTGCTCCCCCCGACCGCGGGCGCGGTGCGGTGGGCGGGGGAGAACCGGGGCGGCGGGCGGATGCCGCGCGACGCCATGGTGTTCCAGCGGCCGGTGATGCTGCGCCGCTCCGTGCTGGCGAACGCCGCTTATCCGCTCAAGCTCGCCGGGCTGCCGCGGGCGGAGCGGCTCCGGCGGGCGCGGGCGGCGTTGGGGCGCGTGGGCCTGGACGGCTTGGCGGACCGGCCGGCGCGGCGCCTCTCAGGCGGGGAGCAGCAGCGGCTCGCCCTGGCCCGCGCTTCGGCGTTGGACCCGGAGGTGCTGTTCCTCGACGAGCCCTGCGCCAGCCTCGATCCCGCCGCGGCCCGCGCGGTCGAGGCGATCGTCGCGGACATCGCGGCGCGCGGCGCCAAGGTGGTGATGACGACGCAGGACCTCGGGCAGGCGCGGCGTTTGGCGGGCGAGGTCCTGTTCCTGCACCGCGGCCGGTTGCTGGAGCACGCGCCCGCCGCGGCGTTCTTCGCCGATCCGAAAGCTCCGGAAGCGGCTGCCTTCCTGCGCGGCGAGCTGGTTTGGTGACGAGAGGACAACGACGATGATCTCGTGGATTTTGCGCCGGGGCCTCCTCGCGGCCGTCGTGCTGTCCTTCGCGGCGAACGCGCAGGAGCGGTCCATCACCGTCGCCTCCACCACGTCCACCGAGCAGTCGGGCCTGTTCGGCCACATCCTGCCCCTCTTCACGCGGGAGGCGGGAATCGCGGTGCGGGTGGTGGCCGTCGGCACCGGCCAAGCGCTCGACATCGGCCGGCGCGGCGACGCGGACGTGGTCTTCGTCCACGACCGCGCGGCCGAGGAGCGCTTCGTGGCCGAGGGCTCCGGCGGGCCGCGCCGGCACGTGATGTACAACGACTTCGTCGTCGTGGGCCCCGCCGCCGACCCCGCGCGCGTCAACGGGCTGCGCGACACGGCGGAGGCGCTGCGCCGCATCGCCGCCGCCCGCGCGCCGTTCGTCAGCCGGGGCGACCGCAGCGGCACGCACGCGGCCGAACTCCGGTTGTGGCGGCAGGCGGAGGTGGACCCGGCCGGAGGCCGCGGCGCTTGGTACCGCGAAATCGGCCAGGGCATGGGGCCGGTGCTGAACACGGCGGCGGCCCAGAACGCCTACGCGCTGACCGACCGCGGCACTTGGCTCGCCTTCCGCAACCGCCAGGAGCTGCGGATCGCCGTCGAGGGCGACGCGCGGCTGTTCAACCAGTACGGCGTCATGCCCGTGAACCCGCGGCGCCACCCGCACGTGAAGGCGGCGGACGGGCAGCGCTTCATAGACTGGCTCGTGTCGGCGGCCGGCCAAGCCGCGATCGCGGGCCACAAGATCGAGGGCGAGCAGCTCTTCTTCCCCAACGCCGCGCGGCCTGAACCGACGTCGTGAGGACGCTGGCCTTCGCCGCCGCGCCCGGCGGGCCCGGGTTGAACCGCGCCTGACCTTCGGATCGCTCTTGGCGGGTCAGCCCGCCGCGGCGACGGCCGCCGCCTTGGGCGCCGGCGCGATCCGGCGGTCCTGCGCGCCGGCGAGGCGGGACATGCGGCGCAGGTCCATCTCGGACAAATTCAGCGCCGCTTCGGCCCAGCCGTCCACCACGTCGCGCAGCTCGTCGAGCGTCACCGGGTCCACGCGGCGGCCGGCCTTGAAGGTGGCTTGGTGGGCGTTGTGCCAGCGGCCGTTCGCGTCCACGTAGTCGTTCACCGCCTGTTGGCCCTCGCCGTCCGGGACGACCGTGTGGACGAGGCCCGTCTCGTGCAGCTCGTCGGCGGTGTAGATGCGGCCGCTGAGGATCATCTTCTCGGCGGCGGCGCGGCCGAGGCGGCGCGACAGGAAGCTGTAGGCGCCCATGCCGGGGAACAGGTTGAACAGCACCTCCGGCAGGCCGAACTTGGCGCTCCGCTCGGCGATGATGACGTCGTGGGCCAGGGCGCATTCGAAGCCGCCGCCCAGCGCGTCGCCCTGCACCAGGGCGATCGTGACCATCGGCAGGTTCAGGGCGGTGTGGTTGCGGTGGATGGCCTCCACCGCGGCGTGGCCGTAGCGGCGGAGCCCTTCGCCGTCGCCGGCGCCGATCAGGGTGCGGAACAGGCCGAGGTCGCCGCCGAGGTTGAAGATGCCGGGAATGGCGGAGGCGCACACGAAGTAGCGGAAGGGCGGGTCGCGGCGGTCGGCGCCGCGGAACCGCGCCTCGATGGAGCTGTGCATCGCCGCCACGTCGCGGAGCAGTTGCGGGCTGAAGCAAGGCCGGCCCTGGGGGTTGAGCCGGCACCAGAACACGCGGCGGGCCGCGTCCACCTCGGTGTTGACGGTCTCGTAGGAGAGGGGCGCGGCGTCGAGGGAGAACTCGCTGGAGGGGTCGGCGAAGCTGGCCGTCGTGGTGGAAGCGCCGGCAATGGGCAGCTTTCGGACGAAGGTCATGTTCTTTAGTGCCTCCTGCGAGCCCTTCGGGGTTAGGGCATTTTCGCCGGCCCAGGCTGGACCGACGCCGCTAACTGCATACATAATACCAATCACGGGAATGTTATCCAGTGAATTTTGTGGTTACAAACCGCGTATCGTCGAAAATTCAAGGCATGTAACCAGTTATGACGCAATCTCTGCCGACAAATTGTACAATTGTCAGATAATGATACATAACGACCTGAAAACAATGCTCTTGGGTCCGTGGGTGAATGCCTAAACGATACAATAGGCGTCAGGTCGTGCCCAGGTCTTTCGTTCCGGCCAGCGTTCCCCACGCCGCCCGAACCCGGTCGAGTTCGGACCTCACGGCGCCCGCTTGGCGAGGGCCGGCGGCCGGCACCTCGGCCGCGGGGAGGACCTCCGCCGCTCGGCAGGCGCCCCATACGGCCTTGGCGCCGATGTTCGCCGCGCTGCTCCGCAGCGCGTGCGCCTCGGCCCGGAAGCGGGACACGTCGTTCTCGTTGGCCGCCGCCTCCAGCGCCCGCAGGCTCTGCTCGGCGTCCCGCAGGAAGTCTTGGACGAGCCCGGCCAGGAAATCGCCGCCGCCGAGCGCTTCCAGGCTGGCCAGCACCTGCGGGTCGAGGGGCGGCGGCGCCGCCCGTCGGAAGCCCGGGTGGGACGTGATGGCCGCCACCCGCGCAGGGGGGGCCAACGCCGCCATGCCGCCGGCGCTGTTCGGCCGGCCATGCGCCTCGATGACCTCGGCGAGCCGAGCGGGCTCCACCGGCTTGGTCAGGCAGGCGTCCATCCCCGCGTCGCGGCACCGCTCGGCGGTGGCGGGCGAGGCGTCGGCGGTGAGGCCGATGATCGGCACGTGCCGCTGCCCCAGCGCGGCGAAGCGGTGCAGCTTGGTGGCCTCGATGCCGTTCAGCACGGGCATGTTGACGTCCATCAGCGCGACGTCGAAGTGGTCGGCGGCCAGCGCGTCCAGCGCTTCCTCGCCGTTGCGGACGAGCGTGGCGTGGTGGCCGGCGCGCTGGAGGATCTTCTCCACCACCCGCCGGTTCACCTGATTGTCGTCGGCGACCAGGATCCGCAGCCCGCCGCCGGCCGGCCCCGCCCCCGGGCGCAGCGCCGCGACCCCGCCCGGAGCGCCCCCGGGAACGGCCGTTTGCGGCGGCGGCAGGCGGACCGCGGCGAGTTCCAGCGCGGAAAGCAGCTCCGCCGAGGTGGGCGCCGCGGGCAGCAGCGACGTGACCCGCCGGCGGAGGTGCGTGGGCGGCAGGCCGCCGCCGGCCGGCCCGCCGCCCAGAGCGAAGACGGAAGCGCCCGCCGCCGCCGGAACCCCGTCCCGCAACGCCGCTTCCAGCGCCCCCGGCCCAGGGGCGTCGTAGGCGGGCGAGCACAGCAGCAGGTGCGCCGGCGCCCCTTCGCCGTCGGCGGCCGACAGCCACACCCGCTCCATCTCGGCCTTTGTCGCCGGTTGGATCCGCACCGCCGCGCCCCTCGCGGCCGCGGGCGCCATCAGCGCCGCCGCGGCCACCGGGTCGGTGGTCAGCAACGTGGCGGCGAGGCCCTCGAAGGACCGGGCCGCGGCCGGGGCTTCGCCCGGCCGGCGCTCGGCCTCGGCGGTGAACCAAAAGGTGCTGCCGCGGCCGGGCTCGCTCGCCACCCCGATTTCGCCGCCGAGCAGCCCGACCAGCCCTTTGCAGATGGCGAGGCCGAGGCCGGTGCCGCCGAAGCGCTCCGCGACGTCCTCGTCCGCTTGGGTGAAGCGCTCGAAGATGCGCCCCGCCGCGTCCGGCGCGATGCCGATGCCGGTGTCCGAGACCTCGAACCGCAAGAGGAGTCGGCCCGGCTCCGGCCCCTCCGTCGCGTCGGCGGCTATCACCACCTCGCCGGCTTCGGTGAACTTCACCGCGTTGCCCACGAGGTTGAGCAGGACGTCGCGCATGTGCTGGCAGTCGCCCACCACGCGCGCCGGCGTCCTGGGCGTGACGTGGACCAGGAGCCGCAGCCCTTTCTCCCGCGCCTGCGCCAGCAGCATGCGCCGGACGTCCTCCAGCAGGGCGTGGAGGTCGAGGGGTTCGGCCCGCCTCACCCCCGCGCCGGCCTCGATGCGGGCGAAGTCTAGGATGCCGTTGATCATGGACAGCAGCGACTTGGCGGCGCCGTCCACCGTGCGCGCCATCTCCGCCTGCTCGCGGTCCAGCGTCGTTTCGCGCAGGAGGCCGCCCATGCCGATGATGGCGTTCAGCGGCGTGCGCAGCTCGTGGCTGACGCTGGCCAGGAACAGGCTTTTGGCCTCGCTCGCCGCTTCCGCCTGCCGGCGGGCGTCGGACAGCTTGCGGATGAGCGCGGCGGCGTAGAGGGCCAGCGCGCAGGGGCCGACGATCAGCCCGGCCGCGAGGTGCAACTGCTCCTGCCAATAGGGCGTGGTCAGCACCACGGCGCCGAAGCCGGCGACGAACACGCACAGGGCCGCGAACAGCCACTTCACCCCGAAGCGGACGCCGTTGCCGATGATGACCCACAGGTAAATGAGGAAGAAGAACGAGGCCGCCTCGCCGCCCGTGTGGAGGAACCAGGACAGGAACCCCATGTCGAGCAGGAGCGCGAAGACCCGGCGCGGCACGTTCCGCCTCGGGCGGACCTTGATGTGCAGGAAAACGCCGAGGGCGAGGGCGCCCCAGAGCGCGAGGTCGGGCAGCGACTGAGCGGCGACGGACCGGCCGGCGGTGAACAGGTAGGCGAAGATCGCCAGCGCGAAGACGAGCCGGTTGAAGCTCATCTCCTGCTCGCTGCCGACCTCGCCGCGCAGCGCCGCGAGGGCGGCCGGCGGGCGTGCCTGGCCGGACGGGCGGGTCAACCGGCGCCTCGCAACGCCGCCCCCGACTCCTCCCGCGCCCCCTCCGCCGCTTCGGCGGGCAACTCGAAGGAGGTGGTCAGCACCGCCATCACCTCGTTGCCTCCGTTGCGCAGCGGCACCTTGCTCGTGAGCAGGCGGCGCCCCGCTTTGCCGGGCGCGTCCTCCCAGTAGGGCGCGGCGGGCCGGCCGGCCGCGAACACCTCCAGGTCGCGCCCGCGGCGGCGCTCGCCGCGCTCGCGGCCGTGCAGCGCCGCGGCGTCGGCGCCGAGCAGCGCCGCCGGCTCCGCGCCCGCGCAGGCGGCGCAGGCGGCGTTGACGTAGATGCAGCGCCCTTCGCGGTCCGCCGCGCTGACCAAGGCCGGCATCGCGTCCAGGATCTTGCGGAGGTCGGCTGGGACAGGCTCCCGCGGCGGCGGCGGCGGCGGCGGCCGGGCCGGCTCCGGTTCGCCCCCCGCCGCCATCCGCCGGCCGAGCGCGAGGAGGTTGCGGGCGCGGACGACGATCTCGAAGTGGTCCACCGGGCTTTGGAGGAAGTCGGTGGCGCCGGCGTCCAGGGCCCGCAACCGGAAGGAGCGGTCGTCGTAAGCGGTGATGACCACCAGCGGGACGTGCCGGTTGTTCGGCATCGCGCGGAAGCGCCGGGTGAACTCCGCCCCGTCCATGCCGGGCATCTTGTAGTCGGTGATGACCAGATCGACGCGGTTGTGCTCCAGCCACTCCAGCGCGTCCGCCGGGTCGGCGAACACCTCGGCGGAAACGCCGTCCTCGATCGCCGCGGCCAGCCGGGCGTAGATGTTCCGGTTGGTGGCGCGGTCGTCGAGGATCAGGATGGTTGACATGCCTCTACCTCGCCCCCGCCGCGGCCCGGCGGCCCGCGGCCGCCCTTCGCCGGCCGCTACCCTCCGGACGGCGCGGCCACCCGGTGCAGCGGGATGTCGATGTCGCACACCAAGCCTGCGGGCGCCCAGGTGAAGGACACCTCGCCGCGGAGCTGGTCGCGGACGGTGGTTTCGACGACGCGCGAACCGAAGCCGCGGCGCTCCGGCGTCCCGGCGACGGGCGGGCCGCCGGTCTCCTTCCAGCGCAGGCGCAGGCGCGACCCGGGCGGGTCCTCGTGCCAGGACAGGTCCAGCGTGCCGTCGGGGACGGAGAGGCTTCCATACTTGGCGGCGTTGGTCGCAAGCTCGTGCAGTGCCATGGAGAGGGGCTGGGCCGTCAGGGGCGCGAGCAACACGGGTGGTCCGTTGAGCAGCACCTTGGAACCGCCGCCGCTCCCCACGAAGGGCGCCAATTCGCCACGTAGCATCGCCTGGAAATCCGCCCCAGTCCATCGCGATTCTGTCAGGAGCGTCTGCGCGCGCGCCAGCGCGGAGACCCGCCCCTCCACCGCCTTGGCGAAGGCCGCCATGGACTCGGCGCGGGTGAGCCGCAGCACAGCCTGCACCACCGCGAGGGCGTTCTTGGCGCGGTGGTCCACCTCGCGCATGAGCAGCGCTTGGCGCTCCTCGGCTTCCTTGCGGGCGGTGATGTCCACGTTGACGCCTAGAATCGGGCCGACTCGGCCCGCAGGGCTCGGCATCCGGCGGCCGCGCCCGATGAGCCACAGCGTTTCCTCCCCCCCGTTCCGGCCCGGCCGGAGGACGCGGAACTCGGCCAGGTACTCGCCGGAGGCGAGGGCGTCGTGCGCGGCGGCGCGGACCGCGTCGCGGTCGTCCGGGTGGACCAGGGCCAGGAAGGCGTCCAGCGAATCCGGCTCCCCCGCCGCGGGGGACAAGCCGAACAGGGCGTAGTGCTCGGGGGACCAGACGAAGGAGTCCTCTTCTGGGTCCCATTCCCAAGTGCCCACCCCGGCCACCTCCTGGGCGAGGCGCAGCCGGGCCTCGCCGGCGCGCAGCGCCGCTTCGGCGGTCTTCAGCGCCGTGGCGTCCGTGTGCAATTCCAGCACCGCGGCCGCCTGCCCGTCCGCGGGGTCGCGCCGCAGGATCCAGTGGGAGGCGACGACCACGTGGTTGCCGCAACGGCGCCGGTGCCGCAGCTCGCCCTGCCATTCGCCGGTGCGCTGCAATTCCTCCGCCAGGGCGCGGCGGCCGCCGTCGGGGTAGCGCGTGCCGAGGAGTTCGTGCGCCGTGCGGCCGAGCGCCTCGTTCGCCGGGAAGCCGAACAGGCGCTCGCAGCCGGCCGACCAGTGCAGGATGGTGCCTTCCGGGGTGCGGAGGATGGCGGCGCCCATGTCGAAGGCGGAGAAAAGATCGGCGGCCAGGGGCTGCGCCCTGGACGCGCCGGACTGCGGCGCGGCGCGGAGGCTGCGGCGGACGCGCGGCAGGACCGCGGCGCCGAGCTTGGCGAGGCCCGCCGCGCCGGCGGTCCACCAGTTGCCCGCACCGCTGGTCATGGTCACGTCCCTACCCTGCCCGGCCCCGGCGCGTCTCACCCGCCGCGGCCCACGGCGTTCCCGGCGCGCCCAGCGGCAGAGCGCGGTTGCAGCCGCCCAGCGGCGACGGGCGACTCACGCTGGCGATCCACGGCGAAGCATGCGGCGACTCCATCCGGCTTCTTGCGCGACGGGGTTCATCCGCCCCGTTCGCCCCTGGCGGGAAAAGTATTCCCATGGATATGTATCATCGTCCCGCAATGTGGAAGGGCGCAAACCGCCGCGCGATTCCGCGCCAGTCACGTCCCTGTGCGCCGGAGCCGCGTCCGCGCAAAACGGCGCGCCGCGAAGAGCGGGATTCGAAAATAGAGACCGGGCCCGCCGGAAGGGACGCGGTTCCTAATAAGCCGGAGGCGGGGTCCGGGAGCGGCCAAGGCGGCTCACACCACGCGGTCCGCGATTCGCTGCGGCGTCGGCACCGTTCCCCGGAAGGAGGGGCGCTCCGCCGAGCGGTCGGCCAGCCGCGCCAGCGCGGGATGCAAGGCCCGCCAGGGATGCTCGCTGAAGCGGACATCCAGGTAGCCGAGCACGGAGCCGGCGGCGATGTCGGCGAGGCCGAAGCGCCCGCCCACGAGCCAGTCGCGCCCGCCGTCCCGCGCTTCCGCCATCGCCGCAAGGGCGCGCAGGCCGCCGTCCACCTTGCGCCGCTGCCTCGCCATCCAAGGATCGCTGCGCTGTTCTTCCGGCCGGCGCCGCTCCCAGAAGAGCAGCACCAGCGCGTCGCAGACGCCGTCGGCGATGACCTCCACCTGCCGGGCGGCGAGCGCGTCGTCGGCGTCGGCGGGCAGGAGCGGCGGTTCCGGGTGCTTGGCTTCCAGCCATTCCAGGATGAAGCGCGATTCGTAGACGCCGCGCCCGTCCGGCAGCACCAGCACGGGCAGCTTCTCCAGCGGGTTGTAGGCGGGCGTCGCCGTGGTGGAGTCCCAGGGCACCTCCGTCAGGAGCTCGAAGGGGATGCCCTTCTCCGCCAGGGCGATGCGGACCTTGCGCGCGTAGGGGCTCGGCGCGGCGCTGATCAGGCGGTACATGCGGCTACCCTTGCTCCACGGTGATGCCGAGCGCGCGGACCACCGCGCCGTAGGCCTCGCGCTCGGCCTGCTGGTGGGCGGCGAGGCTTTCGGGCGTGGAGGGTTCGGGCTTCGCGGCCTGGGTCCGCATGACGGCGGCGAAGGAGGGGGCGCGCATCGCCTCGTGCGCCGCCGCGTTCAGCCGCGCGACCACCGCCGGCGGGGTGCGCGCGGGCGCGTACAACCCCTGCCAAAGCCCGATGACGAGGTCCACGCCGAGTTCCCGCAGCGTCGGGACGGCGGGCAGCAGTTCCAGCCGCTCGGGCGAGATCACCGCGACGATGCGGGTGCGCCCGTCGCGCGCCATCGCCTCGGCGCCGCCGGCGGGGACCGCCATGACGTCCACCTGGCTCGCCGCGATCGCCTGCATGGCCGGCGCCTGCCCGGTGAAGGGGACGTGCAGCAGTTCCGCCCCCGCTTCCCGCGCGATGCGGGCGAAGGCTAGGTGCGCGGTGGAGCCCACGCCCCAGGAGGCGAAGGAAAGCGCGCCGGGCGCGCGCTTCGCCGCCGCCGCCAGCCCGGCGAAGTCCTTGATCTCCGGCCGTGCCGGCCCGGCCACGACGGCGAAGGGGACGGTGGTGACCAGCGACACGGGCGCGAAGTCGCGCACCGGGTCGTAGGGGAGGTTGCGGTAGGTGAGGGGGTTGATGGCCTGCGTGTCCACGATGCCCATGAACATCGTGTAGCCGTCCGGCGCGGCGCGCGCCGCGGCCAAGGCGCCGACCCCGCCGCCGGCGCCGGCCCGGTTCTCCACCACCACGGGCTGGCCGAGCACCGCGGTCAGGGGCTGCGCCAGCGCGCGGCACACGATGTCGTTCGCGCCGCCGGGGTTGAAGCCCGAGATGAGGCGGAGCGGCCGGTCGGGGAAGGCCAGCGCGGGCGAGGCGAGCGCGAAGCCGACTCCCGCGCGGAGCAGGGTGCGGCGGGCGGTGGCTGTCATCCGGTTCTCCGTGGCTGGGACCGGCGTTTCCTGTTTCGGGGTTTTGCCGCCGCCCGGCGGCGCGGGCAAGGGCGCGGGGCGGTGGATGGGAATTGCTTCCGCCGGTGGCGCATGCCTTACTCCCGGCATGCCCCTCGGAGCCGCTTGATGCCGGAAGCGCCGACCCCGTCGCACGCCTTCGCCACGCCCACGCCGAACGACGATCCGCAGGTGCAATACTCGCCGCCGGTCGGCGACGCGGTGAAGACCACCACCTGCTACATGTGCGCCTGCCGCTGCGGCATCAAAGTCCACCTGAAGGACGGCCGCGTCCGCTACATCGAGGGCAACCCGGACCACCCGGTGAACCGCGGCGTGCTGTGCGGCAAGGGCTCGGCCGGCATCATGACGCAGTACTCGCCGGCGCGACTCCAGGCGCCGTTGTTGCGGGTGGGCGAGCGGGGCTCCGGCGAGTTCAAGGAAATCTCCTGGGCAGAGGCGCTGGACACCGCGACGGGTTGGCTGCGGCGGGTGCGCGAGACGGACCCGAAGCGCCTCGCCTTCTTCACCGGGCGCGACCAGAGCCAGTCCCTCACCGGCTTCTGGGCGGCGCAGTTCGGCACGCCCAACTTTGCGGCGCACGGCGGCTTCTGCTCCGTGAACATGGCGGCGGGCGGGCTCTACTCGATCGGCGGGAGCTTCTGGGAGTTCGGCGAGCCGGACTGGGACCGGACGCGCCTGTTCCTGATGTTCGGCGTGGCGGAGGACCACGACAGCAACCCGGTCAAGCTCGGCCTGTCCAAGCTGAAGGAGCGGGGGGCGAAGTTCGTGTCGGTGAACCCGGTGCGGACGGGCTACTCGGCCATCGCCGACGAGTGGGTCGGCATCCGGCCGGGCACGGACGGGCTGCTGGTGCTGGCGCTGGTCCACGAGCTGTTGCGGGCGGACCGCGTCGATCTCGACTTCCTGGCGCGCTACACGAACGCCACTTGGCTGATCGTCCGCGACCCCGGCGGCGCCGACGACGGCTTGGCGGCGCGCGACGAGGCGGGCAAGCCGCTGGCCTGGGACCGCGAGCGCGGCGCGGTGGACGCCGCCCTGCCCGACCTTTCGCCCGTGCTGGCCGGCGAGTTCACGCTGCCCGACGGGCGGCGCGTGCGGCCCGTGTTCCACCTGATGGCGGAGCGCTACCTCGGCGCGGAGTACGCGCCGGAGGCGGTGGCGGAGCGGTGCGGCGTGCCGGCGGAGCGCATCCGCCGCTTGGCCGCCGAGATCGCCGCGGTGGCCTTCGAACAGCCCGTGGTGGTGGAGCAGCCCTGGACCGACACCTACGGCCGCGGGCACGAGCGCATGGTGGGCCGCCCGGTGTCGTTCCATGCCATGCGCGGCATCTCCGCGCACTCCAACGGCTTCCACACCTGCCGCGCGCTGCACCTGTTGCAGATGCTGCTGGGCGCGGTCGATACGCCTGGGTCGTGGCGTTACAAGTCGCCCTTCCCGCGGCCGATCCCGCCCGCGCCCGGCCCGGCCGGCAAGGGCGCGAAGCCGAACACGCCGCTCGCGGGCAACATCCTCTCCTTCCCGCACGGGCCGGACGATCTGCTGGTGGACGAGGCGGGCGGGCCGCTCCGCATCGACAAGGCGTTCTCGTGGGAGGCACCGCTCGGCCTGCACGGGATGATGCACACCGTCATCGGCAACGCCGGCGCGGGCGACCCCTACCCCATCGACACACTGTTCATGTTCATGGCGAACATGGCTTGGAACAGCGCCATGAACCCGGGCGAGACGACGCGCGTGCTGACGGAGAAGCGCGCGGACGGCGAGTACGTGATCCCGCACGTCATCTACTCCGACGCCTACTTCTCCGAGACGGTGCCCTACGCGGACCTGATCCTGCCCGATACCACCTACCTTGAGCGGTGGGACTGCATCTCCATCCTGGACCGGCCCATCGGCAGCCCGCACGGCGCGGGCGACGCCATCCGGCAGCCCGTCATCAAGCCGGACCGCGACGTGCGGCCCTTCCAGGACGTGCTGATCGAGCTGGGCGCACGGCTCGGCCTGCCGGCCTTCGTGCGCGAGGACGGCTCGCCGCGCTACAAGGACTACCCGGACTACATCACCAACCACGAGCGGATGCCGGGCGTCGGGCCGCTCGCGGGCTTCCGCGGCGCGGACGGCTCGAAGAAGGGCGCGGGCGAGCCGAACCCGGACCAGCTCAAGCGGTACGTGGAGAACGGCTGCTTCTGGCGCGACCACCTGCCGCCGGAGCAGGGCTTCTTCAAGTACGCCAACAAGGACTATCTGGAGCAGTCCAAGGCCATGGGGCTGATGGGCAAGTCCGAGCAGATCGTTTTGCAGATCTGGTCGGAGCCCTTGCAGAAGTTCCGCTTGGCCGCCGAGGGGCACGGCGCGGTGCAGCCGCCCGACCGCTTGCGGGAGCGCGTTCGGACCTATTGCGACCCCCTGCCCTTCTGGTACGCGCCGCTGGAGCACGGGGGGCAAGACCTCGCGCACTTCCCGATCTCGGCCGTCACCCAGCGGCCGATGGCGCACTACCATTCCTGGGGTTCGATGAACGCCTGGCTGCGGCAGATCCACGGGTCGAACCGGCTCTACATGGCGCGGAGCAAAGCGCGGGAGATGGGGCTGGGCGAGGACGATTGGGTCTGGGTGGAGAGCCGCGCGGGGCGCTTGAAGTGCCAGCTCCGGCTGATGGAGGGCGTGAACCCGGACACGGTTTGGACCTGGAACGCCATCGGCAAGCGCGCCGGCACCTGGGGTCTGACCGAGGACAGCCCGGAAAGCACGAAAGGCTTCCTGCTGAACCACGTCATCTCCGAGTGGCTGCCGGCGCAAGAAGGCTTCCGCCAGGCCAACAGCGACCCGGTGACGGGGCAGGCCGCGTGGTACGACCTGCGCGTGCGGATCGAGCGCGCCTTGCCGGAAGAAGCGGGCCTCACCGACCCGCACCCCGCAGCGTTGCGCGCGCCGCCCCACATGCCGGAGCGGCCCGCCGTGCTGCGCTACAACGCCAACGCCCGCGCGGGCGGGGAGGCCCGCCCGTGACTTCGCTCCCCGACCGCCCCGCCGGCGCGAAGAAGCTCGGCCTCGTCATCGACCTCGATACCTGCGTGGGCTGCCAAGCCTGCGCAACCAATTGCAAGGAGTGGAACGCCTCCGGCCACAGCGCGCCGTTGCCGGACTTCAAGCCCTACTCGGCGGGCGCGGAGGGCGTGTGGTTCAACCGCGTCCACTCCTACGAGGCGGGCGAGGGCGAGCAGGGGCGCACGGTGCACTTCCCGCGCTCCTGCCTGCACTGCGAAACGCCGGCCTGCGTCACCGTCTGCCCCACCGGCGCCTCCTACAAGCGGGCCGAGGACGGCATCGTGCTGGTCAACGCCGAGACCTGCATCGGCTGCGGCCTCTGCGCCTGGGCCTGCCCCTACGGCGCGCGGGAGATGGACGAGGACTCGGGCGTGATGAAGAAATGCACGCTCTGCATCGACCGCATCTACAACGAAACCATCCCCGAAGCGCAGCGCCAGCCGGCCTGCGTCATCACCTGCCCCACGCGGGCGCGGCACTTCGGCGATTTGGGCGACCCGGACAGCGCGGTTTCGCAACTCGTGGCGCGGCGCGGCGGCCAGGATTTGATGCCAGAGTTGGGCTACGGGCCGGTGAACAAGTACCTGCAGCCGCGGGAACGCTCCTCCGCGCTCACGGAGGCGAAGCCGGTGGAGGACGCGCCGACGCCGATGGACATCCCCAACCCGCTGCTGCGATGGATGGACCGGGTCCTGTCGCGTTGAATCCGGCGCCGTCCATCGTCTTCTTCACCACCGCCTCCGGCGCCGGCTACGGGCTTCTCTTCTGGCTCGGCGTGTTGCGCCCGCTCGGGTGGGGCGGCGGGGCGGCGTCCTCCCTTGGAGCGACGGCGGTCGTGCTGGCGCTTGCGCTGGTGACGGCGGGGCTGCTTTCCTCGCTCGCGCACCTCGGCAACCCGCAACGGGCTTGGCGGGCGCTGTCGCAATGGCGCTCCTCCTGGCTCTCGCGCGAGGGCGTGGCGGCGGTGCTGACTTACCCGCCGGCGCTGCTGTTCCTCCTCGCCCTTTGGTTCGGTTGGCCGGCGGTGGCGGCCGTCGCCGGGCCGCTGGCGGCGGCGGGCGCGGCGGCCACCATCTATTGCACGGCGATGATCTACGCCTCGATCAAGCCGGTGCGGCAGTGGCGGCACCCGCTGGTGGTGCCGGGATACTTCGCCATGGCGGCGTTCAGCGGCGCCGCGTTGCTGGCCGCGCTGGCGGCGGGGTGGGACGCGGGGCGCCTGCTCCCCGTGCCGGCGGCGTTGGCCGCTCTGGGCGGCCTCGCCGCCATCGGGCTGAAGTTCGCCTACTGGCGCGCGGTGGACGCCGGGATGCCCGGCCCGACGCGGGAGAGCGCCACGGGCCTCGGCGCCATCGGCCGCGTGCGCCCGCTCGACCCGCCGCACACGGAGCAGAACTACCTCTTGCGCGAGATGGGCTTCCGCGTCGCCCGCAAGCACGCGGCGCGGCTGCGGCAGATCGCGCTCTGGGCCGGCTTCGCGGCGCCCGCGGTCCTGGCGCTGCTTGCGCTCGCCGGCGCCCCGGCGGCGCCGCTGCTCTCGTTGGGCGCGCTGCTCGCCCTGCTTGGCGTGCTGGTCGAGCGGTGGCTGATGTTCGCCGAGGCGACGCACACCGTCATGCTCTACTACCGCTGAGCCCGGCGGGGCGGCCTCAAGGCTCGGGATAGAACTCCGCGACGGCGACCTCGACGCCCGGCGGATGGAGGCGGATGACGCCGTCCACCGCCGCCCGCGTTTCGATGCCGCCGCCGTCGCGCCGCCGGTGGTGGATGACCTGCGGACGGTCGGGGCGCAGGATCAGGTGATGCTGGACCGAGGACAGACGGAAGTAGTCCGCCAGCCTCGCGCCGGTGTCGGTCGATCGCGTCGAAGGCGAGAGCACCTCGACGACGGTCACAGGGTTCGGTGCCGCCACGGCGTCGTCCGGAAGCGGGTCGCCGCAGTTCACCACCGCGTCGGATTCGTAATCGTGGTCGTCCCCGACCTCGACGGTGATGCCGTCGGTAAGCGCCTCGCAAGGCAGCCCGGCGGTGCGGATAGCCCCGTCGAGCGCGCGCCACACTCGCGCTTTGACCCGGTTGTGCGCGACCCGCTCGGGCGCCATGGCGACGACCTCGCCCGCCACCCGCTCGAAGCGGCCGCGCGGCTGCGCCTCCGCCCAGCGGCGATAGTCTTCGCGGGACATCCGGAGCGGTTCGGGGCGCGGCCATGGCCCCAGGCCACCAGCCGAGGCGCCGTTCCGCCACGGGCACACGGCCCAGGTGGCTCCATGCACACGATCGCGGTAGGCGGGGAAGCCTCTGGGCTCAAGACGCGCAACGCCCCTGGTTCCCGCCGATGGCACCCGCCTACGGGCCTTGCGCCCGCCGTTCCCGGTCCGCCACGCTTCCCGCGGAGACGGACAGGAGGCGGACCATGCGGCACCACGCGGCTCGCGGCACCCTCGGCTTGGCGCTCGGCGCCCTGTTGTCGCTACCTCCGGTGGCGGCGCAGGAGCTGACCATCGGCGTGGGCGGCGCCTTCACCTCCATGGATCCGCACTGGCAGGACCTGTCGCCCAACCACGCGCTGAGCTGGCACGTCTGGGACCGGCTGGTTCACCTGGACCCGGAGTACCGGCCGGGACCGGGCCTCGCCGTCGCCTGGCGGACGGTCGACGAGCGCACCTGGGAGTTCAAGCTGCGCGAAGGCGTGCGCTTCCACGACGGCACGCCCTTCACCGCGGACGACGTGGTGTTCACCTTCGCCCGCGCGCCCAACGTGCCGAACAGCCCGACTTCCATGGGCCAGTACATCCGCCCGATCCGGCGGCTTGAGGTGGTGGATCCGCACACGGTGCGGATGCACACGGCCGAGCCGTTGCCGCTGGTCCCGCAGTTCATGTCGGCCTTCGCCATGCTCGGCCGGCGCCAAGGCGAAGGCATGGCGACGGCCGACTACAACAGCGGCCGCGCCGCGGTGGGCACCGGGCCTTACCGCCTGGCCTCCCTCGCGCTCGGAGACCGCGCCGTGTTCACGCGCAATCCGGACTGGTGGGGGCCGGCGCAGCCCTGGGAGCGCGTGACGTACCGCCTCATCGCCAACGACAGCTCCCGCGTGGCGGCGCTCCAGGCGGGCGACGTGGACGCCATCGACGCGGTGCCGACGCGCGACGTGGCGCGGCTGAAGCAGGACGCGCGGCTCACCGTGCATTCCCGCCCCGGTTTGCGCATGATCTATCTCTATCCGGACGTGAACCGGCCGCAGACGCCCTGGGCCACGGACCGCGCCGGCAACCCGCTGCCGCAGAACCCGATGCGCGACCTGCGGGTGCGCCGCGCCCTGTCGCTCGCCATCAACCGGCAGGGCATCGCGCGGCAGCTCATGGAGGGCCACGCCGTGCCCGCGGGCCAGCCGATGCCGGAAGGCGCCGTCGGCCACGACCCGGAGCTGAAGCCCGACCCCTTCGACCCGGAGCAGGCGCGTCGGCTGCTGGCAGAGGCGGGCTACCCGGAGGGCTTCAACATCACCCTGCACGGGCCTAACGACCGCTACGTGAACGACGACGCCATCGCGCAGGCGCTGGCCCAGATGTGGACGCGGATCGGCGTGCGGACGACGGTGCAGACCATGCCCGCCTCCATGTTCTTCAGCCGCGCCGTGCGGGACGAGTTCTCGATCAACCTGACGGGCTGGAGCAGTTCCACAGGCGAGGCCGACACGCCGCTGGCGACTCAGATCGCCACGCCCGACCCGCCGCGTGGGCGCAGCACCACGGTCCGCCAGTCGCACTACACCAATCCGGAGGTGGACGCGATCATCGACCGCGCCTTCTCCACGATCGACATCGAGGCGCGGGAGAAGCTGTACCGCGACGCCATCCGCATCGGCTACGGGCGCGACTTGGCGGTGATCCCGCTGCACCACCAGGTGAACATCTGGGCGACGCGGCGGAACATCACCTACCTCCCGCGCCTGTCGGAGCAGACGCGGGCGATGGAGTTCACGCCCGCCACGGCGCGCTGACTACTCCAGCACAACTTCGCCGCCGGCGCAGATGTCGCGCGCCGGCAGGCGCAGCTCGCGCCCGTCGCCGAACACCGCCGTCAGGTCCGCGAGGCAGCGCTCGGAGCCCGGCGGCAGGTCGTCCGGCGGGGCGAACTCCATGCTTTCCCCGGCGCCCAGCGCGGCGCGGCCGAGCCGGTCGGGGCCGCGCCCGGCGCCGATCGGGTCCGCGTGGAGCGCGATCAGCGGCACCGCGGCGGCGTTGCGCAGGCGCACGGCTCCGCTCGGGGCCCTGGGCGCGGCGGCGGCGGCCACCGGCTCCGGCTTCGCCGGCGCGGCGGTGGCGGCGGGCTCCCCGCCGTCCGGCGGCCCCAAGCGCTCGTTCACCGTCCAACCGGGGCGGAGCGCGACCACGGTGTCGGCGCAGATGTCGATGCCGCGGCGCTCTTCCGCCGCTTCCGTGTCGAAGACCACGCGGAGGTCGGCGTGGCAGCCGCCCTCGAAGGTCGCTTCGTAGCGCGCGCCGGGCGCCAGGACGGCGGTGCCCAGCGTGTCTTCGCCCCACTCCCCCGTTTTGGTCGGGGCCAGGAAGGCCTGCCGCACGGTGCGGCCGTGGTTGTTGAGCAGCACGACCCGGCGCGGCGCCTCGTCCGGGCGTTCGCCGAAGACCACGCCTTGCACGGCGCAAAGGTCCACCCCGTCCCGCACCTCCTCGCGGTCGTTCGCCGAGACGGCGCGCAGGTCGAAGACGCAGGCGCGGGAGCGGACGCGCAGCCGGAAGCTGTCGCGCGCCCCCAGGACGGCGCTGCCGAGACGGTCCGCGCCCCAGCCGGCCGCCGCGCCCGCGGGCCGGGCGTACAACTCGCGGATGGCGGCGCGGCCGCGGTTGACCAGCGGCACCTCGCGCACCGGCGCCGTCGCGTCGCCGAAGGCGAGGCGCCGCGCGCGGCAGACGTCCACGCGCTCCCGCGCTTCCTCCGTGTCGTCGGCGAACACGGCGCGGACGTCGAACACGCAGGCGGCGGAAGCGACGCCGCGCAACCGGAGGCGGAGGCTGTCGCCCGCGGCGACCGTTTCGGATCCCAGGCGGTCGCGGCCCCGCTCGCGGGACCCGGGCGGAGCCAGGTAGAGTTCGCGGATCGCGTGGTCGGTGTCATTCTGGACCTCCACCTCCCGCACCGGGCCGGTGTCGGCGAAGACGGCGCGGGGACTGCGGCAAACGTCGAAGCGCCGGCGCTCCTCCTCGCCGTCCTCGAAGACGGCCACGGCCTGGTAGGCGCAGCCGCCGCCGCGGGCCCGGCGGTCGAGCGGCACGCGCAAGGTCGCCCGCTGCGGCAGCACCCCGGTGCCGAGCCGGTCGGGGCCGCGGTCTTCGGAGTCCGCGGGGTGGACGTAGAGTTCCCGCAGGACGCGGTCGGTGTTGTTGGCCACCACGGCCTCGCGCGCGGGCACGCGCTGGGCGGGCCGCGGCGCTTCCTCCCCTTCGAGCTGCGCCGCGGCCGGCGCGGCGAGCGCCAGCAGCGTCGCCAGGATGACCCGCAGCATCGAGACCACCTTCCGATTGCGGCGGCAACATGAAATGCGGGAACCGCCGGTTGCAAGACCGCAGCGGCGTGGCGCCCCAGGATGTTGCCGTGTGCGGCGGAGCGGCCACTATGGGGCGCGCCAAGAGGAGGATGAATCCGCCATGCCGCTCGACCCCGCCACCAAGGCGCGCTTGGAGCAGATCTCCACCGCCACCGTCACCACGCTGCTGCTCAAGAAAGGCCTGCGGAACGTCTGGATGCGCGGGCCGCTGCCCTTCACCGCGTCCGCCCGCGGCAAGCGGCTGGTCGGACCCGCCTTCACCCTCCGCTTCGTGCCGGCGCGGGAGGATTTGGCGACGCCCGAGAGCTGGTCCTCGCCGCGCTCCACCCGCGCCGCCATCGAGGACATGCCGGCGGGCTGCATCGCCGTGGCGGACGCGATGGGCGTGGGGGACGCCGGCATCTTCGGCGACATCCTCTGCGCTAGGCTGATGAAACGCGGCGTTTCGGCGCTGGTCACGGACGGCGTGGTGCGCGACGTGGCCGGGGTGGAGGGCACCGGCATGCCGGTCTGGAGCCGCGGCGGCGCGGCGCCCCCTTCCGTCGCCGGCCTCACCTTCGTCGGCTGGCAGGAGCCGGTGGGCTGCGGCGGCGTCGCGGTGTTCCCGGACGACGTGGTCGTGGCGGACGGGGACGGCGCGGTGTGCATCCCCGCAGCGCTGGTGGCCGATGTGGCGAACGGGGGCGAGGAGCAGGAGAGGCTGGAGGCGTGGATACTGGGCCGCGTCGAGGCGGGCGAAGCGCTGCCGGGCCTCTACCCGCCGAACGCCGAGAACAAGGCGCGCTACGAGGCGGAGAAGGAGCATTAGAGCAGATCGCGCCTGACCGTACTCGGTCAGGCGCGTGAAGATGCTCGCCAAAACAACAGGCCAGAGCGCGCTGACCGGATACGGTCAGCGCGCTCTGGCCGCGGCCGCCTGTGCCCAGGATGAGGCCATGATGCCTCCGATGTAGGCACGCCCGCGCGCCCTTCCGTCGCCCTCCGGGGCGGAGAACTGGCACGAGGGTTGCACCCCAGGGCCGAGGCGCCGCGCAAGGCACCGACACCCGGGAGGTCGCCATGGCCCGTCTCTTCGCCGACCCCTTCGCCGCGTCCGCCGCGCCCTGCGCCTGCGGCGGTCGGCACGCGAACGCGCTGCTTTGCGCCGGCGAGCCTCCGGCGGACGGCACCGGCGCGCACGGCGAAGCGGCGGAGGCGGCCGTCCTCCGCGCCGTCCTCCCGCAGGACGAAACCCGCCGCGCCCTCCTCGGCCGCTTCGGCGCAGCCGCCGTGCTGGGCGCGCTCGCCGACGCCTTCCCCCTCGGCCGCGCGCGCGAAGCGCTGGCGCAGGGCGGGGGCGCCCCGCCCGAGAAGCGCGACCTCAAGATCGGCTTCATCCCCATCACCTGCGCCACGCCCATCATCATGGCGCACCCGATGGGCTTCTACGGCCGCCACGGGCTGAACGTGGAGGTGGTGCGCACCGCCGGCTGGGCGGTGATCCGCGACAAGGCCATCGCCCGCGAGTACGACGCCGCGCACATGCTGAGCCCGATGCCGCTGGCGATGAGCCTGGGTGCCGGCGTGGCGGCGCCGGTCCCGTGGGCCGTGGCCGCCATCGAGAACACCAACGGCCAGGCGATCACGCTTTCCAACAAGCACAAGGAGCGGCGCGACCCGAAGCAGTGGAAGGGCTTCCGCTTCGCCGTGCCCTTCGACTACTCCATGCACAACTACCTGCTGCGCCACTACTTGGCGGAGCACGGGCTGGACCCGGACCGCGACGTGCAGATCCGCGCCGTGCCGCCGCCCGAGATGGTCGCCAACCTGCGCGCGGACAACATCGACGGCTACCTCGGCCCGGACCCGTTCAACCAGCGCGCCGTGTTCGACGGCGTGGGCTTCATCCACGTCCTGACGCGCGAGTTCTGGGACGGGCATCCGTGCTGCGCCTTCGCCGTCCCGCGGCAGATGGTGCAGGAAGCGCCCAACACCTTCGCCGCGCTGCTGCGCGCCATCGTCGAGGCGACCGCCCACGCCAACAAGCCGGAGAACCGCAAGGAGGTGGCGGCGGCGATCAGCGCGCAGAACTACCTGAACCAGCCGCAGACGGTGGTGGAGCAGGTGCTGACCGGCACCTACGCCGACGGGCTCGGCAAGGTGCAGCGGGTGCCGGAGCGCATCGGCTTCGACCCCTTCCCCTGGCACTCCATGGCGGTGTGGATACTCACGCAGATGAAGCGCTGGGGGCAGGTGCGCCAGGACCTCGACTACGCGCAAGTGGCGGAGCAGGTCTTTCTCGCCCTCGACGCCGGCCGGGTGATGCGCGAGCAGGGGCTGCCGGTGCCGGCCTCGCCGATGCGGGGCTTCACCGTGATGGGCCGCGAGTTCGACCCGGCGCAACCGGCCGCCTGGACCGAGCGCGGCATCCGCACCGGCGCATGAACCGGACCGTGCCCGCTTGGCGCTCAGCGGTGCTGTCGCTGGTGCTGCTGGCGCTGTTCCTCGGCGCGTGGGAACTCGCCGCCGGCACCGGCGCGGGCGGCAGCGGCGAGGCCGTGGACCCTGAATACGCCGCGCTGGTGGGGCAAGCCGCCGCCACGGGCGGGCAGACGCCCTTCCCGCGCCCGAGCGAGATCGGCGCGCGGCTGTGGGAACTGCTGCGCGACCCGTTCTACGTGCGCGGCACGAACGACCAAGGCATCGGCGTGCAGATCGCCTATTCGCTGCTGCGCGTCGGCGCGGGCTTCGGCATAGCGGCGCTGGTGGCGATCCCGCTCGGCTTCCTCATCGGCATGAGCCCGCTGCTCTCGGGCGCGCTGAACCCCTTCATCCAGGTGCTGCGGCCGGTCTCGCCGCTCGCCTGGATGCCGCTCGCGCTCTACACCATCAAGGACAGCGCGATCTCCTCCGTCTTCGTCATTTTCATCTGCTCGCTCTGGCCGATGCTGCTGAACACGGCGTTCGGTGTGGCCGGCGTGCGGCGGGAGTGGCTGAACGTGGCGCGCACCCTGGAGGCGGGGACTTGGCGCACCGCCTTCCGCGTGATCCTGCCGGCCGCTGCGCCAACCATCCTGACCGGGGCGCGCATCTCGGTCGGCATCGCATGGCTGGTGATCGTGGCGGCGGAGATGCTCGTGGGCGGCACGGGCATCGGCTACTGGGTGTGGAACCAGTGGAACAACCTGTCGCTGGCCGACATCGTCATCGCCATCCTGCTGATCGGCGTGGTGGGCCTGTTGCTGGACCGCCTGCTCGGCGCTCTGGCGCGCGGCGTGGCCTGGCAGGACTGAGGCGATGCACGGGGACTACGTCTCGGTTGAGGGCGTTTCGCGCCGGTACCCCGGCCATGTCGTGTTCCGCGACCTCCACTTCGGCGTGCGGCGGGGCGAGTTCGTCTGCCTCGTCGGGCATTCCGGCTGCGGCAAGACCACGGTGCTGAACATCCTCGCCGGGCTGGACGCGCCGGACGGCGGCGGCGTGATCGTGGACGGGCAGGAGATCACAGGCCCCTCGCTCGACCGCGCGGTGATCTTCCAGTCGCACGCGCTGATGCCTTGGCTCACAGCGCAGGGCAACGTGGCCTTCGCCCTCTCCTGCCGCCACCGCGGCTGGCCGCGTGCGCGGGTGCGGGAGGCGGCGCGCGCGGCGCTGGAGAAGGTGGGGTTGGGCGGTGCCGCCGACCGCAAGCCGTCCCAGCTCTCCGGCGGCATGAAGCAACGGGTGGGCATCGCCCGGGCGCTGGCGCTCGACCCCAAGATGCTGCTGATGGACGAGCCCTTCAGCGCGCTCGACGCCCTCACCCGCGGCGCCTTGCAGGACGAGGTGGCGCGGCTGGTGGCGGAAGCGAACCAGACCGCCTTCATGATCACCCACGACGTGGACGAGGCGATCCTGCTCGCCGACCGCATCCTGCTGATGACCAACGGCCCGGACGCGCGCGTGGCGGAGGTGGTGGTGAACACCCTGCCAAAGCCGCGCACCCGCGCCGCGCTGCACAAGCTGCCGGGCTACCATCCGCTGCGCGACCACGTCATGGATTTCCTGCTGACGCGCAGCCGCACCCTCGCCGGCGCGCCGGCGCCGGGCTGGGACGCGAAGGCGCCGCCGGAAGTGCGGCCCGCGGCGGGCGCGCCGCCGCTTGGGGCGGCCGCCGAGTGACACCGTTCGCACAAGGAGACAGGGGCGGATGAACGACGTTAAGACCGAACTAGGACGGAAGATCCTCAAGCTGAAGAAGGCGAAGGGCTTGAAGTGGTCCGACGTCGCCACCCGCATCGGCATGAGCCCGGTTTGGACCTGCGCGCTCTGCATGGGCCAGATGTCGGCGGAGCCGCGCCACGCGCGGGGCGTGGCGGAGGTCTTCGGCCTCGACGAGGAGGAGGAAGCGACCCTCTGCGAGATCCCCTACCGCGGCGCCCAACCCATGCCGCCGACGGACCCGCTGGTCTACCGCTTCTACGAGCTGGTGCTGGTCTACGGCACGAGCTGGAAGGAGATGATCCACGAGGAGTTCGGCGACGGCATCATGTCCGCCATCGACTACGACATGGTCCTCGAACGCCAGCCCGACCAGAAGGGCGACCGCGTGCGGATCACCATGAGCGGCAAGTTCCTGCCCTACAAGCGCTACTGAGGCGCCACGTAAGGCACGGCGCTGCCTGTGCGCGCGAGGCCGCCCGCCTCCACGACGAAGGCGGCTATCTCGGCCGTGCCTTGGTCCTCCTTCAAGTTGGTGAACACGAAGGGCCGCATCCCGCGCATCCGCCGCGCGTCGCGGTCCATCACCGAGAGGTCGGCGCCGACCAGCGGCGCGAGGTCGATCTTGTTGATCACCAGCAGGTCGGAGCGCGTGATGCCCGGCCCGCCCTTGCGTGGGATCTTGTCGCCGGCCGCCACGTCGATGACGTAGATGGTGAGGTCGGCCAGCTCCGGGCTGAAGGTGGCGGCCAAGTTGTCGCCGCCGCTCTCGATGAAGAGCAGTTCCAGCGCGGGGAAGCGCTCCACCATGTCCTGCACCGCAGCCAAGTTGATGGAGGCGTCCTCGCGGATGGCGGTGTGCGGGCAGCCGCCGGTCTCCACGCCGGCGATGCGCTCCGGCGGAAGCGCGCCGGCGCGCGTCAGGAACTCGGCGTCCTCGCGCGTGTAGATGTCATTGGTGATGACCGCGACGTCGTGCGCGCCGCGGAGGCGCCGGCACAGGCGCTCGGTCAGCGCGGTCTTGCCGGAGCCCACCGGGCCGCCGATGCCAACCCTGAATGGCCCGTTGCTCATGAGCGGAACAGCCTCGTGTACTGGGTTTCGTGGCGCATGGAGAGGAGGTCGATCGTCGGCGTGGCGGTGCCGAGACGGTCGAGGTCCGCGACGAGCGCCACGTCCGCCGCGGCCTCGATGACCGGGTGAAGCGCAGCCGTGGCGATCTGCCCGTCAGTCTGCCCGAGCGGCACCAGCCTGACGCCCGCTGAAACCAAGTTGGCCGCGAAGGCGCCGAGCCAGCCCGCCAGCGCCGGGCGCAGCGGCACGCCATGGAAGCCAGCCGCGGCGCCGAAAGCCACGGCCGCCGAGAGCCGGCGCGGGTGCCGCGCGGCGAAGGCGGCGAGGTGCGCTTCCGGCCAAGCGGCCTGCGTCACGGCGGCGAAGGCCGCGCCCTGTTGCAAGGACTCGAGCGCCGTTTCCGCTGTGCCGCGCCAAGCGGCCGCGAGCGCGGCCGCGTCGTCCAACGCCGGGCCGTCCCCGTCCTGCGCCGCGCGCCACGCGGCGGCGAGCAGCGCGCCGTCCACGCGCCCCGTGCCCGCGCGCAGCACGGCGGCGACGTAGCCCACCAGACCGGCGCGGTCGCGCACGGAGCCCGCCTCCACCGCCGCCTCCAGCCCGTGGCTGTAGCTGAAGCCGCCCACCGGGTAGGCGGGCGAGAGCCACGCCAGCAGCCGGTAGAGCGCGGCGGGCTCAATCGTGATGATGGTGGCCATGCGGGTGCGAGGGTTGCCGGTTGTGCTCGCCGTAGGCGCCGCCCTCCGGGTCGAAGGGCTCGGACACTTGGCGGACCCCGGCGCCGAGGCCGCGCAGCATCTCCACGATGACGTGGTCGTCGCGGATGAGCAGCCGCCCGGCCTCGATCCGGGCCGGCAGATGCCGGTTGCCGAGATGCCAAGCGAGGCGCGCGAGCTGCGCGGGCGTGTCCGCCGTGACCTCGACGAGCGGCTCGGGCGCCGCGCGCACCAGCACGAAGCCGCCGTTCTCCAGCGCCAGCCCGTCGCCGTCGCGCAGGACAGCCGCTTCCGGCAGGTCGAGGAGGAAGGCGAGGCCCCCCTCCGCGATGTAGCGCCGGCGGCGGCGGTGCCGGTCGTCGAAGTCGAGCGTGACGGCGCCGCGCGTGTCCGCCGCCGGCCACTGCCCGGCCGGCTTCACGGCGGTCGCGCGCGGCAAGGCGTTCTCGTCCATGGCGCCCCTCAGAACAGGAAGTACCGCTGCGCCATCGGCAGCACCCGCGCCGGCTCGCACACCAGCAGCTCGCCGTCGGCGCGGACCTCGTAGGTCTCCGGGTCCACTTCGATTTTCGGCAAGGCACCGTTCAGCACCATGTCGCGCTTGCCGATGCGCCCGCGCGTGTTCTCGACCGCCAGCACGGTCTTGGAGAGGCGGCAACGCTGCGCCACGCCCTCGGCCAACGCCGCCGCCGACACGAAGGTGACGGCCGAGCGCGCCACCGCGCCGCCGAACGAGGCGAACATGGGCCGGTAGTGGACGGGCTGCGGAGTCGGGATGGAGGCGTTCGGGTCGCCCATCGGCGCCATGGCGACGCTCCCGCACTTCAGCACCATGTCGGGCTTCACGCCGAAGAAGGCCGGCGACCACAGCACCAGGTCCGCGAGCTTGCCCGGCTCCACGCTGCCGACATGCGCCGCGATGCCTTGTGAGATGGCCGGGTTGATCGTGTACTTGGCGATGTAGCGCCGCGCCCGGAGGTTGTCGTTCTCGCCCGTCTCCCCGGGCAGGCTTCCGCGCTGTTCCTTCATCTTGTGCGCGGTTTGCCACGTCCGGATCACCACCTCGCCGACGCGGCCCATCGCTTGGCTGTCGCTCGACATCATGGAGATGGCGCCGAGGTCGTGCAGGATGTCCTCCGCGGCGATGGTCTCGCGGCGGATGCGGCTCTCGGCGAAGGCCACGTCCTCCGCGATGCGCGGGTCGAGGTGGTGGCAGACCATCAGCATGTCGAGGTGCTCGTCCACCGTGTTCGCGGTGTAGGGCATGGTCGGGTTGGTGGAGGAGGGCAGGAAATTCGGCTCCCCCACCACGCGCAGGATGTCCGGCGCGTGGCCGCCGCCGGCACCCTCGGTGTGGAAGGCCTGGATGGTGCGCCCGGCGATGGCGGCGATGGTGCTCTCGACGAAGCCGCTTTCGTTCAGGGTGTCGGAGTGGATCGCCACCTGCACGTCCATCGCGTCCGCCACGCGCAGGCAAGTGTCGATGGCCTTGGGCGTGGTGCCCCAGTCCTCGTGCAGCTTGAGGCCGCAGGCGCCGGCCCTGATCTGCTCCTCCAAAGCCCCCGGCAGCGCCGCGTTGCCTTTGCCCAGGAAGCCGAGGTTCATCGGGAACGCCTCGGCCGCTTGCAGCATCCGCTCCATGTGCCACGGGCCGGGCGTGGCGGTGGTGGCCAACGTGCCGTGCGCCGGCCCGGTGCCACCGCCGACCATGGTGGTGACGCCGGCGGCCAGCGCCTCCTCGATCTGCTGCGGGCAGATGAAGTGGATGTGGACGTCGATTCCGCCCGCGGTGAGGATGCGCCCCTCCCCCGCGATGATCTCCGTGCCCGGCCCGATGACGATGGTGACGGCCGGCTGCGTGTCCGGGTTGCCGGCCTTGCCGATGGCGGCGATGCGCCCGTCCCGCAGCCCCACGTCCGCCTTCACCACGCCCCAGTGGTCCAGGATGAGCGCGTTGGTGATGACGGTGTCCATCGCGCCCTCGGCGCGGCTCCGCTGCGACTGGCCCATGCCGTCTCGGATCACCTTGCCGCCGCCGAACTTCACCTCCTCGCCGTAGACCGTGTGGTCGCGCTCCACCTCGATGACGAGGTCCGTGTCGGCAAGGCGCACGCGGTCGCCCGTGGTCGGGCCGTACATGCCGGCGTAGGCGGCGCGGGACAGGCGCGCGGGCATCAGAGCGGCCCCTCCACTTCGCCGCGGAAGCCATGCACCACGCGCGCCCCCGCGAAGGGGATGAGCGAAACGCGGCGCGTTTGCCCAGGCTCGAAGCGCACGGCAGTTCCGGCGGGGATGTTGAGGCGCCGGCCGCGCGCCGCAGCCCGGTCGAAGGACAGGGAGGGGTTGGTCTCCGCGAAGTGGTAGTGGCTGCCCACCTGCACCGGCCGGTCGCCCGTGTTCGCCACCTCAACCTCCACGGCTTCACGGCCGGCGTTCAGCTCGATCTCGCCGGCGGCGGGGAACACCTCGCCCGGGACCATCAGCGGATCGGCTGGTGGATGGTGACGAGCTTGGTGCCGTCCGGGAAGGTGGCCTCCACCTGCACGTCGTGGATCATCTCCGCGATGCCCTCCATGACCTGGTCGCGCGTGACGACCGCGGCGCCGTCGCGCATCAGCTCCGCCACGCTGCGGCCGTCGCGCGCGCCTTCCACGACGTGGTCGGTGATGAGGGCCACCGCCTCCGGGTGGTTCAGCCTCACGCCGCGCTCCAGCCGGCGGCGCGCGACCTGCGCCGCCACGGCGACCAGCAGCTTGTCCTTCTCGCGCGGCGTCAGGTTCATGCGGGGCCCGGCTCCTTCCGCGCGATCATGGCGCGGGGCGCCTCACGTCGTCCACAGCCGGGGCATGCGCGGCGGCAG
>CADCTL010000284.1 GCA_902805625.1 uncultured Acetobacteraceae bacterium
AGAGACATCCGCAAACACTCATTTGGTGAGCGCGAGAAGAGGCGTCGCCGGGTGTTCGGCTACCGCGACCACCTCATAGCCCATAGCCTCACATCGCCGCCCGCCCATCGGGCCGTCGACGACGACGTCTTCACGCTGCTGGATGAGACCGTACCGCTGGTGGAGAGAGCCTACTCCACCGTCCTCGGACATCGCTTTGAAGTCGCTGATTGGCGCCGGGTCAACGCGGAGTACGCCCGGCGATTTTGGGCGTCTGTCCGGGCCGGTCAGGTCCTCATGAATGAAAAGCGGCGAGCGTGGGGTGGGCGCCGCGCGCCCTGGCTTTCTGGAACCGAGTAGGGCGTCGTTCGCGGACGCTACACCTTCGCGGCCTCCCCCGCCTTGGCTCCTGCCCTGGCTTCCAGCCTTTTCCAGGGAAGGTCCTTCATGGGCTTGGACGGCGTGTGAGCGCAGTCCGCACCAGCTTCTCGAAGCGGCGTTGCGCCTCTCCAGGGTCATGCTTGGGGCGGAGACGCTAATCCCGTCCGCGGCCTTAACCGGCTGGGCGGTGGACACGCTGAATAAAGGGCCGGTGCTCCGTTTGAAGATCGTTGTTCTTCAATAGGTTGAAGCTTGAGGGTTAAATCGGGCTACCCTCAAGCTTCAGAGAAAAGCGGCTCTCCGGAGAGCAGTTCCCGCCCTCGTTCCGGCCGCGAAGCCTCAAGGTCCGAGCGCAAGGTGGCGCAGAACCTGCGCCTCAGCGCCGTCGGCACCGGCACGGAGAACGTTTGGAGGAAGTCCGACTGGAGCAGCGGTGGGAACCGGAGCACAACATTCGCTGGGGCGGTGCTCGGAGGTGCGGGTGTGTTGCTCGGGACACCGGCGGCTCGCCGCTCAGCCCCCGCTCACCGCCGTCATCACGATCATCTCGGCGCCGGGCAGCAGCGGCGTCTCCAACCGCGCGCGCTCCCCGTCCACGAAGATGTTGAGGTGCCGCCGAAGCGCGGGCGTGGAGTCGCATAGGCGGTCGCGCATGCCCGGCCACCGGGCGTCCAGCGCCGCGATCGCCTCGCCGACGGAGCGGACGCGCAGCTCCACCCGCCGCTCCGCCCCCGGGAACAGGCGCAGCAGGGCGGCCGGCAGCGTCACCACCACCGGCCCAGGCGGATCGGCTTCCCGCAGCGCCACGGCCGCCGCTATGCCTCGACCAGCAGCGTCTCCACCGAGGAGATCGCCGGCAGGTGCTGTGCGATGCAGGTCCAGCTCTCGCCCTCGTCCGCGCTGGCGAACAACGAACCGGAGCCGGTGCCGAAATAGACGCCGGCCGGGCTGAGCGGGTCCGTCGCCATCGCCTGGCGCAGCACACCGAAGAAGGCGTTGCCCTGCGGCAGCCCGTCGCGCAGCGCCTGCCAGCTTTCGCCGCGGTCGCGGGTGCGCCACACCGCCGCCTTCGCGTCCGGCACGTAGCGGCCGGCGCTGTCGCCGTTCAGCGGCAGCAGGTACAGCGTCTCCGGGTCGCGCGGATGCGCCGCCGCGGGGAAGCCGAAGGAGGAGGGCAGGCCGGCCTCGATGCTCTGCCAACTCCGCCCGCCGTCGTCGCTCCGGTACATGCCGCAGTGGTTCTGCTGGTACAGGCGGTCCGGCATGCCGGGCGCCATCGCGAGCCCGTGCACGCACTGGCCGTATTCCGGGTAGCGCTGGTCCTCCGGCAGGTAGTCGCAGCGGATCCCGCTGTTGCGCGGCTGCCAGGTGTCGCCGCCATCCGCGGTGTGGAAGACGCCGGCGCTGGAAATGCCGACCCAGAGCTGACGCTCGTCCGTGGGGTGCGGCACCAGCGCGTGCAGGATCAGCCCGCCGCCTCCGGGCTGCCAGTGCGGCCGCGACGGGTGGTCGCGCAGCCCCGCGATGTGCCGCCAACGCGCACCGCCATCGTCGCTCCGGAACAGCCCGGCCGGCTCGACGCCGGCGTACAGCGCGCCCCCGAGCCCCTCCGCCAGGCTCCACACCGCGCGGATCGGCGTCTCCCCCGAGGCGTAGGCGAGGCCCTCGCTGGAGTGGGTCCAGGTCGCGCCGAGATCGGCGGAGGTCCACACGGCCGGCCCGAACCATTCATTGCCGCCGCCGGCGTGGATGGTGCCCGTGCGTGGATCGGCGATGGCGTGGCAGATCGGCCATGCCTCGCAGTAGGGGCCGCGCTGCGCCCAAATGCGGCGCGCCGCGTCGCTCTCCAGGATGAACAAGCCCTTCTTCGTCCCGAGCAGAATGAGCAGCTTCGTCGCCATGATCCCGCCTCCGGTGTCGCCTGCCGATCACCCTGCGGCCGAGGCCGCGTCAGCCCGCGCGCGGGCAGCGCATCGCCTCGACGCCGGTCCAGCGCCCATCCTTGTCCATGCCCCGGGAAGTTACCGCACGCGCATCGTTGCCGTCGAAAACGATCGCGTCCCGGAACCTCATGGCCCAGCCACGTCCAATCGCCCCTCAGGCGCGATGCAGGGCGGAGAGGGCAAGACGACCGGCCGCCGAGCGATTCTCATCGAAGCGCACCCGCGGTCCGTCACCCGGGCGCCGTCACCCAGGCGAGGATGTGGGTGCCGACGAGGCAGGTTTCGCCTTCACCGTTCACCACCTCCACCCGCGCGCGGGTCCGGCCGCGGGCGTCGTCCACCTCTTCAACCACGTAGCGGGCCGTCAGCGCGTCGCCGGCGAAAACCGGGCGGGTGAAGCGGATGCGGTCATAGCCGGCGGAGACGGGCGTGCCGGGGCTGCCGCGCTCCACCGAGCGGCGGGAGATCATGGATGCGGTGGTGGAAAGCAGCCCCATCACCACCGCGCCATGCGCGATGATGCGACCGAAGGCGGTGCGCGCGGCGAAGTCCGCGTCCACATGTACCGGGTCGTGGTCGCCGCTGATCTCGGCGAAGGCGGCGATGTCGGCGGCCGAGATGGTCTTGCGGAACTCCGCGTCCTCACCGGCCGAGAGGTATGTCGGGCAGCCCGTCATCCCGCGGCCTCCGCCATAGCGAAGCGGTCCAGCGCCGGGCGCGCCGAGCGTTCCGGAAGGCGGGACGCTAGCCCCATCGACCCATCCGCGAACAGCCCGGCCTCCATGCGTTTCAGCGCGGGCGAGACGGGCGGGCGGAAGCCCATGGCGGCGATCACGTCCGCCTCGAGGTCGGCGCCGGGCGCGATCTCGATCACCTCTGGCCCGCCCTCTCCGAGCCGGAACACGGCGCGCTCAGTGACGTAGGTGACCCGCTGGCCGCGGCTCCGGGCATAAGGGCCGGAGAAGGTCACCTGCTCCACCCGCTGCACCGCCTTGGGTGCGCCGCCCGCGGTGAGCGTGCCGCCGAACACCACGGAACCCGCGCTCTGGCTGATGTTGATGAAACCGCCCGGCCCGACGATTCGGCCGCCGAAGCGGGAGACATTCACGTTCCCCTCCGCATCGAACTCCGCGAAGGAGAGAAAGGCGAGGTCGAGGCCACCCCCGTCGTAGAAGTCGAACTGGTAGGGCTGGTCCACCTGCGCGTCGGGGCTCATCGCTGCGCCAGCGTCGTTGCCGCCGGCCGGGGCACCGCCGATGTTGCCCTGCTCGTTGGTCAGGCAGATATGGCGCAGGACTCCCTCCTCCGCCGCCACGTTGGCGATGCCGGTCGAAATCCCCGAGCCGAGATTGCAGATCGCGCCCTCGAACAGCTCCAGCGCGCCGCGGCGGGCGATGATGCGACGGGGGCCGGCGGGCAGGCGCGGGATGTCCTCCAGCGCAACGCGCAGGTGGCCGGAATAGGCGGGGCTGTCCTGCGTTTCGAAGGTCTGCCACTGCCCCGGATCCACCACCACGGCATCCACCAGGATGCCCGGGACCTTCACCATCTTCGGATGGATGGAGCCGCGTGGCACGATGCGCTTCACCTGCGCCACCACGATCCCGCCGGCGCGCCGCGCGGCCTGCGCGATGCTCAGCATCTCGAGTGTGACGGCCTCGTGCTCCATCGAGACATTGCCGTCCTCATCCGCGGCCGAGCCGCGCACGAATGCCACGTTCACCTGGTACGGCCTGTAGAAGAGGTACTCTTCGGCCCGGAACTGCACGACCTCGATCAGGTCCTCGGTTGCGCGGCGGCTCTGGCGCCCGCCGCCGATGCGCGGGTCCACGAAGGTGTGCAGCCCGGTCTTCGTCAGCAGCCCCGGGCGACCCGCCGCCATCTCTCGCATCAACTGGGACAGGGCGCCCTGGGGCAGGGTGTAGGCCTCGATCTCCTCATCAAGGGCCAAGCGCGCGATGCCCGGGGAGTTGACGAAGGTGCCGGACACCACACGCTTCAGCAGCCCCTTCTGCGCCAGATGGCCGGCGCCGCGGGTCTTGCCGTCCCCGAGTCCCACCGGATGCACGGCTGTGATGGCGCGCGGCGCGCCGGTGGTGCGGAACCGCTCCCCCACCGCTGCAAGGAGCGCATCCGGCACCGCATGGCCGCCGCCGGAGCCACCGATCAGCAGCGTGTCACCGTCCTGCAGAAGCGCGGCGGCCTGGGCGGTGGTGATCTGTCTCATGCAAGGGCGCTCTCGGACGACGAAGGAGGTTTTGGTAGAATGTATTCCCCAGAACCTCCTATTTTTGTCCGCTGGCGCCTTGCCTGGCCGTTCAAAGCGCCAGCGGACAGAAGAGGGACGGGGGGTGGGGGAGTTCACCCCCCCAGCTTCCCCCCAGGAGGCGCGAAGGACCCCGGGAAGTGGCAGGCGACACGCCGGCCGGTTTCCACCTCCGCCAGCGGCGGCGGCGCCTCGCAGGCGGGTTGCGCCACCGGGCAGCGAGCGCGGAAGACGCAGCCGGTGGGCAGCCTCAGCGTGGAGGGCGGCTCGCCGCCCAAAATCACCCGCTCCCGTCCCGGCTCCGGCACGGCGCTGGTGAGCGCGACGGTGTAGGGATGCAGCGGCCGGCCGAAGAGCGCGATCGCCGGCCCCTCCTCCATGATGCGCCCGAGGTACATCACCGCCACCCGGTCGCAAAAGGCGCGTACGACGGCCAAGTCATGCGCGATAAAGAGGTAGGACAGGCCCAGGCGCTGCCGCAGGTCGAGCATCAGGTTCAGCACCTGCGCCTGGACGTTCACGTCGAGCGCCGAGACCGGCTC
>CADCTL010000285.1 GCA_902805625.1 uncultured Acetobacteraceae bacterium
GAACACAGCCCCGGGTCTTGCTGCGGAGTTGCGCATAGTGCTCGTCGGATACACCGGCCCGGTCGGCCCGGAGAACATATTCTTCTGATAGCCGCCTAGTGCCGAGGGCGTGGCGGGCGGCCGCGCCCGTTAAAGCCCGAACGCCACCCGCCGCGAGTTACCACGTCGAAGGTTCCGCAGTCGCGCCAGCGCCCACAGCGGGAAGATGCGCGCGTACCCGTGGTAGCGGAGGTAGAACACGCGCGGGAAGCCGGTGCCGGTGTGGTCCTCTTCCGCCCAGCCGCCGTCCTCGCGCTGGTGGCGCATGAGCCACTGCGCGCCGCTCTCCACCGCCGGGTCGTCCACCGCGCCGGCCGCCATCAGGCCGAGCACCGCCCAGGCCGTTTGGCTGGCGGTGGAGGCGATGGATGCGGCCGAGCCGGCGTCGGGGCGGGTGCCGCCGCGGCGGGGGTAGGTGAAGCCGTCCTCGCCCCAGCCGCCGTCCGGGTTCTGCCGCGCCTTGAGCCACTCCGCCGCGCGCCGCATCGCCTGGTGCTCCGGCGACAGACCGGCGGCGTTGAGCGCGGTGAGCGCCGACCACGTGCCGTAGACGTAGTTCACGCCCCAGCGCCCGTACCAGGCGCCGTCCGCCTCCTGCTCGCGCAGCAGGTACGCCACCGCCCGCTCGGACGCCGGCCCGTTCATCGGGTGGCCTAGCTGCGCGAGCATGGCGAGGCAGCGGCCGGACACGTCGGCGGTCGGCGGGTCGAGCAGGGCGCCGTGGTCGGCGAAGGGGATGTGGTTGAGGTAGTGGTCGGTGTTGTCGGCGTCGAAGGCGCCCCAGCCGCCGTTGCGCGACTGCATGCCGAGCACCCATTGCGTGGCGCGGCCGATCGCGGAGTCGTAGCGCCCGTCCACCCCGTCCAGCCGGCGGGCGCGGTCCATGGCGAGCACCACCGCCGCCGTGTCGTCCACGTCGGGGTAATGCGGGTTGGCGTACTGGAAGGCCCAGCCGCCGGGCTCAAGGCCGGGCCGCAGCGCCGCCCAGTCGCCGGGGAGGTCGTTCACCTGCCGCGGCAGCAGCCAGTCGAGGCCGCGCCGGGCGGCCCCCTCGGCCCGGGCGCCGCCCGCTTCCAGCAGCGCGTGCGCGGCCAGCGCGGTGTCCCAGATGGGCGAGAGGCAGGGCTGGACGTAGGTTTCGTCGTCGCGGTCTTGCACCAGCCGCTCCAGCGCCTTCCAGGCGATGAGGACGCGCGGGTCGGAGTCCGGCACGCCGAGGCAGTGGAACATCAGCACCGCGTTGGCCATGGCGGGGAAGATGCCGCCCAGCCCGTCCGTGCCGTTCAGCCGCTCGGACACGAAGCGCTCGGCGGCGGCTTCGGCGCGGGCGCGGTGCCGGCCGGGGAAGCGCCCGTGCGCGCCGTGCAAGGCCCGGTCCACCGCGGCGAACACCGCGCGCCAGGGCTGGCGCGCGTGCGCGCCGCCCGCGGGCCAGCGCCGGATGCGGTGCGGCGGGGTGCGGAACAGCTCCGCCACGGAAACGCCCAGCGGCGCTACGGGGCGCGGCCGCCGCGCCATCACCACCGTCAGCGGCACCAGCACCGTCCGCGCCCAGTAGCTGATGCGCGACAGGTGGAAGGGGAACCACCGCGGCAGCAGCATCAACTCCGGCGGCATGGCCGGCACCGCGCGCCACGGCACCTCGCCGAACAGCGCGAGGGCGACCCGGGTGAAGACGTTGCAGCGTTCGGCGCCGCCGGCGGCGAGGATGGCCTCGCGCGCGCGGCGCATGTGCGGCGCGTCGGGCGGGTCGCCGATCAGCCGCAGCGCGAAGTACGCCTTCGTCGAGCACGACACGTCGAGCGGCCCGCCGTGGAACAGCGGCCAGCCGCCGTTCGCGGTCGCCGCTTCGCGCTCTTGCGCGCGGCGCAGGTAGCGGCCGATGCGCTCCTCGCGCGCCGGGTCGCGCAGGCCGAAGAAGCGGCGGAGCATGACGAACTCGGCCGGGATGGTCGCGTCGGCCTCCAGCTCGAACACCCAGTGCCCGTCCGGGCGCTGGGCGTTGAGCAGGTGCCGGGCCGCGGCGCCGACGGCGGCGTCCAGCGTCCGGTGCGAAGCGTCGCCCGCGGCCGCGGCGTCGAGCGGCGGCGCGGAGCGGCTGAAGCCGGAGCGCAGCCTCGCCTGCGCGAGATCCTGCATCTTGGACACGGCAAACGGGTCCCTGCTGGAGGCGCGACGGCCAGGACGGCGCCGCGGTGATAGTACGAGTCCCGCCGCATACGACGTTTCGCTGCGACTGCGAACCCCGGGCGGGGAGGAAGGGGGGCTTTAGTCGCCGCCTGTGGCCCGGTTCAGGGCCGCATCGCTCCGGGGGTTGGCTTCGCCCTTCCACATGCCGCCCTGGCCCCGCGATTCCGACAGCGCCGAGTCGAGGGTGAAGAGCGCGTAGGCGGCGGCGACCGCAGGCAGCGCGATCGCGCGCAGGGGCGAAAGGCCGAATCGGCGCAGCGTCGGCGCGTAGGCCAGCGCCATCGCGGTCCAGGCGAGCGCGCCGCCGAGCCGGGCCCCGCCGCTCCCGGCGAACAGCGCCAACAACGGTGGCGACAGAAAGACGAGCGAGAGTCCGGCTATCGTCCCCGCGAGGAGCGCCGGCGAATAGCCGAGCTGCGCGTAGGCGGTGCGCGCGACCATGCGGCGGATGTCGCCGGCGCGGGGATAGGGGCGGAGCGACTCGGCGCGGTCGGACAGGCCGAGCCAGATCGGCCCGCTGGCCTTCATCAGCCGCGCCAAGGCGCAATCGTCGATGACGGCGCCGCGGATGGCGGCGAAACCGCCGGCCGCGGCGAAGGCGGCGCGGCGGAGGAGGACGCAGCCGCCGGCCGCCGCCGCGGTCCGCGCGGCCGGGTTCCGGACCCAGCGGAACGGGTAGAGCATGCCGAAGAAGAACACGAAGGCGGGGATCAGCCAGCGCTCGGCCGGGCTTTCGCAGCGCAGCCGCACCATCAGCGAGGCCAGGACCAGTCCGCCGGCGTCGGCACGCTGGACGAGGCGGCGGAGGGAGTCCGGCTCGTGGCGGATGTCGGCGTCGGTGAGCAACAACAGCGGGGCCGGGTCGTCGCGGATCGCCTCCGTCCCCTGGTGCAGCGCCCACTGCTTGCCGGTCCAGCCGGGTGGGCGCGGGCCGCCGGCGAGCAGGGCTAAGCGCGCGTCTCCGGCCGAGGCTGCGCGGGCGGCGGCGGCGGTGCCGTCGGTCGAGCGGTCGTTCACCACCAGCAGGCGCAGCGGGCCGGGGTAGTCCTGCGCCAACACGCTCCGGACGGTTTCGCCGATCGTGGCTTCCTCGTTCCTCGCCGGGACGAGGACGGCCACCGCGGGCCACTCCGACGGCTCGGGCAGGGCGGGCGCGTCGCGGTCGTCGTCGCGCGCCAGCCAGAAGAAGCCGCGGCCGAAGAGCAGCACCGCCCAAGCGGCGAGGGCGGCCATGGCGAGGACGGCGGCGGCGGTCACGCGAGCCGACCGCGGCCGCGGTACCAGGCCAGGGCGTCCGCCACCGCGTTCTGCCAGGGCCTTGCGCGGTGGCCGAGCACCCGCTCCGCCTTGGCCCAGGAGAAGTACATGTGTTCGATGGACATCCGCAGCGCGTCGCGGGTCAGCATCGGCTCCCGCCCGGTCGCCTTGGCCCAGAGTTCAGACGCCATCGCCGCCGGCCAGAGCGGCCCGCGCGACAACTGCTTGGGCGGGGAGCGCCCTTGGAGCTTGGCGATGTGCGCCAGCAACTCGCCGAGCGGCACGTCGTAGCCGCCGAGGATGTGCCGTTCGCCGACGGCGCCGTGGGTGAGCGCGGCGACGCAGCTCCGCGCCACGTCGTCCACGTGGACGATGTTGAGGCCGGTGTCCACGTAGCCCGGCATCTTGCCGCGCGCGGCTTCCAGGATGACGCGGCCGGTGGGCGTGGGGCGGATGTCGCGGGGGCCCACCGGCGTGGAAGGGTTGACGATCACCGCCGGCAGGCCGGAGCGCGCGGCCATGTCCTCCACCAGCCGTTCGGCTTCCGTCTTGCTTTGCTTGTAGGGGCCGATCGCCTCGTCCGGCGCGGCGGCGTCCGCTTCGGTGGCGGGCAGCCCGTCGGAGCGGGGCTTGAGGGTGGCCACCGAGGAGACGTGGACCACGCGCCGGCAACCCTCGGCCAGGACGGCGCGCATGACCGTCCTGGTGCCGTCCACGTTCACCGCCCGCATCGCGTCGGGGTCGGGCACCCAGATGCGATAATCGGCGGCGCAGTGGATCACCGCGTCGCAGCCGCGAATGGCGCGGCCGACGGAACCGGGCTCGGTCAGGTCGCCCGCCGCGTAGGAAACGGGGAGGCCCTCCAGCAGCACGCGCGGCGCTGAAGGGCGCGCGAAGGCCAGCACTTCGTGCCCGGCGTCGTGCAGGGCGCGGGCGATCGCGGAGCCTAGGAAGCCGGTGGCGCCGGTGAGCAAGACGCGCCGGAGCGGTGGTGAGTCGGCCATGGGAGTCCGGAAAGGGCGGGGCAGGGTGGGATGGCGGGGCCGGGATGGTGCAAGCGGGGCGGGGCTCCGTCCAGCATCAAGCGAGCGGTTCGCCTGCGATTTCCTTTGGGGCGGCCGTTGCTTTAGGGAAGCCCGATGCAACGCTTACGCCGGCGCAGGGCGCTCGCCGCCGCCATAGCCGCCATTCTTCCCGTTCCGTCCGCCTTCGCCCAACCGGCGGCTTCGGTCGCGGTGGTGGAGGGTTTCCACGCCGCACTCTTGGATGCGATGCGGAACGCCCGCGCTCTCGGCCCGCGCGGGCGGGAGCGCCGGCTACGCCCGGCGATGCAAACCGCCTTCGATCTGCCGGCGATGACGCGCATCGCGGTCGGCCCGCCTTGGACCGGGTTGGCTGAAGGGGAACGGCAGGCGCTGGTTTCCGCCTTTTCGGATTGGGTGGTGGCCACCTACGCGAGCCGGTTCGACGGGTACGCGGGCGAAAACTTCGCCACCACCGGCGAGAGCACATTGCAGAGCGGCGACCGCTTGGTGCGAACGCAACTCCTCCGCCCCAACGACGCGCCCGTGCAACTCAACTACTTGCTGCGCGGTGGCGAAGGCCGGTGGCGCGTGGTGGACGTCTACCTCAACGGGACGATCAGCGAACTGGCCAGCCGCCGCGCGGAATTCACCGCCCTCCTGCGCGAAGGCGGCGCGGAACGGCTGGCGGCGGAGCTGCGCAGGCGGACCGGGGCGCTGCTGGGCGGTTGACGCCGGAGGGCGCGCGCGTTGCGCCGCGCGCGCCCTGTGAGAACGCCACGATGCAGTGGGCGCGTCAGCTCGCAGTCTTGGTGAAGTCCACCTTGTCATTCTCGCCGGCCGCGGGCGGCTTGCCGGTCGTGACGGCCTTTATGTAGCCGTAGGCGTGGACGAATGTGGAGGACGGGCTGTCCCAATACTCGGCGCCGTCCACCGTCACCTTCATCAGGGCGACTTCCGGGGCTTCGGGGCCGCCCGGAAACCACACCCGGAGCGGCTCGCTCCAGAGTTCCTTCTGCTTCGGCACGTCTCGCACCACCTGCGCGTGGCCGCTGAGGGAGACGTAGTTCTGGTTCTGTGGGTCGGAATACGCGAGCAGCGTGCGCTCGTCTTCGTTCACCTCTTCGACCTTCGGGCTGTCGGCCTTGGTGAAGAACCAAAGGACGCCCTCGAACTCCTGCTTGATCGCGCGCATCGGACGACCACGGAACCGGCCTTCCTCGTCCATCGTGACCATCATGGCGATCTCGACGTCGCGGATCATCTCCCAGACCTTCTGCTGGGCGGCGGCGTCCGTGCGGGTTTGTACCATAGTGCTTCCTGTGCGTTGCTCGTGCTGTTCGCCAGAACGGCCGCATGTCGGCCCGGTTGCAGGTTCGGCGCGCCCCGCCAGGGCGCTCCGGGGAACCGGGGCGACGCCGGCCTTATTGACCCGCGCCGCTCGCCTGCTTCACGTAGGCGATGACGTCGCTGAGCTGCTGCTCGTTGCGGATACCCGGAAAGGCCATGGTGCCTTGCGGGACGACCGCCTTGGGGTTCTGCAGATAGGGGCGGAGCGTTTCCTCGTTCCAGGTGTGACCGCCCTCGCCGAGCTGCTTCATGTTGGCCGAGTACCGGAAACCCTCAATGGAACCGGCGCGTCGCCCGATCACCCCATGGAGGTTCGGGCCGACCCGGTTCGGCTGGCCTTGTTGGATCGTGTGGCAGGCCATGCACTGATTGAACACGCGCTGGCCCGCCGCCGGATCTCCGGCCTGGGCCTTGGCGCCAGCGATTGGTGCGAAAGCAAAAACGATACCGAGTGCCACGAAACGCCGCATTCCATTCTCTCCCGTGCGGCCGAAAATTCTCCGATGCAAGTCCGCGGCCGCGCGGCGTCCTGCATTATCGCGGGTTCCTGCGCTGTCAGGACCGGATTGATCTGATTAGATGGGCGGCTCCCGCCGCATGACTAGTGCAAAGCTCTGCTGGGCGAGAGCGCCCGCCGTTCGAGCAAAGGCCGTGAAGGCGCCGAGTGCCAGGAGGCGCCGCATACCGTTCTCTGCCATGCGGCCGACGGCAGCGAGGCACAGACCCAAGACCGTGGCGGCCCATAAAGATGAACGAGAATGGAGTAAATCACTCTCGGGTTGTGACCAAAATGCCTTTGATTGCCAGCGCAAAGTTAAAGAGCGGCGCGGCGGAACCTGCGCCGACCGGGCCGGTTGCATGGCTCCAAGGGCCGCACCCGCCGCTGACCGTCGTTCGGGCGGCCCGGGCGGCCACGGACGTGCGGCGCGCTGTTGCGGAGGTGGTGGGCGGGTGGCGATCATCCTGCTGATTGGACGCGTGCGCTGTTTCGATCCTGTCCGCGGCGCGGCCGGGCAGTCCCCGTGACAGCGACTGCCCTGAAGCGCCGTGGCCGTTGGAAGCCGGTCCTCGTGGCGGCCGGGGCCGCCCTGCTCGTCGCCGCGCTGGGCGGCGCGGCGACCGATATCGGACCGTGGTACCTGGGCTTGCGAAAGCCGTCCTGGCAACCGCCTGATTGGCTCTTCGCCCCGGCCTGGACCGCCATCTTTGCCCTGACCGCGCTGGCCGGCTTGCGGACTTGGCAGCGGACGCCGGACGTCGCCGGGCGTGGCCGGGTGCTCGCGGCCTACGCCCTGAACGCCTTGCTCAACATCTGTTGGAGCCTGCTGTTCTTCACGGTGCAGCGGCCGGATTGGGCGCTGGCGGAGGTGGTGGCGCTGTGGCTCTCCGTCGTGCTGCTGATCGTCGTGTCCGGCCGGCGTGACCGGTTGGCGGGCTGGCTGCTGGTGCCCTATCTCGCGTGGGTCGCCTTCGCCGGCGTGCTGAACTGGAGTGTGGTCCGACTTAACGAGCCCTTTTCCGGATCTTGAGGACCCTGGGCGGCGCGGCGATGAGCGACCTGTTCGCGTCCGGGCGGATCGTGGATCTGGTTCTGATGCTGGTGGCGCTGGAAGCCGCGCTGCTCGTTTGGCACCGGCGCCGCTCCGGCCGTGGCGTGCCGGTGGCCGAGGCGCTGGCGTTCCTCCTGGCGGGGGCCTGCCTGATGCTGGCGCTCCGCGCCGCTCTGGTGGGCGCTTCTTGGGAGTGGGTCGCGGCGCCGATGGCCGGCGCGGGCGCGGTGCATCTGCTCGACCTGCGGCTGCGCTGGCGCCGGTAGCCGGGGACGCTCCCGTGTCAGACGAGGACGTCGGCCGGCGAGTCCCGCCGCAGCCCACGGCCCAGTTCGCGGCCCAGGCGTCCCGCGTCCTTGGCGTCGCCGCTGAGCGTGCGCTTGAGCACGAAAGTCCCATCGGGCCGGGCCACCAAACCGGTGAGGCGCACCGTGCCGTCCGGTTGAAGGCGCGCGTGGGCACCGATCGGCGTGCGGCAGGAGCCGTCCAAGCTGCCGAGCAAGGCGCGCTCGGCCGTCGCCACGACGCGCGTTTCCACGTCCTCGATGGCGCGGAGGAGTTCCAGCAGTTCCGTGTCCTCGTCGCGGCAGGTGACGCCGACGATGCCCTGGCCGGCGGCCGGCACCATGGTTTCCGGATCGATGACCAGCCCCGCCTCTCCTTCCAAGCCCAGGCGCCGGAGGCCGGCGAGGGCCAGGAAGGACGCGCAAACAGTGCCGGCCCGCACCTTGCCGATGCGGGTTTGCACGTTGCCGCGGATGGTCTCCACCCGCAGATCGGGCCGGGCGTGCAGGATTTGCGCCTGCCGGCGCACGGACGCGGAGCCGATCAGCGCGCCCCGGGGCAGGCAGGCCCAAGGATCGGCCGGGTCGATGTCGCAGGGCCGGTCGCAGTCCGGGCCGAGCACGAGCGCGTCGCGCGAGTCCTCGCGCGGCATCACGCAGGCGAGGGCGACGCCGCGGGGCAACTCGGTTTCGAGGTCCTTCAAGCTGTGGACGGCGAAGTCGATGCGGCCGTCCAGCAGCGCCTCGTGGATCTCCTTGGCGAAGAGGCCCTTGCCGCCGATGTCGGCCAGGGGGCGGTCCTGCACGCGGTCGCCCACCGTGCTCATCGGGTGCTCTTCGAAGGCCTTGAGGACCCGGAGCACCGGGCAGGCGCGGCTGACGCGCTCCAGGAAAAGACGCGTTTGCACGAGGGCGAGCGGCGAGGCGCGGGTGCCGATGCGCAGCGGCAGCGGCCGGTCGGCGTGCGGATGGGTCGTGCGGCGCGGGAGGGCGCCGCGCAGGACGGCCTCCATCAGGCCGCCCGCCCTTGCGCCAGGGCCGTGGCGGGCGCCGGGGGCGGGGCCGCGCCGCGCCATGGCGACACCATGCCGGTGAGGTGCGCGATGTTTTTGAAGAAGATGCGCGCGTGGGCGAGGGGCCGTGCCTTCACCAACTCCTTGTTCATGTAGGCGTCCCAGGTGAGCTGCTGCACGTCCAGGTCGCGGCAGATGCTGACGAACCGTTCGCGGCGGGCGTCGTCGCGGTACCAGTGGCGTTGCATGACGCCGAGCATCCAGAACACCGGGCCGTGCAGGCGCATGAAGCGTTTCCGCGCCCCTGCCAGGGCCCGCGCGTCCGCGGTGAGGAGGAACTCCGTCGCGGCGTCGGCCGCCATCCGGCCGCCGAGCATCGCGTAGTAGATGCCTTCGCCGGACGCGGGCGCGACCACGCCGGCCGCGTCGCCCGCCAACACGACGTTTCGGCCGTCGTCCCAGCGCTTCAGCGGATGCAGCGGGATCGGCGCGCCTTCGCGGCGGATCGTCTCCACGCCCTCCAACCCGGAAAGGGCGCGCAGCGCGCCGACGGCTCCGCGCAGCCCGAAGCCCTTCTGCATGGAGCCGGTGCCGACGCTGGCCGTGTCGCCGTGGGGGAAGATCCAGGCGTAGAAATCGGGGGAGAGGGCGCCGTCGTAGTACACGTCGCAGCGCGTCGGGTCGTAGGCGCCGCCGCCGCGGGGCGAGCGGACGATCTCGTGGTAGGCGAAGACGTGCGGCGTCTCTTCCGCGCCGGGCACGCATTGGCGCGCGACGCGCGACATGGCGCCGTCGGCGCCGATCACCGCGCGGGCGCGCAGGCGGGCGGGTTCGGCGTCCTTGGACGCGGCGCGCGGGCGGTAGTGGACCGTGGCCGTCCCGTCGGCCTCCCGGTCCAGGCGCTCGAACGCGCCTTCGCGCCGCGCGGCGCCGGCCTCCATCGCCCGCTTCCGCAACCACTCGTCGAACACGTCGCGGTCCACCATGCCGACGAAGCCGCCGTCGATCGGCATGTCCACGCTGCGGTTCGAGGGGGACACGATGCGGGCCCCGCCGACGCGGGCCACGATCAGCGAGTCCGGGATGTCGAAGTCGCCCACCAGCTTGGGCGGGATGGCGCCGCCGCAGGGCTTGATGCGGCCGGCGCGGTCGAGGAGCGCCACCGCATAGCCGCGGCGCGCGAGGTCGGTCGCCGCGGTCGCGCCGGCGGGCCCGCCGCCCACCACCGCCACGTCAAAGAGCGTGTCCCGGTCGCCCGCCATGGCCGATTCCCTCCCCATCATGCCAGCCTCGCGCCGAGGCCGGCGGACGCGCTGTGCGGCGCCTCACCATCCGCCGCCGCCCCGTTCGCCCGGCCAACCCGGACGGCGAGGAAGGCGGCCCACAAGAAGAGCAGCGCGTCGGCCGCGAAAACCAGGCCGTAGGCCGCGGACGGCGAAGCGCCGAGCGCGAGCCGCGCCCCGTCCACCGCCGCCGTCCCTGCCAACCCGCCGAGCCCGAAGGCTATCGCCTGCGCGGCGCCCCAGACGCCCATGCGGATGCCGGCGCGTCCTTCGCCGCCATGGCCCGCCAAGTGCATCATCGAGGCGATGGCGCCCGCGGCGAAAACGCCGTCGCCCAGGCCCACGGCGAAGCACGCGGCGGCGATGGGCCGCGCTTCGCCGAGCAGGCCCAGGGCGGCGAGGCCGAGAACCGAAACCGCGGCGCCGACGCAGCCGCCGACCGTGAGCCAACGCAGCCGCCCGGTTCGGTCGGACGCGCGCATGCTTCCGGCCAGCGCCACCGCGACCATGCCCAGCAGCACGCCGCCGTGCTGCACGGAGGCGAGCCGCGTGGTCTCGCCGAGCGAAAGCGCGAACACCGCTCCGCCGAAGGGCTCCACGATGAGGTCTTGCGCGCTGTAGGCGAGCATGGACACGAACACGAAAACCGCGAAGCGGCGCGCGTCCCGCTCGGCCCAGACCTGCCGCAGCGCGTCGCGGAAGGCCGGGCGCGCGGGCGCGGCTTCGACGGCCGGAGCGGCCGGGGCGCGGCGCGGCTCGACGCCCCAAACGGCAACCGACGCGAGGAGGAAAGCGAGCGCGCACACGCCGGCCGAAACGGCCACGAGCCGGGCCGGCGAGTAAGGGTCGAGCAGGCGCCCCGCCGCGGCCGTGGTGACGACGAAGCCGGCGATCATCATGATCCAGACCAGCGAAGCGGCCGCGGCGCGCCGCTCCGGCGCGACTCGGGCGGCCAGCAGCACCAAGAGGGATGTGCCAGCGGCGGCGATGCCCGCGCCGATCAGGAGGAAAGACAGCACCGCGACGGCGAGGCCGGCGAAGAGACCGGCCGCCTCGACCACGGCCACCGAAACCGCCGCGCCGGTGCCGCCCAGCGCCAGCACCGCCGTGCCGCCGACGATCCACGGCGTCCGCCGCCCGCCGACATCCGAGCCGTGGCCCATGCGCGGGCGCGAAATCTGCACGGCGTAGTGCAGGCCGACGAGCAGGCCAGGCACAGTCGCCGCCAGGGCCAGCTCCACCACCATCACGCGGTTGATGGCGGAAGTGGTGAGCACCACCACCGCTCCGAGCGCCGTTTGCACGAGGCCGAGGCGGAGGATGCCGAGCCAGCCGAGAGGGGGGGGCGGATCCTGGCTCATGCGATCACCCGGCGATAAAGCCCTGGGGCCGCAGCGCGAAGGCGCAAACGAGCATGCCGAGGACGTAGAGCGTCACGCCGGTCGCGTTGTACCAAGGCGCCAGGGTGCGGGGATCGCGCAGCAGCCGCGCCATCAGGGCGAGCTGCGCAAGGAGGAGAAGGAGCACCGCGCAGGCCTGCCACGCGGCGCCCCACTGGAGCAGCAACGCCGCGACGACCGCCTGCGGCGCGGCCATCGCCGCGCAGGCGACGCGGGCCGCGCGCTCGGGGCCGAGGCGGACGGGCAGGGAGCCGATGCCGAAGCGCCGGTCGCCCTCGACCGACTTGAAGTCGTTCAAGGTCATGATGCCGTGCGCGCCGGCGCTGTAGAGCGCGGCCACGAGCAGCACCCGGCCGTCCGGCGCGGCGCCCGCCATCACCGCGGCACCGGTGATCCAGGGCAGCCCCTCGTAGCAAGCGGCGACGGCCGTGTTGCCCCACCAGCCGTTCCGCTTCAGCCGGAGCGGCGGCGCGCTGTAGGCCCAGGCGAGCGCGACGCCGACGGCGGTGGCGCCCGCCGCCCAGGGACCGAGCGAGAGGCCGAGGAGCAACGACAGGACGGTCCAGCCCAGCGCGATCCACAGGCCCCAGCGGCCGGGCACGCGCCCCGAGGGGATGGGGCGGCCGGGCTCGTTCACCGCGTCCACGTGCCGGTCGAACCAGTCGTTGACCGCTTGGCTCATGCCGCAGACCACCGGCCCCGCGAGCAGCAAGCCCGCGAGCGCGAGCGGCCAGCGCTCCGCGAGCGGCGCTCCGGACGACACCACGCCGCAGCCGAAGGCCCACACCGGCGGGAACCAAGTGACGGGCTTCAGCAACTCCAACACCGCCGACGGCGCCGGCATGGAGGGGCGCGGCGAAGCGGTCCGGACAGCGTGGCTCGGCGGCATTCGGCGGCGGACTCCGCTATTCCGAAGCGGCGCCGCCGTCCTCCGCGCCGAGGTCGCCGAGGCCGTAGCGGCGGAGCTTCACGTAGAGGCTCTGCCGGCTGAGGCCCAGCATCTCGGCCGCGGAGGCGCGGTTGTCGCTGGTGAGGTCGAGGGCGGCCTCGATGCACAGCCGCTCGATGACGTCCGTGGCTTCCCGCACGAGGTCCTTCAGGGGAACGCGGCCGATCAGCTCCGTGAGCTGCTCGACGGAGCGCAGCGGGACCCGCATCCCGTTGTCGCTCTTGACGGGGGCGGACAGGCGCATGCCGACGTCGCGGATGGCGAAGCCGAAGCAGGGCTGGCCGCCGTTCATCACGGTGACGGCCGAGATCTCGACATCAGTGGCCGCGCCGTACTCGCCGCGAAGCGTGGCGGCGAAGAGGCGGACGGAGCCGCGCTGGCGCAGGCTCCCCATCAGCACCTCGAGTTCGACGCCGCGGGAGCTGAACCAGCGCTCCAACGATTCGCCCACCGCTTGCTCCTCGACGGCGAGCTGCGCCATTTCGAGGAAAGCGGCGTTGGCGGACAGGACGCGCGCGTCCTGCCCGGTGACGACGAAGCCGTCCGGCACGCCCTCTACTAGCTTGAGGAGCTTGGTTTTCGCCTTGGGCAGGGCGATGGGGTCGGACGCGTGCGGGGCCGGGACCGGATACAAGCGGACGAGGACGGAAACGACCTCGTCCTGCCGGAACAGGGACGCGGAAACGGTGAACTCCGGCCGGTCCTCCGTCGCCAGCCGCGCCCGCACGTCGTCCGCCCGGCCGGCGGCGCGCACGCCGGAGAGGAGGCTCTGCACGGCAGCGTGGCTCCCCGCGTCGAAGGCCTCGGCGAAGGGCCGGCCGATGGCGCGCCGCGCCGCCTTGCCGAAGAGCCGGGCGGCGGCGGGGTTCACCTCCGCCACCGTTTGGGTCGCGGCGTCGAGGACGAGGACCGGCTCCGGCGACATCTGGAACAGCAGGCGGTAGCGGGTCTCGGCCTGCCGCAACCGCGCGTAGTCGCGCTCCACCGAGCGCTGCGCTTCCATCAGCCGCTGCTGCAAAGCCGAGACGGCGCGCAGGTCGCGGCCGAAGGCGACGGAGCGGTCCGCTTTGCCAAGCCGCACCGCCGAGAAGAGGATCGGCACGGAAGCGCCGCCCAGCGTGGCCATCTGATTTATGTGGCGCCAGCGCGGGGTGGCCCGCGCCGCGGCGTCGCGGATCAGAGCCTCGACCTTCGGACGGCTCTCCTCCGTCACGGTGTCCAGCCAGGGCCGCCCGAACCATTCCCCGCCGGCGAGTTCGCGCGACAGCTCCTCGCTGTTCACGGCGAAGTCGCGGATCACGCCGGCGCCGTCCACCACCAGCGCGATGTCGGCCGCGGCGGCGATCAGCGATGCGGTCGCTTCGGCGTCGAGGTCGCCGAGCGAGGTTTCTGGGGCCCTGAATGCGTGCACAGGCGGTAAGGTCCTTCTTCGGGCGGATGACGCGTTAAATTGGTGTCCTCCCCTCGTATTATGCGATCAGTTCCGCATAGTTAACAACGCCAGCAGGGTTTCGGCTTGCAGCGCCGCTTGGCGGCCGTCCGTGGCGGTGGCGTCGGCGCCGACCAAGCCGGCGAGTTCCGGCTTCTCGGCGAAGATGCGCCCGCCGACCATCACGCCGATGCCGCGGTTGCACGAATCCTTTCGGACCCGGCGGATAAGCGCGGCCACGCTGTCGAGCTTGTCGTCGTTGCCGACGGAGATGCCGGCGACGGCGAACCAACGGTTACGGACTGTGCTCGACAGCTCGTCCGCGGAGATCATCGAGTCGCTGTGGACTTCCCAGCCCGCGCGCAAGAAGAATTCGGCCACCATGACCAAGCCGAAGGTGTGCTGCTCGCCGGGGACGGGGATCAGAAGGGCGGAGCGGCGAGGGTCGCGCCCTTCCACGCTGGGCATGAAGGCCGGGCTGTATTCCCGCACCAAGCGCTGGAGGCGCACGAGGCCGACGGTGACGTCGGCGAAGCTGCACAGGTCTTCCGTCCAGAGCTGGCCGAGGCGTCGCGCCACGACAGCGAAGAGGTCGAGGTACAACTTCTCCAGGGTCATACCGCGGGCGCGCAGCCCTTCAACATACGTGAGCGCCGCCGTGCCGTCGTCGGCGATGACTAGGCCGACCAAGACGACCACGTCCTCGGGCCCCGGTTCGGCCGCGCTTCGCTCGGGCGCGGCCTCGCAGGCCGCCGCGCGGCCCGCGAGCACGAGGCGGGGAACAACCTCGGCTTCGATCACCTGCGCCAGGCGCAACGCCTCGCGCGCGGATTTGCGGGGAGCGCTCGGCGCCGGCCGGTGGAGGGCACCGGCGGGCGGCGTTGAGCCGCCGGCAACGGGCGAAACGGCTATGTGGGTTCCGGCCCTGGAATGGGACGGACGCGCGGGGCTGTCGTCGGGAAAGGGGATGCCGTGGCCCGGCCCACGCGGGCCATCCCAGCGGTGCGCGGTCGAAGGGGTGCGGTCCAGGACGTCCATCGACTTTGCGACCATGGGTATTTCCCGTGGGTGCTTCATTGCCCGTTTCTCCCCCGAGTGTCAAACTAGATTTACGTCAATCGAACTTGACAGTGGTCGCGGCAGCCTCGTAACTTCCTGAGTGCGACGAAGGTAGAGGGCGGAGCGAAGGCCTTCTACCTGTTCGGAAAAACGCGACCGTGATGCTCAACTGCAAGTTTTACGGGTCGTAAGCCGGCTGTGCGGTTCACACAGCCGACATTTTGCGGAAGGGGTTTGTCAAGCGATGCTTACACCCACCGTAGTGAACCGTTTCATAGATGCGGTTGACTGTTGCCCTTGGGGCGCATCCTCGGGACGGAACGGGCGATCCGGCCCGGCGAATCGGCGCCCCGTGCTGTACACGCCGGAGGAGCGGCGGCGCCGCGACGCTTCGCGCTGGACGCTGGTGCAGGGCGTGCTCGCGCCCTTCCAGTTCGCGGTCTTCCTGCTGAGCCTCGCCCTGGTGTTGCGCTACCTCGCCACGGGCGAGGGATTGGGCCTCGCCACGGCGTCCGTCGTCGCCAAGACCTTCGTGCTCTACACGATCATGGTGACGGGCTGCATTTGGGAGCGGGAGGTGTTCGGCCGCTGGCTCTTCGCGCCGAGCTTCTTCTGGGAGGATGTGTTCAGCATCCTCGTCCTCGCCCTCCACACCGCGTACCTCGCCGCGGTCGCCTTCGGCGTCGGGGACGCGCGGGGGCAGATGCTGCTCGCGCTCGCCGCTTACGCCTCCTACGTGGTGAACGCGGCGCAATTCTTGCTGAAGCTGCGCGCGGCGCGCCTGGAGAGCGAAGCGCCGCACGGCGCCGGCCGCGCGTTCCGTTCGGGCCTCGCCGCTTGAGCGCCATCGCGGCGACGCTGGGCGCGCGCGCCGCCGAGAGGCCGGTGCTGCGCGAGCGCGGGCAGCGGGAAGTCTTCTGCGGCCTCACCGGCATCGTGTGGCTGCACCGCAAGATGCGCGACGCCTTCTTCCTCGTCGTCGGCTCGCGCACCTGCGCGCACCTGCTGCAATCCGCCGCCGGGGTGATGATCTTCGCCGAGCCGCGCTTCGCCACGGCCATCATCGATGAGCGCGACCTGGCGGGCATGGCGGACGCGAACGCCGAGCTGGACCGGGTGGTGGGGCGTTTGCTGGAGCGGCGCCCGGACATCGGGCTGCTGTTCCTGGTGGGCTCCTGCCCGTCCGAGGTCATCAAGCTGGATCTGGCGCGGGCGGCGAAGCGGTTGGACCGTTCGGCGTCGCCGGGCGTGCGCGTGCTGCACTACTCCGGGAGCGGCATCGAGACGACCTTCACGCAAGGCGAGGACGCCTGCTTGGCCGCGCTGGTGCCGGAGCTGCCGGCGGAGGCGCCGGAAGCGCCGGAAGCGCCCCGTTCCCTGCTGGTGGTCGGCGCCCTGGCGGAGGTGGTGGAGGACCAACTGCGGCGCCTCTTCGCCGCCCTCGGCATCGGCCCCGTGCGCTTCCTGCCGCCGCGGCTCGCGGCCGAGCTGCCGCCGGCCGGGCCGCGCACCGACTTCCTGCTGGCGCAGCCCTTCCTCGCGGAAACGGCGCGCGTCCTCGAGGAGCGGGGCGCGAGGCGCATCGCGGCGCCGTTCCCACTGGGGGCGGAGGGGACCACGTTGTGGCTGCGCGCCGCCGCCGAGGCCTGGGGCGTGGCGCCGGACCGCTTCCGCGAGGCCACGGCGGCCGGCGAGAAGCGGGCGCGCGAGGCGGTGGGGCGCCACCGCGCCGCGCTCACCGGCCGCAGCGTCTTCTTCTTCCCGGATTCGCAGCTCGAAGTGCCGATGGCGCGCTTCCTGGCGAGGGAACTCGGCATGGAGCCGATCGAGGTCGGCACGCCCTACCTGCACCGCCAGCACCTCGCGGAGGAGCTGGAGCTGCTGCCCGCCGGCACGGTGTTGAGCGAGGGCCAGCACGTCGAACGCCAACTCGACCGCTGCCGCGCGGCGAAGCCGGATCTGGTGGTCTGCGGCCTAGGGCTGGCGAACCCGCTGGAGGCGGAAGGCATCGCCACCAAGTGGTCCATCGAACTCGTCTTCACGCCGGTGCAGGGCTACGACCAGGCGGGCGATCTCGCCGCGCTGTTCACGCGTCCGCTCGACCGGCGCGACAGGCTGCGGGTGTAGCGGCGCCATGCAGCTCGCGCTCTGGACTTACGAAGGGCCGCCGCACGTGGGGGCGATGAGAGTCGCCGCCGCCATGGAAGGGCTGCATTACGTGCTGCACGCCCCACAGGGCGACACCTACGCCGACCTCCTCTTCACCATGATCGAGCGGAGCGGCAAGCGCCCGCCCGTGACCTACACCACATTCCAGGCGCGCGACCTCGGCGGCGACACGGCCGAGCTGTTCAAGGCGACGGCGCTGGACGCCTGGGAGCGGTTCCGGCCGCAGGCGCTGCTGGTGGGTTCGTCCTGCACGGCGGAACTGATCCAGGACGATCCGGGGGGCTTGGCGCGGGCGCTCGGCTTGCCGGTGCCCGTGGTCCCGGTGGAGCTGCCGGCGTACCAGAAAAAGGAGAACTGGGGCGCGGCGGAGACCTTCTACCAGCTCGTGCGTGCCTTCGCGCGGCCGCGTGGCGAGACGCCGATCGCGGGCCGCGCGCCGTCCTGCAACATCCTCGGGCCGACGGCGCTGGGGTTCCGGCACCGCGACGACCTCCACGAGGTGCGCGCGATGCTGGACCGGCTCGGTGTGGCGGTGAACGTGGTGGCGCCCCTGGGAGCTTCTCCCGCCGAGCTCTCGCGTCTCGCCGACGCGGACTTCAACGTGGTGCTCTACCCGGAGGTCGCCGGGCAAGCGGCGCGGTGGCTGGAGCGCAACTTCCGCCAGCCGATGACCCGCACCGTTCCGATCGGCGTCGGCGCCACGCGCGATTTTCTGGCGGAAGTCGCGGCGCTGGCGGGGCTGGAAGCGCCGGCGGAGCCGGACCCGTCGCGGCTGCCGTGGTACTCGCGCTCCGTCGATTCGACCTACCTGACCGGCAAGCGGGTCTTCGTTTTCGGCGATGCCACCCACGCCGTGGCGGCCGCGCGCGTGGCGCGCGACGAACTGGGCTTCGCCGTCGTGGGCCTCGGCACCTACAGCCGCGAGTTCGCCCGCGAGGTGCGGGAGGCGGCGCGCGGCCATGGGGTCGAGGCGCTCGTCTCCGACGACTACCTCGACGTGGAGCGGCAAATCGCAGAACTGCGGCCCGACCTCGTGCTGGGCACGCAGATGGAGCGGCACGTCGCCAAGAAGCACGGCATCCCGTGCGCCGTCATCTCGGCGCCGGTGCACGTGCAGGACTTCCCGGCGCGCCACTCGCCGCAGATGGGGGCCGAGGGCGCGAACGTCCTGTTCGACACCTGGGTCCACCCGCTGATGATGGGCCTCGAGGAGCACCTGCTCGGGATGTTTCGCGACGATCCGGAGTTCGGGGAGGGCGCCGCGCCTTCGCACCTCGGGGCGGCCGTCGAGGCGCCGTCGTCGCGGCCGGCCGCGAACGACGCAGTGGACTGGGCCGCGGACGCGGAACAAGAACTGCGGAAGATCCCGTTCTTCGTGCGCGGCAAGGCGCGGCGGAACACGGAGCGGTACGCGCTGGAGCGCGGCTTCGAAACCATCACCGTCGAGACCCTGTACGATGCCAAAGCGCACTACGCACGCTGACGCGGCGGCCCCGGTGCGGGTCGTCGTGGTCACGATGGACAGCCACCTCGCCGGCGCCGCGGACGCCGCGGGCCGGACGCTGCGGCGGGAGCTTCCGGGGCTGGAACTCGTCGTTCACGCGGCGGACGAGTGGTGCTCGGACGAGGCGGCGCTCAAGGCCTGCCACGACGACATCGCGCGCGGCGACATCGTGGTGGCGACCATGCTGTTCCTCGAGGAGCACATCCGAGCCGTGCTGCCGGCGCTCGCGGCGCGGCGGGACGGTTGCGACGCGATGCTCTGCATGATGTCGGCCGGCGAGGTGATGCGCCTGACCCGGGTCGGGCGCTTCGAGATGGCCGGGGAAGCGGGGGGCGCCCTGCGGATGCTCAAGCGCCTGCGCGGCGGCCGGAAAGGCGGCCAGTCGAGCGGGCAGGGGCAGATGCGGATGCTGCAGGAGCTGCCGCGGCTGCTGCGCCTCATCCCCGGCAAGGCGCAGGACGTGCGGGCGTACTTCCTCGCGCTGCAATACTGGCTGGCGGGGTCGGAGGAGAACCTCGCCAACCTCGTCCGGATGCTGGTGTCGCGCTACGCCGCGGGTCCGCGCGCGGGCGTGGGGCGGGCGCTCCGCGTCGCTCCGCCGTTGCGGTACCCGGAGGTGGGCTTGTACCACCCGCGCGCGCCCGGACGGATCGTGGAGCGGGTGGAGAAGCTTCCGGCGGCCGGGAACCGCGGCGCCGGGACGGTCGGCCTGCTTCTGATGCGGTCCTACGTCCTGGCCGGCAACGCGGCGCACTACGACGGCGTCATCGCGGCGCTGGAGGCGCGCGGATTGCGCGTGGTGCCGGCCTTCGCCAGCGGCCTGGACGCGCGCCCGGCCATGGAGCGGTTCTTCATGCGCGACGGCGCGCCGGCCGTGGACGCGCTGGTGTCGCTCACCGGCTTCTCGCTGGTGGGCGGGCCCGCCTACAACGACGCGCGGGCCGCCGAGGAAGCCTTGGCCCGGTTGGACGTGCCCTACGTCGCGGCGCACCCGCTCGAATTCCAAACGCTGGAGCAGTGGAGCGCCGACGCGCGCGGCCTGACGCCGGTGGAAGCGACGATGATGGTCGCACTGCCTGAACTCGACGGCGCGATCTGGCCGATGACCTTCGGCGGCCGCTCGGCCGAGGCGCCCGGCGACGGGCGCCGGGACATGGCGGCGCACCCCGAGCGCGCCGCCGTCCTCGCGTCGCGGGTTTCGCGCTTGGTCGCGCTCCGCCGCAGCGAGCGGGCGGAGCGCCGCGTGGCCGTGGTGCTGTTCAACTTCCCGCCCAACGCCGGGGCGACCGGCACGGCGGCTTACCTTTCGGTCTTCGAATCGCTGCACCGCTGCCTACGCGCCCTCGCCGCCGGGGGCTACCGCGTGGAGGCGCCGGAGACCGTGGACGCGTTGCGCGACGCCGTCCTCCGAGGCAACGCCGAGCGCTTCGGCACCGACGCCAACGTGGCGGCGAGGGTTTCCGCCGACGACCACGTGCGCCGGGAGCGGTGGCTGCCGGAGATCGAGAAGCAGTGGGGCCCGGCTCCCGGCCGGCACCAGACGGACGGGAACGGCCTGTTCGTCCTCGGGGCGCGGTTCGGCAACGTCTTCGTCGGGGTGCAGCCCGCTTTCGGCTACGAGGGCGACCCGATGCGCCTGCTCTTCGAGCGCGGCTTCGCCCCGACCCACGCCTTCAGCGCCTTCTACCGCTGGCTGCGCGAGGACTTCGGCGCGCATGCGGTGCTGCACTTCGGCACCCACGGGGCGCTGGAGTTCATGCCGGGCAAGCAGGCCGGGCTGTCGGGCGAGTGCTGGCCGGACCGGCTGATCGGCGACCTGCCCAACCTCTACCTTTACGCCTCGAACAACCCGTCGGAAGGGACGCTCGCCAAGCGCAGGGCCGGCGCGGCGCTGATCAGCTATCTCACGCCGCCGGTGGCGCATGCCGGGTTGTACCGCGGGCTGCTCGACCTGAAGGCGTCGCTCGACCGCTGGCGCGCGGCGGCGCCGGACGGCGTTTGCGACGGGGAACTCGCCGCGCTGGTGCAGGCGCAAGCCGCCGCCGTGGAACTCGCCGCCGCGGAGCCCGCGTGGCCCGACCCTGCGGCCGAGATCGCCCGCTTGCGCCACGCCTTGCTGGAGCTGGAATACACGCTCATCCCGCACGGGCTGCACGTGGTGGGCGAGCCGCCCGTCGCGGAAGCCAGGGCCGCCATGCTCGACGCCGCCGGCGTGACCGAGCCGGAGCGCCGCGCCCGCTTGGACGCGCTGCTGGCCGAGGACCACGAGGTGCCCGCGATCCTGCACGCGCTCGACGGCGGCTATCTCCGCCCCGCGCCCGGTGGCGATTTCCTGCGGACGGCGGAGGTGCTGCCCACCGGCCGGAACCTGCACGGCTTCGACCCCTTCCGCATTCCGAGCGCCTTCGCGGTGCAGGACGGCGCTCGCCAAGCGGAGCGCCTGTTGGCGCGCCACGCGGCGGAAGGCGGCGGATTGCCCGAAACGGTGGCGGTCGTGCTGTGGGGCACCGACAACCTGAAGACCGAGGGCGGCCCCATCGCGCAGGCGCTGTGGCTGCTCGGCGCGGAGCCGCGGCACGACAGCTACGGGCGCCTCGCCGGCGCGCAACTGGTGTCGCTGGAGCGGCTGGGCCGGGCGCGGGTGGACGTGGTGGTGACCCTTTCCGGCATCTTCCGCGACCTGCTGCCCTTGCAAACGCGTCTGCTGGCCGAGGCGGCGCTGCTCGCGGCGCAGGCCGACGAGCCGCTGGAGCTGAACGCCGTCCGCCGGCACGCGCTGGCCTTCCAAGCCGCGAACGGCGGCACGATCGAGCAGGCGGCGCTGCGCGTCTTCGGCAACGCCGAGGGCGCCTACGGCTCAAACGTGAACCTCCTGCTGGAGCACGGCGCCTGGGAAGCGGAGGACGAGTTGGCGGAGGCCTACCTGCGCCGCAAAGGCTTCGCCTACGGCATGGACGGCAAGGCGGTGCGGCAGGACGCGGTGCTGGCGCATGTGCTCGGCAGCGTGGAGGCGGCCTACCAGAACCTCGATTCGGTCGAACTCGGCGTCACCGCGGTGGACCACTACTTCGACACGCTCGGCGGCATCAGCAGGGCGGTGCAGCGGGCGCGCGGCGGCGCCACCGCGCCGGTTTACGTCGGCGACCAGACCCGCGGGGAGGGCACGATCCGCACGTTGGCCGAGCAGGTCGCGCTGGAGACCCGGACACGCGCGCTCAACCCGAAGTGGTACGAACCGCTGCTGGCCCATGGGCACGAAGGCGTGCGCTGCATCGAGGCGCAAGTGACGAACACCATGGGCTGGTCCGCCACGACCGGGCAGGTGGCGCCCTGGGTGTACCAACACTTGGCGCAGACCTTCATGCTCGACCCGGCCATGCGCGAGCGGCTGGCGGCGCTGAACCCGAAGGCTTCGGCGCGCATCGCCAACCGCCTGCTCGAGGCCCAAGAGCGCCGGTACTGGGCGCCAGACGAAGGCGTGCTGGATCGGCTGCGCCGCGCCGGCGAGGAACTCGAAGACCGCCTGGAGGGCGTCACCATGGGAGCCGCCGCATGACCGCCGTGACCAGGCATTCGCTCATCCGCGGCGCCGTCCGTCCGGGACGCGGCGACGGCGAGGGCAGCACGCAGGTCCACATGGACGCCAACGCCCGCATCGAAGGGGCGAAGGTCTTCGCCGTCTACGGCAAGGGCGGCATCGGCAAGAGCACCACCTCGTCGAACCTGTCGGTAGCCTTCACGAAGCTGGGCAAGCGCGTGCTCCAGATCGGTTGCGACCCGAAGCACGACTCGACATTCACCCTGACCAAGCGCTTGGCGCCGACGGTGATCGACGTGCTCGAATCCGTGGATTTCCACTCGGAGGAGCTCCGGCCCGAGGACTTCGTCTTCGAGGGCTACGGCGGCGTGCTCTGCGTGGAGGCGGGGGGGCCGCCGGCCGGCACCGGGTGCGGCGGCTACGTCGTCGGGCAGACGGTGAAACTCCTGAAGGAGCACCACCTCCTCGAAGAGACGGACGTCGTCATCTTCGACGTGCTGGGCGACGTGGTGTGCGGCGGGTTCGCCGCGCCGCTGCTGCACGCCGACCGCGGGCTGATCGTTGCGGCCAACGATTTCGACTCGATCTTCGCCATGAACCGCATCGTGGCCGCCATCGGCGCCAAGGCGAAGAACTACGAGGTCCGGCTCGGCGGCGTCATCGTCAACCGCAGCGCCGGGACGGACCAGATCGAGAAGTACAACGCGGCGACCGGGCTCCGCACCTTGGCGCACTTCCCGGACCTCGACGCGATCCGGCGGTCGCGGTTGAAGAAGGCGACGCTGTTCGAGATGGAGCCTTCGCCGGAGCTGGAGGCGGTGCAGGCGGAGTACATGCGCCTCGCCGCGTCGCTCTGGGCGGGTGCCGAGCCGGTGGAGGCGGCGCCGCTGAAAGACCGCGAGATCTTCGACCTGCTGGGGTTCGATTGATGGCCGCCGCCGGGGGCTACGCGGAGCGCCGCGATCGCATCGAAGCCTACTTCGACCGCACGGCGGCCGACGCCTGGGCGCGCCTGACGTCCGACGCTCCGGTCGGCCGCATCCGCCGGACGGTGCGCGCCGGGCGGGACGAGATGCGGGGCGCGATCCTCGAGTGGCTCCCGGCCGACCTGCGCGGGCGACGCGTGCTGGACGCGGGCTGCGGCACGGGCGCCTTCGCGGTGGAGGCGGCGCGGCGCGGGGCCGAGGTGGTGGCGGTGGACATCTCGCCCACCCTGGTCGGGTTGGCGCGCGAGCGCGCGGCCGCGCAGGTCCGGGACCAAGGCCGCGTCTCCTTCCACGTCGGCGACATGCTCGATCCAGGGCACGGCCGCTTCGACCACGTCGTGGCCATGGACTCGCTCATCCACTACGCCTTGCCCGACGCGGTGCGGGCGCTGGCCGGGTTGGCGGCGCGGGCGGAGCGCTCGATCGTCTTCACCTTCGCCCCGCGCACGCCGGCGCTCGCCGCCATGCACGCGGTCGGCCGCTTGTTCCCGCGCGGCGACCGGGCGCCGGCCGTCGAACCGGTGGCGGAGGCGCGGCTGCTCGGCCGCTTGTCGGCGGAAGCGGGCCTCGCGCGCTGGGAGCCGGGCCGGGCGCGCCGCGTCGCGCGGGGCTTCTACATCTCGCAAGCCATGGAGCTGGTCGCGCCATGATCGCGCGCCGGGCCGCCGGACTCGCCAAGGGCTGGATGCTGCTTGCGCCGGGCCTGCTGCCCTTCGCGGACGTGGCGACCGCGACCCTGCCGCTCGGCCGGCTGCTGCGGCTGTCGCTGTTCCAGCTTTCGGTCGGCATGGCGGCGGTGCTGCTCATCGGCACGCTGAACCGGGTGATGATCGTCGAGCTCGGGGTACCCGCCGGCCTCGTCGCCGCCATGGTCGGGTTGCCGCTGGTCTTCGCGCCCTTGCGCGCGCTGGTGGGCTTCAGGTCCGACACGCACCGCTCGGCGCTCGGCTGGCGGCGCGTGCCTTACCTCTGGATGGGGACGCTGCTGCAGTTCGGCGGCCTTTCCATCATGCCCTTCGCGCTCATCCTGCTGTCGGGCGACACGCAGGGCCCGGCCTGGGTCGGGCACGCCGCGGCGGCGCTGGCCTTCCTGCTGGTCGGTGCCGGGCTGCACACCGTGCAGACGGTGGGGCTCGCGCTGGCGACGGACCTCGCGCCCCCTTCGGCGCAGCCGCGCGTGGTGGCGCTGCTCTCGGTGGCGCTCCTGTTCGGCATGGTGGTGAGCGCCGCCGCCTTCGGCGCGCTACTGGCGGAGTTCAGCCAGATCCGGTTGATCCAAGCGATCCAGGGCGCCGCGGTGGCCACGGTGGTGCTCAACGTCGCCGCACTGTGGAAGCAGGAAGCGCGCGACCCGGCGCGGACCGCGGGCGGCGTGCCGCGGCCGGCTTTCACCGACGCTTGGCGCGCGCTGCGCCAACAAGGGCCATGGACCCGCCGCTTGGCCGTCGCCGTGATCGGCGCCGCCGCCTTCAGCATGCAGGACGTGCTGCTGGAGCCCTATGGAGGGCAGGTCCTGCAGCTCGGTGTCGGCGCCACCACGACGCTGACGGCGCTGCTCGCGGGCGGAAGCATCGTCGGCATCGCCGCCGCGGCGCGACTGCTCGGGCTCGGCCACGAGCCCCACCGGGTCGCGGCGCTCGGAGCCCTTTCCGGCATCGTCGCCTTTGTCGCAGTCGTCTTCGCCGCGCCCTTCGCCTCCGTGCCGCTGTTCACGGCCGGCACCGCCCTCATCGGCCTCGGCGGAGGCCTGTTCGCGCACGCCACGCTCACCGCCTGCATGCGCGCGGCACCCGAAGGCCAGATCGGGCTGGCGCTCGGCGCTTGGGGAGCGGCGCAGGCGACGGCGGCCGGGTGCGCCATCGCCCTCGGCGGATTGCTGCGCGACGGCGTGGCCGGGTGGGCGGAAGCCGGAGGGCTCGGCGACACGCTGGCCACCCCCGCCACGGGCTACGGCGCGGTCTACCTGCTGGAGGTCGTGCTGCTCTTCGCCACCCTGGCCGCCATCGGCCCCCTCGTGCGCACGACGACGCCCGCGGCGGCGGGCGAAGCGGGACCGCCGCCATCACCGGGGCTCGGCGCCGCCGGGTTCCCGCCCTCGTAGCCGCATCCTTCGCGGAGGAACGACATGCCGACCGGAACCGGAGCCTTCACCTCCACCTTCGACGTCGCCGAACTCGCGTTGTACGCGTTCTTCCTCTTCTTTCTCGGCTTGGTCTTCTACCTGCGCCGGGAAGACAAGCGCGAAGGCTATCCGCTCGAGTCGGACCGGACCGATCGGACGAACCGTGTGCAAGTCCAGGGCTTCCCGTTCCCGCCCGGCCCGAAGAAGTTCCGCCTGTTCCACGAACCGGATGAACTGCTGGACCGGCGCGAGCGCGACCTCACGGGCATCCTCGCGCCTGCCGAGCGCTGGCCCGGCGCGCCCTTCGTCCCGCTCGGCGACCCCATGCAGGACGGCGTCGGCTCCGCCTCCTATGCCCAGCGCTCCGACGTGCCGGACCTCACCTTCGACGAGCAGTTGCCGAAGATCGTCCCGCTGCGGGTGGCGACCAGCTATTACCTGGCGCCGGAGGACCCCGATCCGCGCGGCATGGAGGTGGTGGGCGCGGACGGCATCGTCGCCGGCACTGTGAGCGACGTGTGGATCGACCGGTCTGAAACCTTCATCCGCCTCCTCGAGGTGGACGTCGCGCCCTTCCTCGGCGTCCCGCAGCGGCATGTGCTGGTGCCGACGCAACTCGTCCGCATCGACGTGAGGCGCCGGCGCGTGACGGTGAAGTCCACGCTGGCGCGGCAGATCGCGGCGGCGCCGACGGTGAAGAACCCGGACCAGATCACGCTGCTCGAAGAGGACCGAATCGCCGGGTACTTCGCCGGCGGCCACCTCTACGCCACCCCGAAGCGGTTGGGGCCCGTGCTGTGATCCGCGAGCACGACGACGAGCCCGTGCCCGGCCTGCCGGAGCGGCTGCCGGGCGGGGAGACGGTGCTCTGGCAGGGGGCGCCGCGCTGGCGCTCCCTCGCGCGCCGCGCCTTCCACGTGCGCCTGGTCGCCCTGTACTTCGTGGCCCTCGCGGCCTGGAGCGGCGCTTCCGCGGCCGCCGACGGCGCGGGCCCCGGGACGTTGGCGATGGACGCCCTCTGGCTGGCGCTGGTGGCGAGCATCCCGATCGGGACGCTTCTCGCGGTGTCGGTGCTGGCGGCGCGGACGACGCTGTACACGGTGACGGACCGGCGGCTGGTGCTGCGCGTCGGGGTCGCCTTGCCGATGGCGGTGAACATCCCGCTGGGCGCCGTGCGGTCCGCGGGGCTGCGGCGCTGCGCCGACGGCACCGGCGACATCCTGCTGTCGCTCCTGCCGGCGCACCGCGTCTCCTTCGTCGCCCTCTGGCCGCACGTGCGCCCGTGGCGCTTCTCGAAGCCGCAGCCGTTGCTGCGCGGGCTGCCGGACGCGGAGGCCGCGGCCCAGGCGTTGGCGACGGCCCTGGCCGCGAGCACTGCGGCGGAACCCACGCAGGCCGCGCCCGCACCCGCGATCGAGAGGCCGCGTCCGCCGGTGGACGTGCCAGCAGGGGTGGCCGCGTGATGCGCGGGGCCGGCGGCGCCGTGGCGAAACCGCCCGGACCGTCCATGCCCCTTTTGCTCGGGCTTGGGGCGCTGCTCCTGGCCGTGCTCCTGGCGACGGCCTTCCTTCGGCCGGATGCCGGCGACCTCGACGCGGGGCGGGGAAGCCGCGTGCTGGCGTCCGCGGATCTCCATTTCGAGGACCAATCGGACGGCGGTGTTTCCGTGAGCCGGGCGGGCGACCGGCGTGTAATCGCTGTGCTCGCGCCTGGGACCGAGGGGTTCATACGTGCTACGCTCCGCGGCCTCGCGCGAGAGCGCCGGGGCGTCGGTCTCGGCCCCGAGAAGCCCTTCCGCCTGTCCACCTGGGCGGACGGCGGGCTGAGCCTCGAAGATCTGGCGACCGGCCGGACGCTCGACCTCCGGGCCTTCGGTCCGACGCAGGTGGAGGCGTTCGCGCGGTTGCTGCCGGCGGCCAAGGAGGAAGGGCGATGACCGCGATGGGATGGACGGATTGGCTCCCGATCGCCGGGCGGCGCACCATCACCGTGCCCTGCGTGCTGGAGATCGAGCGAACGGCCGACAGCTTCCACGCCCACGCGGTGCCGGAAGGCATCGTCTTGCGCCCCGGCGACCGCGTGGTGGTGCACGGCGCGCCGGAGCGCCTGGCCTTCGGCGAGCGCGTGGTGCTGCGCTCGCACGCCACCGTCACCCGCGCTGGCCCGTTGGAACGCCTGCGGACGCGGTTCGCCGCGGTTTTCGAACTCACCGAACTCTACCACGTCGGCTTCGAGCCGAAGGAGGCGTCATGAACGCCGTGTCTCCGACCAAGGCCGCGCCGAACGCGGCCACCCGCGTCGCGCAGGAGGACACGGTCCTCGCACCGCGCTTCTACACCACCGACTTCGACGCCATGAACAAGCTGGATGTCGAGCCGGTGCGCGCCGACTGGGACGCGTTGATGGCGGAGTTCCGGGCCGACCCGAACAAGGGGCATTTCACGCGGACGGACGAGTTCGACCGCTTCGACCTGTCGGCCCTGCCCGAAGGGCTGCAAAAGGAGCTGAAGGAGTTCCTCATCAGCTCCGTGACCGCCGAGTTCTCCGGCTGCGTGCTCTACGCCGAGATCAAGAAGCGCATCTCCCATCCGGACGTCCGCGAGCTGTTCGCCCACATGGCGCGCGACGAGGCTCGGCATGCCGGCTTCATCAACGACTCTCTGAAGGACATCGGGATCGGCGTGGATCTCGGCTTCCTGACGCGCGCCAAGAAGTACCACTACTTCAAGCCGAAGTTCATCTTCTACGCGACGTACCTGTCGGAAAAGATCGGCTACGCCCGCTACATCACCATCTTCCGCCAGTTCGAGCGGCACCCGGAACTGCGCTTCCACCCCATTTTCCTGTGGTTCGAGAAGTGGTGCAACGACGAGTTCCGGCACGGCGAAGCCTTCGCACTGCTGATGCGCGCCAACCCGGCGCTGCTGTCCGGCTCGAACAAGCTGTGGATCAGGTTTTTCCAACTCGCCGTGTTCGCCACGATGTACGTGCGGGACCACGCGCGTCCGGAGTTCCACAAGGCGCTCGGCATGACTCCGACCGAGTATGACCAGCAAGTGCTCCGCATCACCTCCGAGATCTGCGAGCAGGTGTTCCCGGTCACGCTGGACATGGACAATCCGGCCTTCTGGGCGGGCTGCGAACGGTTGCGGCGCGTGACGGAGGCGATGGGCACCGCGAAGAAGGCGGGCGGCGTCGGCGGCAAGCTGAAGCGCGTCCGCTTGGCCGCCGCGGCGGCCTTGACCTTCGCGCGGCTCTACACGCTGCCGGCGAAGCGCAAGGCGCTGCCGGCCGATCCACGCCTCGCGCCCGCATGGTAGGGGAGGGAAGCCCGGTTCATGGCTGAGCACGGCCTCCCGGCGCTCTACACGGTGTTCGTCTGGTGGTTCGCCACGGGGCTGATCCTGCACCTGGACGGGCTGCGGCCGGAAACCTTCCGCTGGAGCATGGCCGGCGCGACGGCGGTGCTCGCGGCCGCCTGCTGGGGCCTCCGCGCCAGCGCCGCCGACCCTTCGCCCTCCGGGGCCTATCTCGCCTTCACATGCGGCCTGCTCGTCTGGGGGTGGGTGGAGATCAGCTTCCTGACGGGCTGGCTGACCGGTCCGCGCAAAGCGCCCTTGGAGCCCGGCACCGACGGGTGGCCCCGCTTCCTGGCGGCGGTCGGCGCCGTCCTGTGGCACGAACTGGCAATCCTGGCCGCCGCGGCGTTGGCGGTTTCGCTCACCTGGGGCGGGCCGAACCAGATCGGTACCGGAACTTTTTTGATCCTGGCCATCATGCGCTTGAGCGCGAAGCTCAACGTGTTCCTGGGCGTCCGCAACCTTGCCGAGTCGTTCCTGCCCGACCATCTTTCCTACCTGCGGAGCTTCTTCCGTCGGCGGCCGGCCAACGCGCTGTTTCCGTTCTCGGTGATCGGTGCGACGGCCGCCTGCGTCATGCTGTTCGGGACGGCTTTCGCGCCGGAGGCCGACGCCTTCCAGGCGGTCGGTTTCACCTTGCTCGGGATGCTCATGGCTTTGGCGGTGCTGGAGCACTGGTTCATGGTGCTGCCGCTGCCCTTCGAGGCGCTGTGGCGGTGGGGCTTGCGCTCGCGCGAGTGGGCCCTGGGGGCGAACCGTTCACCGGACCTGTCCCGTGACGCGGATCACCGCGCCGGGCGCGCGTCCGCCGTAGTGTTCCGGACCATGGACGCCTTGCGCCCGCGCGGGGCTCCCATTCCCACCCCGACACCTGGTCGTACGGAGGCGACATGAACTACGAGAGCTTCTTCCGCAGGCAGCTCGACGGCCTCCGCCAGGAAGGCCGCTACCGCGTCTTCGCGGACCTGGAACGGCAAGCGGGGAGCTTTCCTCGCGCCACGCACCACCGCGGCCCCAACGGTCGGGCGGAGGTGACGGTTTGGTGCTCCAACGACTACCTCGGCATGGGGCAGCACCCGGCGGTGCTCGCCGCCATGCACGAGGCGCTCGACCGTTGCGGCGCCGGGGCCGGCGGCACGCGCAACATCGCGGGCACCAACCACCACCACGTGCTGCTGGAGCGCGAGCTGGCCGACCTGCACGGCAAGGAATCGGCCCTGCTGTTCAATTCCGGCTACATGTCGAATTGGGCGTCGCTCTCCACCCTCGCGGGCCGGATGCCGGGCTGCGTGGTGCTGTCGGACTCGCTCAACCACGCCTCCATGATCGAGGGCATCCGGCACAGCCGCGCCCGCTGCGAGGTGTTCCGCCACAACGACGTGGAAGACCTGCGACGCCAGCTCTCCAGGCTGGACCCGGACGCGCCGAAGCTGATCGCCTTCGAATCCGTCTACTCCATGGACGGGGACATCGCGCCCATCGCCGCCATCTGCGACGTGGCTGACGAGTTCGGCGCGATGACCTACCTCGACGAGGTCCACGCGGTGGGCCTTTACGGACCGCGCGGCGGCGGCGTCGCCGAACGCGAGGGATTGTCGCACCGCCTCACCGTCATCGAGGGCACGCTCGCCAAGGCGTTCGGCGTGGTGGGCGGCTACATCGCGGCCTCCGCCGCGCTCTGCGACTTCGTCCGCTCCTACGCCTCCGGCTTCATCTTCACCACGGCCGTGCCGCCCGCGGTGGCGGCCGGCGCCGCGGCCAGCATCCGCCACCTCAAGGCGAGCGGGGCGGAGCGGGCGCGGATGCACGACCGCGTGGCGCTGGTGCGCCGGCGCCTGGACGCGGCGGGGCTGCCGCACATGCCGAACCCGAGCCACATCGTCCCGGTGATGGTGGGCGACCCGGTGCAGTGCAAGCACATCAGCGACGTGCTGCTCGACGAGCACGGCATCTACGTCCAGCCCATCAACTACCCGACCGTGCCGCGCGGCACGGAGCGCCTCCGCCTCACGCCCTCGCCGCTGCACACGGACGAAGACGTCGATCACCTCGTGGACTCCCTCGCGGCGATCTGGTCCCAGTTGAGCCTGCGGAGAGCGGCGTGACGGAAGCGCCGGGCGTTACCGGAGGGCGGACGCCTGGCGGCAAAGAGATCGGCCTGAACGGCGCGCGGCGCGGCGCCGCCGCGCGGGAGATCGCGGCGACGGCCGGGCGCGCCGCCTACCCCTTCACGGCCATCGTCGGGCAGGACGAAATGCGCTTGGCGCTGCTCGCCGCCGCGGTGGACCCGGGCATCGGCGGCGTGCTGGTCCTCGGCGACCGCGGCACGGGCAAGTCCACGGCGGTGCGTGCGCTCGCGGCGCTGCTGCCGCCGATGCGCGCCGTGGAGGGGTGCCGCTACAACTGCGACCCGTCCGGCGCGGGCGGGCTGTGCGACGACTGCCGCGCCCGTGCGGCGCCGCTGCCGTCTCGCACGGTCCAGGTGCCCGTGGTGGACCTGCCGCTCGGCGCCACGGAGGACCGCGTGGTCGGCGCGCTCGACATCGAGCGGGCGCTGACCCGGGGCGAGAAGGCCTTCGAGCCGGGGCTGCTCGCGCGCGCCCACCGCGGCTTCCTCTACATCGACGAAGTGAACCTGCTGGAGGACCATTTGGTGGACCTCCTGCTGGACGTCGCCGCCTCCGGCGAGAACGTGGTGGAGCGCGAGGGCTTGAGCTTGCGCCACCCCGCGCGCTTCGTGCTGGTGGGCAGCGGCAACCCCGAGGAGGGCGAGTTGCGCCCGCAACTCCTCGACCGCTTCGGCCTCGCGGTGGAGGTGCGGACGCCCAACGATCTGCCCCAGCGCGTGGAGGTGGTGCGGCGGCGCGACGCCTACGAACGGAACCCCGCCGCTTTCGGTTCGGCCTGGGCGCGGGAGGAGGCGCGTCTGCGCCGGCAGATACTCGCCGCGCGGGAGCTCCTCCCGGACATCGAGGTGGGCGACGCCGCCATCGAGCGCGCGGCCCGGCTCTGCATGGCGCTCGGCACGGACGGGCTGCGGGGCGAGATGACCCTTGTGCGCGCCGCGCGCGCCGTCGCGGCCCTGGACGGCGATTCGGAGATCGGCGACGACCACCTGCGGCGCATGGCGGCGCCGGCGCTCCGGCACCGGCTGCGGCGCAACCCGCTGGACGAAGCGGTGGCCACCACCCGCGTCGAGCGCGCGGCGGCGGAGGTGTTCGCCGCTTGAGCGAGGCTCTCCCGGCGGAGGGCTCGTCCTGGTCCGACGCGGCGCTCGCCGCCGCGCTCCTGGCCGTGGACCCTCCGGGGACCGGCGCCGCGCTGCGGTCTCCGCCCGGCCCGGCGCGCGACCGCTGGCTCGCGCTGCTGCGCGCGGGCTTGCCCGCTTCTGCGCCGGTGCGCCGGCTGCCGCCCTCCGCGCCGGACAGCCGGTTGCTGGGCGGCCTCGACCTTTCCGCCACCCTCGCCGCCGGCCGTCCCGTCGCGGAGCGCGGCC
>CADCTL010000286.1 GCA_902805625.1 uncultured Acetobacteraceae bacterium
TCCACGTCCCGGAGCCACTCCGCCCGCGGCCGGTCCAGGGCGCGCCCCAGCGCGTCCGCGAAGGCCGGGGCGTCGCCCGCGATGTCCACCAGCCCGCCGCCGCCCCAGTCGCTCACGACGTCGGCGACGGGGGTGGACACCACGGGCAGGCCGGCCGCCAGGAACTCCGGCGTCTTGGTCGGGCTGATGAAGCGCGTGCTCTCGTTCCGCGCGAAGGGCATGAAGCCCGCGTCCCACCCGGACAGGTAGGCGGGGAGTTCGGCGTAGGATTTGACGCCGAGCCAGTGCAGGTTGGGCGAACGCGGCAGCGCGTCCGGATCGATCTTCACCACCGGCCCGATCATCACGAACCGCCAGTCGGGGCGCAGCTCGGCCAGCGCACCGACGAGTTCCAGGTCCATGCGCTCGTCCACCACGCCGAAGAAGCCGACGCGCGGGCGAGGGATGCCGCCCTGGTCCGCCGGGTCGGGCTGCGGCGCCCGCGCCTTGCCGAAATGGGCGGCGTCGATGGAAGACGGGAAGCAGAACACGCGCGGGTGGCGGTCGCGCTTCGCTTCGTACAGGCTGCGCCCTCCGGAAAAGACGAGGTCGGCGCGGTCCAGCAAGGCTTGCTCCAGCCTGAGCATCCCGGGCGGGGCGCCCCTGAAAGCGGACAACTCGTCCATGCAGTCATAAACCGTGACGTCGGGAGCGAGGTGGCCCGCGAAGTTCAGCGCCATCGGCGTGTAAAACCAGGCGATCAGCCGGCGTCCCGCTTCCGGGGCGAGCAGGGTGTCAAGCAGCGCGCGCTGCGCGCCGATGGCTTGCTCGTCCGTCATCCCTTCGGGCAACACCGGCACGGCGACCGTTACGCCTTCCGGGACGGGGTGGCGCTCCAGCCGGGGCGTGGCGACGCCGGGCTGGAAAACGGGTTCCTCCAAGAAGACAACGTCGTGGCTGCGCGCCGCGCGGGACATGAGGTGCTGCGGCCGCTGGAAAACGAAATTCCAACGCAAGTGCGAGAGGCACAACAGCAGGAAGCGGCCGTCGCGCACACGCAGTTCGGCCTCGGTGCCCAATTGGGCATCGGACATGCGAATCACCTCGCTCGCTCGGTGACCGGACGAGGCGCTGGCTCACAAGAGGCGGGCGCATGAGAGCGGTGACGTTGGTCGCCGCGTCCGGATCAGGTAAACTTTCCTTTGATCCAACGCCGTAATCGAGCATCTGGTTCCATCCAGCCCAGCACCGACGAGGCCTGGGCGGATGCGACCGGCGCCCGCCCGAACGGGGCTGGCGCCGGCTTGCCGCGTCAGCGCCCTTCGCGGGCGGCCAATTGCTGGATCTGGTTCCGCATGGCTGCGAGAAGCGCGGAGATCTGCCCGTTGTTGCGCTGTATGACGGCGGAATACTCGCTCCGCTGCGTCAGCCGCAGCGATGTGCCTTCCGCGATCACGTCCACCACCTTCGGCTGCCCGTTCACGTCCCCCACCCGCCAGTCGAGCGAGAAGGGCGCGAGGTTGGGGCGCTCGATGATGGTGTTCACCAGCACGTCGTCCTCCGTGCGCTGCTGCGCCCGGCCGAGCGAGAAGCGCACGCCCTGGTACTCGCCGAACCGGGCCGACAGGTTGCGGATCAGCGTTTCGTCGAACAGGCGCATGTATTCCTGCTGTTCGGCGGCGCTCGCCTGCCGCCACCAGCGGCCGAGGATGAAGCGGCCGACGCCTTCGACGTCCACGGCGCGGTGCAGGATGGCCGAGACCTGCTGGCGGCGCTGCGCCAGTGGGGCGTTGGAGTTCAGCGCCGCGACCAGTTCCTGCCCGGTGGACTGGATGAACCGCGTGGCGCGGGCGGGGTCGGCCCCCTGGGCGCGGGCGCCTCCCGCCGATGCGGCCAGCGCGAGAACGGTCCCGAGGAGAAGGCGGCGTGGTGCCATGTTCGTCTGGGTCTCCTGATGTTTCGGCGCCGGGGCGTCAGCGGCCCGCGGGCGCGGATGGTTCACCGGGGCCGACGCCGAAGCCGGTCCCGAAGCCGGACGGAGTGCCGCCGCCGGTCCGGTTGTCGATCTCCGCCCGTCGGCGTTGGCGGTAGGCGCTGCGGAGGGTGGCATAGGAGTCGAGGGAGGTGCGTTCCACCGCGTCGAGCGGGTCCAGCAGCTCTTCGCGGGTGTCGACCACGGTGGCGCCGGTGCGGGAGTACGTGAGCGCGTCCACCGTCGCCCCCTGGCCGAGCCAGACGAGCGGGTCGGCCGCGATGCCGAGGCCGAAGCCCGTCAGGTCGCGCGGGTTGGACGGCCCGATGACCGGGATGAACAGGTACGGGCCTTCGCCCACGCCCCAGCGCGCGAAGGTCTGGCCGAAATCCTCCGCGTGCCCGCGCACGCCCAGGCGATTGCCTGCGACGTCGAAGATGCCGCCGACGCCGAGGGTCGAGTTGACCACGAAGCGCCCGAGCGTGTCGCCGGCCCGCCGTGGTTCGCCCTGGAGCACGTCGTTCACCAAGATGACCGGCGTTCGCAGGTTGGCCAGGACGTTGCGGACGCCGAGCCGCACGGGGGTGGGCACGACGGCGCGATAGCCCCGCGCCACCGGGGCCAGCACGTTCCGGTCTATGGCTTGGTGGACCGCGTAGGACCCGCGGTTGAAAGGCTCGATCGGGTCGTTGTTCTGCCGGAACTCGGCCACCGATTCGGGGTCGTCGGCCGGCGGGCGGGTAGCGCAGGCGCCGAGCGCGGGCAGCAATGCGGCGAGGAGCAGCGGCAGGGCGGATCGTTTCAAACGCATGGTCGGGACATCCCTGGCGGACATGAACTGTCGGGGGCACTCGCTCGCCACCCGCCGCGACGACCGGAGGGGAAAGGGGCGGCGGGGCAGGCCATAGCACCTTTCGCCGTTTGTCGCCTAACACAGGCGGATCGGGATATCGACCCGCCACGCCGAACAACCGCCGCCCTCGGCGCGGCGACGCCGGCGGCGTCAATCCGCTCCGATGCGCCCGGCGCGGACCACCGCGGCCCACTTCGCCACCTCGGCCTCCATGAATTCCGTGCAGCCTTCGGGCGTGCTGGTCAACGGCTCGATGCCCTGCTGCGCGAGCTTCCCCACCGTTTCTGGATCTCGCAGCGCCTCGCGCAGCGCGGCGTTCCAGCGCAGGACGGCGGGCCGCGGCACGCCCCGGGGCGCGACAAGCGCGTACCAGTTCAGCACCGCGTAGCCGGGCGCCCCCGTTTCCGCCACCGTCGGCACGTCCGGCACCAGCGCGGAGCGCGCCGCCGCCGGCACGGCCAGCGCCCGCAACCGCCCGGCCTGGACGTGTTCGAGCGTCGTCGCCGCCGTGGCGAAGGCGTAGTCCACCTTGCCCGAGAGGATGTCGGCGATGAGTTGGCCGCCGCCCCGGTAAGGCACGTGCACGCCTTGGACTCCCGCCACCTGGTCGAGCAGCGCGCCCGCGAGGTGCCCGGCCGAGCCGACGCCGGAAGAGCCGTAGGACAGCGACCCCGGCCGCGCTTTCGCCGTCGCCAGGAGGTCCGCGACGCCGCGCCAGGGGCGGTCCGCCGGCACGACCAGCAGGTTCAACACCTGCACCGCCAACGAGAGGTGGGTGAGGTCGCGCAGCGGGTCCACCGGCAGGTTCTTCTGAATCAGCGGGTTCACGGCCAGATTGCCGATGGTGCCCATCTGCACCGTGTGCCCGTCCGCCGGCGCCTGGGCGAGGATCTCGTTAGCTAGGTTGCCGGCACCGCCGGGCCGGTTGTCCACCACGATCGGCTGGCCGAGCAGCGCCGAAAGGCGCGGCGCGACGATGCGCGTGGCGGTGTCCGACCCGCCCGCGGCGACGGCGGGGATCAGGATGCGCACCGGCCGGCTGGGGTTCCAGCCGCCGCCTTGTCCGGTCTGGGCCGAGGGGGCGGAGAGATGGGCGAAGGGCGCCGCGACGGCGGCGAACGCGAGGCGGCGGCGGCCGATCACTGTGGATGTCCTCCCCGGACGTTCCCGCAGTGAAGCGCGCGGGAGAGGCGCCTGTCAGCCCCTCGGCGACAGCGCCGCTCCACTCGGCCCGCCCCGAAAACGGAGCGACCGTCTCCCGCCGCGCCGCCGTAACACCTCGAACAGCACCGGAGGCGGCGCTTGCGCGCCCGGTCCGGAATGGGCAGATCTCGCGCATGGACCAGTCCTATCCCGGCACGCTGCAACGCTGGCTGACCGCGCCCCGAGTCGGCGCCCTGCCGGCGCCGGCGGCGATGCCCGCGCCCCAGCTCTCCTTCGAGTTCTTCCCGCCCAAGACGGAGGCGCTGGAGGCCCAGCTCTGGGCCTGCGTGCGCCGCTTGGCGCCGTTGCGGCCGCGGTTCGTGTCCGTGACCTACGGCGCGGGCGGCAGCACCCAGGCGCGCACCCACGCCACCGTGTCGCGCATCCTGCGCGAGACGACCCTCACGCCGGCCGCGCACCTCACCTGCGTGGACGCCTCGCGCGCCGAGGTGGACCGGGTGGCGCGGGACTATTGGGACGCCGGCGTGCGGCACATCGTCGCGCTGCGGGGCGACCAGCCGCCGGGCGTGGAGCGCTACGAGCCGCATCCCGAGGGCTATGCCTACGCGGCCGACCTGGTGGAGGGCCTGCGCCGCATCGCGCCCTTCGAGATCAGCGTCGCCGCCTACCCGGAGGCGCACCCGACCGCCCTTTCGGCCGACCACGACATAGACAACTTGAAGCGGAAGATCGACGCGGGCGCCACCCGCGCCATCACGCAGTACTTCTTCGACACCGATGTGTACCTGCGCTTCCTGGATCGCTGCGGGGCGGCGGGCATCACCGTGCCGATCGTCCCGGGCATCTTCCCGGTGAACAGCATCGTCCAGGTGAAGAAGTTCAGCGCCATGTGCGGCGCCAGCGTCCCTGGTTGGATGGACCACCTGTTCGACGGGCTGGAA
>CADCTL010000287.1 GCA_902805625.1 uncultured Acetobacteraceae bacterium
CCTGCCGGCCACTTTGTCCGAAAGCGTCATCGGCCGCGTCATCCGCCACGCCATCGGCTTCGACGGCGTGCTGGTCAGCGACGACCTGTGCATGAAGGCGCTGCGGGGCGACCCTGGGGCGCTCGCCCGGCAGGCCATCGCGGCGGGCTGCGACCTCGTGCTCCACTGCAACGGCGATTTGTCCGAAACCGCCGCCCTGCTCGCCGATTGCCCGCCCCTGTCCAGCCTCGCCGAGGAGCGGCTGCACGCCGCCAAGGCGCGGGTGGAGGAGGCGCTGCGCCCGCTGGACCATGCGGCGCTGCGAGCGGCGCGTGACGCCCATCTCACCACCACGACGGCCGCGGCGTGATCCCGACTTGGCTGCCCGAGCTCGCGGCGGCCGTCCTCGCCTCCGTGGTCGCCATCACCCTGCACGAGGCGGCGCACGGCTACGCCGCCCTGGCGCTCGGCGACGACACGGCCAAGCGCATGGGGCGCCTCAGCCTCAACCCGCTCCGCCACGTGGACCCGGTGGGCACGGTGCTGATCCCGGGTGTGCTGCTGCTGGGACAACTCCTCACCCTCGGCCGGGTGGAGGCTATGTTCGGCTGGGCCAAGCCGGTGCCGGTGAATCTGCTCGCGCTGCGCGACCCGCGGCGGGGCATGATGCTGGTGGCGGCGGCCGGCCCGGCGACCAACTTCGCCCTGGCCTGGATCGCGGGGTTGCTTGCGCACCCGGCGGCAGGGCTCGGCGATATCCTCTCGCCCGACTCGGTGGCCTGGGTTTATCGCTTGCTCGGCCTGTCCATCTTGGCGAACCTGGTGCTCGGATTGTTCAACCTGCTGCCCATCCCGCCGCTCGACGGCGGCCGCATCGTCGCCGGGCTGCTGCCGGCGCGCTTGGCGCTGCCCTTCATGCGCTTGGAGCCCTTCGGCCTGCTGCTCGTGGTCGGCGCCGTGCTCGTGCTGCCGCGCGTGGCCGACGGTTTCGACCCGGTGGGCTGGGCGCTGCGGACGGTGGTGGCCGACGGGTTCGACCTCGTGCTGATGCTGTCCTTCCACGGCGGGGGCCGCGCGTGACAGCCGCCGCGCCCGCGCCGCAAACGCCCGTGCTGCACCTCCGCCTGGACGGCTTCGAAGGGCCGCTCGACCTCCTGCTGGAGTTGGCTCGCTCTCAGAAAGTGGATCTGGAGCGAATCTCCATTCTCAGCCTGGTGGACCAGTTCCTCCTCGTGGTGGAGCAGGCGAGGCGCGTCCGCCTGGAGATCGCGGCCGACTGGCTGGTGATGGCCGCGTGGCTCGCCTGGCTGAAGTCCCGCCTGCTCCTGCCGCCGGAGGAGGCCGAACCGGAGGAGGACGCCGAGGCGCTGGCCGTCGCGCTCGCCGGCCGGCTGCGCGAACTGGAGCGGATGCGCGCCGCCGCGGCGTGGCTGAACGGGCGCCAGCAACTCGGGCACGACCTGTTCGGGCGCGGCGCCGCCGAGTCGCTCCGCGTGGAGGACCGCTCCGGCATCGCCGCCGACCTGCCGGCGCTGCTCCAGGCCTACGCGGCGGCCCGGCGCCGAGCCCTGGCCAGCCGGCCCTACACGCCGAAGCACCGCCGCCTGTGGACGGTGGGAGAAGCGATGGCCCGCTTGTCCCGCCTCCTGGGCGCCCTGCCGGCCGGTTCCCTCCCGAGCTGGGCCGTGCTCCAAGGCTTCCTGCCAGAGAATTTGTCCGATCCGGTGGAACGCCGCGCCGCCCTCGCCAGCACCCTGGTCGCGGCGCTGGAAACCGCGCGCGGCGGCGGCGTCGAGCTGCGCCAGGACCGGGACTTCGGCCCCATCCTGGTCCGCCCACGGCGCGCAGCGGCCCGCCCGGAGGTCCCCGATGCCCGCGCCGCCTGACGCAGAGGCGGAAGCCCCGCCCCCCCATCTCGAGGACGAGAACGCGGCCGCCATCCAGCCGGAGAACGGCGCCGTTCTCCGTGTTGAGCAGGCTTCGGAGGAAACGTCAGCACCCGGGATCGGGGGTGAGGAGGTCGGGACCGCCGGCACGGCGGAGCACGGCGCCGCTCAGGCCGCCGCTTCGGAGATCGCGGACAGTGCGGCCGTTGCCGCTGCGTCCGAGATCCCGGTGGATGCACGCGGCCCCGTCGCCGACGCTGATGCCCCTGCCGCCGACGCCGCCCGACTTGGCGAAAACCAAGCGGCGGACGCGCCGCCCGACCCCGCCCTTTTCGCCCACGCCCTCCGCATCGCCGAAGCGCTGGTCTTCGCGTCCGACCGCCCGGTGACGCCCGCCCGCCTCCAAGGCGCCCTGCCGCCCGGCTGCGACGCGCGCGCCGTGCTGACCGCGCTCGCCGCCGCTTGCGCCGGCCGCCCCGTGGAGCTCGTCGAGGTGGCCGGCGGCTTCGCCTTCCGCACCGCGCCCGAACTCGCCCCCGCCATCACCCGCGTGGTCGAGGTGCCGCGCCGCCTGCCGCGGGCGGCGATGGAAACGCTCGCCATCGTCGCCTACCACCAGCCCGTCACCCGCGCCGAGATCGAGGAGATACGCGGCGCCAGCCTGTCGCAGTCCACGCTCGAACTCCTGCTGGACGCGGCGCTGATCGCCCCGCGCGGCCGCAAGGAGGTGCCGGGCCGCCCGAGCCTCTGGGGCACCACGCCGCGCTTCCTGGAGCAGTTCGGCCTCAAGGCGCTGGGCGACCTCCCGCGGCGGGAGGAACTGGTGAACGAGCCGACCCTGCCGCTTCAATCGCCGCCTCAACAGCCGACGGAAGCCGCACCACCTCCAGCGGCATGAGCCTCCGCCTTTCCGGCATCCGCCACGCCTACGGCCCCCGCGAGGTCCTCCGCGGCATCGACCTGGAAACCGGCCCCGGCGAAATCCTTTGCCTCCTGGGCCCCTCCGGCGACGGCAAGACCACGCTGCTCCGCTTGGTGGCCGGGCTGGAGCCCTTGCAAGCCGGCCGCATCGAGTTGAACGGCACCGTGCTGGCCGAGCCGGGCCGGGAGCTGCCGCCGGAAGAGCGCAGCATCGGCTTCGTGTTTCAGGACTACGCCCTGTTCCCGCATCTGACGGTGGCCGAGAACGTCGCCTTCGGCCTCCGCCGCGTGCCCCGCGGCGAGCGCGGCTGGCAGGTGGCCGAGGCCCTGGCCAGCGTCGGCCTCGAAACCCACGCCGGCGCCTACCCGCACATGCTCTCCGGCGGTCAGCAGCAGCGGGTGGCGCTCGCCCGCGCCCTCGCGCCCCGCCCGCAAGCGCTCTTGCTGGACGAGGCCTTCGCCTCCCTCGACGCCCGGCTGCGCGACCAGGTGCGCGACGACACCCTCCACGTCCTCCAAACCAGCGGCATCCCGGCGCTCGTGGTCACCCACGACGCCGAGGAAGCGATGTTCATGGCCGACCGCATCGCCCTGATGCGGGAGGGCAGGGTGGTGCAGGTGGGCAAGCCGGAGGAGCTGTACCTCCACCCCCGCGAGCCCTTCGTCGCCACCTTCCTCGGCGAGGTGAACCGGATGCCCGCCCTGGTGCGCGGCGGCCGGGCGCAAACGGCCATCGGCAGCGTCGCCGCCGCCGGGCTGCCCGACGGCCCGGCGGAACTGCTGCTCCGCCCCGAAGGCTTGCTGATCCGCCCGGCGCAGGACGGCGCGGCGGCGGTGGTGGAAGCCTGCCGCTTGCTCGGCGCCACCACCCTCGTCCACTTGGCGGTGCCGGACGGAGCGGGAGGGATGCAGCACCTGCACGCCCGCCTGCCGCCCGGCGCCGTGCTGTCCCGCGGCCAGCAGGTTGGGGTTGCGATGGACCCGGCTCGGGCCTTCGTGTTCCGCGCCGTGCCGTCCTGAACGCGACCAGCGCGCGAGACGGCTGTTCCGGCCGTCCGGAGCCGAGCAAGCTCCACGACGCACCTGCGTCTTGGTTCTCCGGACGCTGCTGACTCCGCCCGCCCGGGGCATGGGCACCGGCCTCTCACTCGCCTGTGAAATGGGCTGAGCCCGCCCCCGACGGGACGTTTGGGCAACTTCGCTCTTCCATTCGGCTGCATACTGAATGCACAATGATGCATCGCAGCAAAGCACCCTGGAGTTGCATACATCATGTCTAAGTCAGTCCGCGCAACCGCGCGCGTGTGCGCGCAAAACTTCCCCACGGCCGCGGTGGCGATCATCACCGCCGTCCTCGCCCCGTTCGGTGCCGGGATCGCCGCCGGGCTCGCGGCCCTCGTGGGCGCCGGCGCCTGGGCGGGGACGGTGCGGCGTCGCTCCACCATCGTCCCCGCTCCGGGCCAATTCATCGGTTCCTGACCCGCCTGGGCCTCGGCCGTCGGCCCGGCACCGCCCGGGCGGAAGCCAGGCGCGCCCGCCGAGCGGGGGCAGTGTGGACCGCTCCCCGGTCCGCCTGCTCCCCGCCGGGAAGCCCCGCCGCGCAGCCGCGGTCGGCGCGCCCGTGTTCCGCCGCGCCGCGTGCGCCTTTCCGATTGCCCGACGCCGCTCTGGATGGAGCCTCGGCTTCCTGCTAACGGATGCCGCCCTGCGACAAGGCCTCTACGCCGGCGTAGATGGTCCGCAGGCGGAGACGCAATGATAGACCTCGCTTGGTCCGAGATAGCGCTCATCGCGGTGGTGGCGCTCGTCGTCATCGGGCCCAAGGACCTGCCCGAGGCGGTGCGCGGCGTCGCGCGCGGCGTGCAGAAGCTGCGGCGCATGGCGGGCGAATTCCGGTCGCAGGCGGACGAGCTGGTGCGCGAAGCGAACCTGGACGAGCTGCGCCAGCAGATCCACGACATCCGCACCTTCAACGTCCGCGACGAGTTCGAGAAGACGGTGGACAAGGACGGCTCCATCCGCCGCTCTTTCGACGACCCGCTCCGCGACACCTACACGCCCCCGGCGGCTTACACGCCGCCGCCGGCCGCCATGGAAGGCGCGGGCGCCCCGGCCGGCGG
>CADCTL010000288.1 GCA_902805625.1 uncultured Acetobacteraceae bacterium
TGCCCCGCGACCGCAGGCTGCCGCGGGATCCGAGAGCCCTGCCCGGCTTCGCCTCCAGGCTCGCCTGGGCGGTGCTGCGGAATTGGGCGATGCCGTCCGGACGGGCGGCGACGCCGGTGCGGGTCGAGCACCGCGACCTGGTCTGGTTCCGCGTGGCCCGGCTCGACCACGTCGTCGTCGAGACGCACTTGGAAGATCGGTTTCCAGTCTACCGGCGCTCGCCCGCCGCCTTCCGCCGGCAGCTCGCGCAGGGGGCGCGCCTCCTGCTCCGGATCGCCTGCGACGGGGACAGGGTGGCGCGGAGTTGGCGCCGCGCGCACCCGAAGCTCACAGGCACAGCCTTCTGGCGTTCCTACCTCGGCTTGTCAGGGGACGCCGCGGAGCCCGTCGCGGGGATGCCGGCGAAACCGCAGCACACGCCGTCCGAGGCCGCGAAAGGGCAACGGCGCGACGACTCATGATGGGGTGGACGCCCCCCGACCAGCCTCCGCGAGGTGGTCCGGGGGGAGTTTCAGTGAAGTGTCGTTGCCTGGGGCTGGGCCGAACCCGCAGGACTGGGGCTGCTTGGCGGTGATGGCGCCCTCGGCACGACCACCTCTGGCGCGGGCGGTCTATACCCCAGGGCGGAATGCGGACGCACCGTGTTGTACTGCCACGCGTCACAACACCCATCTGGCTATGTCGCTGAAAATGGAAAAGCCTCTTGGCCGGAAGGCGATCCCGCGGGGTGGTTCGGGTTTTTCCGCGCCTGGATGACGAGGTCGAGGACCGCGGTTCCGCGCAGCACCGCACGATCGAAGACCCATGGTCCGTCGGGGAGCGGGTGCACGGCGTCGATCCGGCCGGCTTCGGCCGCGGGGCGCAGCGTCTTCGGGCTGACCCGCAGGACGGCCGCGGCCTTGCTGAGGTTCAGCCATGGGGCTTGGTCGTCGGGCATGCGCCGGTGGACCGGGATGCCGTGGTGCGACCGGAGGGCCGTCACGCGCTCGCGGGTCCAGCGGTTGCCGTTCCTCGTGGTCAGCCCGTTCCGGTTCAGCATGCCCGCGATGACGTCGTCGCTTGCGATCCGGACGAGTTGGCGGACGGCGGCGGCGATGTCGGGCGAGGTGCTGTTGCGCTGCCCGCGCCGGCGCCGCGGCAGCCGCAGCTCCGTGTGGACTCCGCTCGCCCAGTGGATCAGCAGCAGGATCTCGCCGGCCCCCTCGTCGAGGCCGGCGACGACCTCCCCGCGTTCGCCGAACTCCGGGTCCGCCTGGAAGCGCAACCAAGCGAAGGGCGACCGCCGCGTCGCGGCCGCCCCGGCCGGGCGCCGCCTGCGCCGCGATCCGCGACGTCGTCTCCTCCGGCGCGTACTGGAGGGCCACCGCGTGCATGAGCACGCGCGCCACCCCGGCTTCATCTGTGGCAGGGTCGAGCGCCGCCTCGGTCCAGGCGGCCGCCTCGGCGCGGTCCAGCGGAGGCGGATCGGCCGTTGCTACGCCGATGGCGGCTTCGACGCGGGCGAGCCTGTCGGCCTGGTCGGGCCACACGTAGGCGAGCAGGCGCTCGCGGTCGGCCGCGCTCGTCACGTCGAGCGGGTCGAGGTCGCATCCCCGCCGGCGCGCGACCCGCACCGGCGCTCCGGCCGGGGGCGGGCCGCCGTCCCAGGCCGGGGCGATCCTGACCGGCGCGCCCGGCGTGCCGGCCGTCACGCCGCCCAGCCGGTGCTCGTAGCGGTCGAGCACGAGGACCAAGCCCGCGCTCGCGCCGGTCTCGTGCAGCGCGAAGGGCAGCCCGCCGGTCTCGGCGGCGATGACGAGGAGGCCCGCCATGAGCGGGGCCGAGCGCAGGGGCTCGTTGGTCTGCGGCGCGCGGTCGAGCCAGGGCAGGAGGTCGGCATCGGCACCCGACAGGGCATTGGCCAGGGCCGCCCCGAGCGCCTCCGCTTCGGGCGGCGGATTGGGCGGGTACAGCGCGGCCAAGCGGGGCACGCGCCCGCGCCGGACCAGGGCGTGCAGGCCGGCCGCCAACCGGAGGGGGACCGAGTCGCCGCGGGCGTCGGGCCGTCCCGACCAGTCGAGCACGCGCCGCCCCACCTCGGTCGAGCGGTCGAGGGAGCGCCCGAGCACGTCGCACAGCAGCCCGGTGAAGGGCGAGCCGCGCTCGGCGCACGCCTCGGCCTGGGCGGCGAAGGCCTCGCGCACGGCGGTTTCGGCCGGGGTCATCGCGGGCGCTCCTCCGTGGTGGCGCTCGCCGCCGCCGCCTGGCTCGCGCTCGACCGGGCGGGCGCTGAGCACTCAGCCGCTCCCGGGCGCCGCCGCGCCCCCGTCCACGCGCAGGATCTCGACGCCCGGCGGGCTCAGCAGGATCTCGCTGAAGGCGCGCATCCAATCGCCTGCATTTTCCTCGCCCGGGCCGCCGCCACCGCGGTGGCGCAAAGTCTCGAGCTGGTCGAGGCCGGTCAGCTCCACCTCGAACTGCAGCGCCGCCCCGCCCTCGCCGCGGGTGAGGGGCACGAGGAGGCGGGCGTTCAGCCCCTCGGCCCGCGCGGCCTCCACCTCGCGCCGGATGAAGCCCATGGCGCGGTCGCGGTCCACGGGCAGCAGGTCGTAGGAGAAGCGGGCGAGATACATGGGGCACCTCCCGGACTGGGGCCGTCCGCGACGGCCCTCCCGGCCAGGGAACGCGGCGCGGGCCCGACCGATCCGCCCGGCGCGAGCCAGCCCCCGTCTCATCCGGGCACCGCTCGCGCGTATGCTCCGGCCGCACCAGTGAGTGGGCCGCAGGCAATGTCGGACCGGCGGCGCGGCCGTGCCCCGCTACGCCGCTTCGTGCTGGGCCACGAGGAAGGGGCGCGCCGCTCCCATGTCCGGCTCCACCCCGATCCCCGGCGCGTCGGGGAGCGCGAAAGCCCCGTCGGCCAGTCGCGGGAAGGGCTGCGCCAGCAGGGTGCGCAGCGGGTTGGGGTTGCTGTCGACCTCCAACATGCCCGCCCCGCCCACGGCGGACAGCAGGTGGGCGGAGGCCATCAGGCCGATCCCGCCGCTCAGCCAGTGCGGGCAGTAGCGCTTGCCCGCCTCGACGGCCGCTTGTCCGACCGCGAGGCAACCGGACACGCCGCCCCACTTGCCCACGTCGGGCTGGACCACGCCGAGCCAAAGGTCGGAGGAGGCGCGCAGGAGGTCCTGGCCGCGCAGGTTCTCCCCGCCGGCCAGGGGGGCGGCGTAGGCCTCCGCGAGCAGGCGCCACTCCGCCTCCGGCCGGTCCGCGAGGATGGGCTCCTCGACCCAGCCGAGCGGGAGCTCGTTCAGCCCCGGCGCCATGCGCCGCGCTTCCTCCGCGGGCCAGCCCTGGTTGACGTCCACGAGCAAAGTCTCGCCTTCCTGCAGGCCGGAGGCGATGCGGCGGAGGTTGGGCAGATCCACCTCCTCCCCGAAGCCGATCTTCTGCTTGAAGCGCCGGTACCCTTCGGCGCGGGCGCGCTCGACCGTCTCCGGCCCGTCGCCGGGGTTGAGGCCGCTGGCGTAGACCGGCACCTCGTGGACCTCGCCCCCGAGCAGGCGCGCCAAGGGCAGGCCGGCCCGGCGCGCCTTCAGGTCCCACAGCGCCGCGTCCAGCCCCGCCAGCGCGGCGGCGAAGGCGCCGACGTCGCCGCTCTGCACCGCGAGGACGTGGGTGCGCATGGCCAGATCCCGCCACAGGGCCGCGGGGTCGTCCACGGCCCGGCCCAGCGCCATCGGGGCGAGGGTCCGGTGCAGCACGAGGCCGCGGTGCTCAGCGCCGTAGCTCGGGAAATTGCACCACACCTCGCCCCAGCCGTGGGCGCCGTCCGCGTCCTCGGCCCGGACCACGACCGAGACCCGCTCCGGGAGTGAGCCGAAGGAGGTGACCACCGGTTCGCCAATGGGGGCACGGAAAACGAAGGTTTCGATCCGCGCGATGGTGAAGCTGCCCATGCTGGCTCCTGTCGTCGCCGAACGAGGCCGGTCCGCGACCCGAGCCTCGGAGGTGGCCGCGCACGGAGGCGTATCGGCGCCGGCCCGACACGCATACCCTCGCCGGAAGCCGCGCCGCAGGAAACCACAGCCCTGCGTGTGCGGCCAGTCGCCCCAGCGGGCAAGGGCGCCGTCACCGGTCGGAGGGCCCTTGTCCGGCCTGAACCGGCGGTCACGCTCGCCAGGCCGTTGATCGGCACCAATCCTGTCGGATGCCTCCATGAAGACGCTGCTGATCGTGTTCCATTCCATGACCGGCGGCACGCGGCAGATGGCGGAGGCCGCCGTGCGCGGCGCGGCGGAAACGGAGCCGGGCGTGCGCGTGCGCGTGCTGCGGGCCCCGGAGGCGGGGCCTGCGGACGTGCTCGGGGCCGACGGCTACGTCTTCGCCACGCCCGAGAACCTCGCGGCCATGTCGGGGCTGCTGAAGGACTTCTTCGACCGGACCTACTACCCGGCGCTGGGGCGCATCGAGGGCCGGCCCTACGCGGCGCTCGTCTGCGCCGGCAGCGACGCCGCGCGCCAGGTCGAGCGCATCTGCACCGGCTGGCGGCTGAAGCCGGTCGTCGAGCCGCTCATCGTGTGCACCCACGCCCAAACCCCCGAGGCCATCCTGGCGGCCAAGGCGATCGGCGCCCAGGACCTGGGCCGCTGCGAAGAACTCGGGGCGACGCTCGCGGCGGGGCTGGCGATGGGCATCTTCTGACCCGCCACGGGGGAGCCTCGGGCCCGGCAGCGCCCGGCCGCGCCGTCCGCGGCAACCTCTACCCCGCCAAGCAGCGGCCGGAGCGGAAGATCGACACCGCGGTGGCGCTCATTATGGCGGTCGGGCGCGCCCGCAATGGCGGCTGACAGCGGCCAGTCAGAATTCAGCGACTTTTCCCGCGCTCCCCTTCCGCCTGACGGGCTTGCAGCTCGCTGAGGCGGCCGGCGCCATCTCGGGAGAGCGGAGCCGGGGGGCACCGATGGGACCCGAGCGGCATCGCGGACCGTTGGGCGGCCGTTTCAACGGCTCCAGGAGTGCGACCACTGTGCGCACCTCCCGAACGGGTTGGCCTCCTGGACGCGCACGACCGAGCTCGACGCCGTGGCCTGGTCGAAAAACACGGTCCGGGACACGGCGCGCGACATCTTGCCCTCCCGGGTCCAGGCAGGCTCGGGTGCTGCAACGGCAGGAAGATGCGGCGGAGTGCCTCAGTAGCTAGGCTTGGTCGGGAAGGGCGTGAGCTGCAGCTCGTGCGTCCAGCAGGACCGGTCCTGGGTGTGCAGGTACCAGAAGGCTTCCGCGATCTTCACCGGGTTCACCACCGCGTCCGGGTTCTGCTGCGCCCGCGGCAGCGCCCGGGTGCCGGGGGAGTCGATCAGCCCGTCCACCACCACGTTCGCCACGTGCACCCCGTGCTCGGAGTATTCCTCGGTCAGCACCTGGGCCAGGGTGCGCATCATCGCCCGCGGGTAGTACAGCGACTCTCCGGTCCGGCGCTTCTTGCCGCGCAGGGAGCTGGCGTTGTTGGTGAAGAAGAGGGAGCCCACGCCGCGCTGGCGCATCGCCGGCAGCACCTCCTTCGCCACCAGGAAGGGGCCGCGGCAGGCGATGTGCAGCGCCGTGTCGAGGATCTCGAGCGGCACGTGCTCCAGAAGCTCCTTCTCGGGCGGCAGGTCACGGCCTTCCAGGTAGCCGGCGTTGTAGACCAGCACCTCCGGGTCGCCGGCCTCCTCGCGGATGCGGCGGAAGGCGGCGGCGATGGAGCGCTCCGAGACGAGGTCCAGCTCGACGACCATGCCGGCGCCGCCCTGGTCGCGGATCGCGGCGGCGAGGGCGGAGGCATTGGCCTCCGCGCGCGTGGTCAGCACGGTGAGGAAGCCCTCGGCCGCGAACTTCTGGGCGATGGCGCCGCCGACGCCCCAGCGCAGGGCGACGGGCAGGTCGCCGTCGTCGACCGGCCGCCCGTGCGCCAGCTTCGTGTTGCGCCCGTCCGCCTGCCACTTGGAGGTGGCGCCCACCACCACCGCGACGGGACGCCCCTTCGAGTTCGCGCTGTGCTGCTGCGGGCTCATGCGGATGCCTCCTCCCCTTGTCGGCGGATGCCGCCCCGCCTTGTCGCGCTTTGGCGTACGGGATCATAGTCTCCGGCAAGGCACGCACGCGACGGGGTCGTGAGCGGACGACAGGCATCCTTCCGCGGTGGCGTCCACCCCGCCGCTGGCGCGGCCCGAACCGGATCGGGCACCGCAACACTTGCGTTGGTCCTCTCGCTCGGCTTCTGCCATCTGCTGAACGGATGACCGGCCCCACCTGGAGGCTCCGCCGGTGGCCGCCGGCGCGCTCCCGGGGTGCGACGGTCCCTCGGCGTTGCGCGTTCATACCTGTGGCCATGGAGAGGCCGAGCGCACCTCACACCCGCAGCACGACCTTGCCGCGCCCGTGCCCGGTGTCGAGGCGAGCATGCGCCTCACCGACCCGGTCGAGCGGGAGGACCTGGTCGATGACCGCCCGCGCCTGGCCGCGCTCGAACAGCGGGCGCATCTCCTCCAGCCGCGCGCCCTCGCGGGTGAGGAAGACGCCGTGCAGGGCGATGTTCTTCTGGTAGAGCAGGTCGAGCCCGCCCTGCGGGGCCAGGACGCACGCGACCCGCCCGAACGGACGCACCGCCGGCAGGCAGCGCGCGACCAGCCGGTCGCCCTGGATGTCGAAGGCCGCGTCCACGCCGCGGCCGCCGGTGTCGGCGAGGGCCACCTCCACGGCGTCCTGGCCGCGGTAGTCGATGGCGATGTCCGCGCCGAGCTCGCGCAGCGTGCCGTGGTTCGGCGCGCTCGCGGTGGCGAGCACCCGGGCGCCGGCGGCCTTGGCGAACTGGACGGCGAAGGTGCCGACGCCGCCGGCGGCGCCGTGGACCAGCACCGTCTCGCCGGGCCGGAGGGCCAGCCGGCGCACGACCGCCTCCCAGGCCGTGCCGCCGGCGAGCGGTATGGCGCAGGCCTCCTCGAAGGAGAGGCCGGCCGGCTTGCGGGCGACGATGGCGGCGGGGGCGGCGTTGAACTCGGCGTAGCTGCCGCGCTGGTTCCCGAAGATCTCGGGGGTGTAGTGGACCTCGTCGCCGGGGCGGAAGGCCGACACGCCCGGGCCGATCTCTTCGACGACCCCGGCCACGTCGTAGCCGAGGACCACCGGGGGCCGCAGCGCCATCCGCCTCCCGTCGGCCCGGAGCTTGGCGTCCACCGGGTTCACCGCGGTGGCCACGACGCGGACGAGGACCTCGCCCGGGCCAGGGCTCGGCCGCTCCACCTCGCGCGCTTCGAAGAGGTCCGGCCCGCCGAAGCGGGGAAGCACCATCGCGCGCATGCGCATCTCCTTCGGCCTAGGGGCGGGGATGCAACGCGCGGCTCGGGGCGGTGTCGCCGCCGATCATGACGCGGTGCTTGCCGCGCCCGCCCGCGGCCGGAAGGCTTCGGGCGACCGTGAGCCGATCGTGCAATCCGGGGCCTGATGCTTGCGCGTGCCCCCACCGGAGCCTACCGGGGCCGCGGACGGAAAGGCGCCGAACATGCCGCGGAAAACCAACCACGCACCGCCGCCCGGCCGCGGCAGCAGGGCCAAAGGCGCGGGCGGCAGCACCCCAGCCGACCGGCTGATCCGGGCTTGGCTGGTTGGCGACGGCGACGCCTTTGACGATCTCGCGGAGGAACTCATCGCCGGCGGCCGCGACGGCGTGCTGGCCGCGGCCGTGCGCAAGCTGTCCGAGCGGTACGAGGAGGACGCCGTCGAGGACTTCGCCGACGACTTGGCGGAGGTGGCCGAGGCGGCCGAAGGCCAGCGGGAGTTCGACTTCGCCAGCCTGGTGCTGCTGCCGGTGGTGCCCGGGGGAGGCCCTCCGCCCGACCCGGCGCGACTTGCCGGCGGCTTGGCCGCTTCGGGCGCCTTCCCGCCCGAGGCCGAACCGGCCTTCGCGGCGGGATGGAGCACGGCCGAAGCCGTGCGGGCCTTGTCGCCGTGCGCCGTCAGGCGCGTGCTGCTCGACATCGCGGGCGGGCGGCCGCCCGCCGACCTGCCGCCCGCGCCGTCCGGCGGCGGAGCGGACGGCGGCGTCCTGGTGCTGGCCGGCGCCCTGGTGTTCAGGACCGAGCCGCCCGAGGGCGACGCCGATCTCGACCCGGAGGCGCTGGACGCCGCCGAGGAGGCGCGCGACCGCGAGCGCATGGCCGCTTTCGAGCGCTGGCGGGCCTCGCTCGGGCCGGAGGGCGCACGCGTCCTCCCGTTCTGCCCGCCGTCGGCCCTGGCTTACGAGATCGATGCCTCCCTCGACGGGGCCGCATCCGATGACGACGACGGGGCGACGCTGGACGAGATCATGGACTTCGTCGAGGCGGCGAGACGCGAGGCCGGCGGCGAAGAGGTGGTGGCGCGCCTAGCCGCCCGCGACGGTGGCGTGGAGTTGGCGGTTTCGACGCGGTCGGGCCTGGAGTTGGATCGCCGCGTTTTCATCCTCGAAGGCAGCGGCCTCACGGCCGACGACGTCGCGCGTGTCGTGGAAGGCAGCGTTCCCATCGTGGACGGGCCTGCGTGACCCGACCCGGCCCGTGCCGACGCGACGGGCCTGTCCCCGGTGCGGCGGCCATTCTTTAGGCGACCATTTGCACGGGTTCCGCGAATAACCCTCCGCAAGCGCGGCCGCGGTGGGCCGGTTTGAAACCGCTCTAAACGAAAGGGCGGGACCGATTCGCCGCGAAGGATTTTCGCCGCGAGCACCCGCCCGACCGGCCGCCTCCACGCCCGTCGCCCCTCGCCGCCCACCACCGCCGTCATCAGCCGACGCTGCTCGACCGGGTCCGCGGCTCCGCGTCATTCGACGATCGCGATCTGCCTGGGGTCGAAGTCGATCCAGACCGCCTCGCCGACCTCGTGCACCTGCAGCGGCGGCGCGGTCACCCGAAGCCGCGCGCCGTTGCCTTGCGGCTGGACGACGTAGTCCCAGGTCTCGCCCAGGAATACGCGCTGGGCGACGATGCCCGGCACCGCGGGCCGTCCGTCCGGGCCACTGGGCCGGTTGCGGTGCAGGCCGATGCTCTGCGGCCTCACAGAGAGCAGCACCGGGCGCGTTCCGCCGTTCGGCTCCGGGTTCGTGGGGGCCACCTTCAGGCCGAAGCCGTCCAAGCCGATCTCACCGTTCTCCATCCTCGCTTCCAGCAGGTTGGTCCGGCCGATGAAGCCGGCCACAAAGCGCGTCCTCGGCCGCGTGTAGAGGAGGTGCGGGGCGTCCACCTGCTCGATGCGCCCGGCGTTCATGACGGCGATCCGGTCCGAGGTCGCCATAGCCTCCGCTTGGTCGTGGGTCACGTAAACCGTGGTGATGCGGAACTCGTCATGCAGGCGGCGGATCTCGAAGCGCATTTCCTCGCGCAGGTTGGCGTCCAGGTTCGACAGCGGCTCGTCCAGCAAGAGCACGGCCGGTTTCACCACGATCGCCCGCGCCAGGGCGACGCGCTGCTGCTGGCCGCCCGAGAGCTCCGCCGGGTAGCGCCCGGCGAGGTGGCCCATCTGCACCACTTCCAGGATTTGCCCGACGCGCCGCCGCACCTCCTCCGCCGAAAGCTTCCGCAGCTTCAGGCCGAAGGCGACGTTCTCCTGCACCGTCATGTTCGGCCAGATCGCGTAGCTCTGGAAGATCATCGACATCCCCCGCCGCTCCGGCGGCAGCACCGAGCCGGGCGAGGAGATGACCTTGCCCGCCATCTCCACCGCGCCGGCCGTCGGCTCCACGAAGCCCGCGATCATCCGCAGCGTCGTCGTCTTGCCGCAGCCCGAGGGGCCGAGCAGGGACACGAACTCCCCTTCGGTGAGCGTCAGGTCGATGCGATCCACGACGGTCAGTTCGCCGTAGTCCTTGGTCAAGCCGCGGAGGGACAGGCGGGACATCGTCAGGTCCTCCGCAGCATGAAGTCGCGCCCGACAAGCTTCATCCCGACGCCGACGAGCACCATGGTGATCAGGAGCAAGAGGCCGCCGAACGCGGCGAGCACTTCGAAATTGCCGGCTTCGCTCAGGTCGTAGAGCAGGACGGACATCGTGCGCGTCCGCGGCCCCACCAGGAAGATCGCCGCCGACAACTCCCGGGACGCGACGATGAAGACGATCAGCCAACCGCCGAGCAGCGCCTTCTTCACCAACGGCGCCGTGACGCGGGAGATCGCGTGCAGCCGTCCGCTGCCCAGGATGCGCGCCGCCTCCTCCATCTCCGGATGCACGGCGCGCACCGCCGCCGAGGAGTTGGCGTAGGCGATCGGGAGGAACCGCGCGGTGAAGGCGAAGATGATGATGGCGGCCGTCCCGTACAGGGCGAGCGGCGGCGAGGCGTAAGCGGCGTAGAAGCCGATGGCCATCACGATCCCCGGGATGACGAAGGGCGCCATCGCCAGGAAACCGAGCGCCTCCCCGAAGGGAACGAGGCGCCGGTTCACGATGTAGGCGATCAGCAGCGCGATGAGCACGGCGAAGGTCGCGGCGGAGGCGGAGAACCAGATCGTGTTCCAGATCGAGGTCAGCGCCATCTCGTGCTCGAAGATCAGGAGGCGGTAGTTGCGGAGGGTGAGGTTGTCGAGGCTGATCCCGCGCCCCCACGCCTTGGCGAAGGAAGCCTGCACCAGCACCAGCAACGGCATTGCGACCGAAAGGGCCCCCACGGAGGCGCACCAGCCGAACAAGGCCCAGCGCCACGGGCCGAGCTTGATCGGCCGCCGCTCGCCGCCCTTTCCGGTCTGCGACACGAAGCCCTTGCGCGAGAGCAGCAGCTTTTGCACCGCGATCATGCCCACCGTTATCAGCAGCAGCGGCATGGCGTAGGCCGCCGCCACCTCGACCCGCACCGGGTACTCGAAGAACTGCCAGAGCTGGGTCGTCACCACGTTGATGCGCGCCGGGATGCCGATGATGGCGGGCGTGCCGAACAGCGCGATGGTCTCCAGGAAGATGACGATGAAGGCGGCCATGATGGACGGCCAGACCAGCGGCAGCGACACCTTCCGCACCGCCGTCCATGTCCCGGCGCCGAGGATGTTCGCGGCGTCCTCCATCTCCGAGGAGACCAGGTCGAGCGCCGCCTTGACGAAGATGAAGACCAGCGGGAAGGAGTGCAGGGCGATGACCAGCGCCATCCCCTCGAAGCTGTAGACGTTGAAGAGCGCCCCCTCGGCCCCCGTCGCGGCGCGCCAGACCCGGTTTATCACGCCCGAATTCGGCCCGGCGAGCAGGATCCAGCCCACCGCGCCGAGGTAGGGCGGCACGACGAAGGCGCCGAGCACCACCGCCCAGGTGAGGCCTTTCCCCGGCATGTCCGTGCGCGACACCGCCCAGGCCATCGGCACCGCCAGCACCACCGAGATCGTGGCCGAGGCGAGCCCCAGGAGCAGCGAGTTGACCAGCGCGTCGCGGTAGCGCGCCCTTCCGTAGGCCGTCACGTAGTTGGACAGCGTGAACGCGCCGGTCTCCTGAGTCTCGAAGCTCACCAGGAAGAGCTTCCCCAGCGGCGCCACCACCAGGAGCAGCAGCACGACCGCCAGCGCCAGCCAGACCAGGGCGACCGGCTCGACGTGGCTCAGCCGGTCGAGGACGCCCGCGCGTCGCGGTTCCCCCGCGCGGGCGGCGGGCTTCGGGAGGATCGTGGCGGTGTCGTTCATGCCCGGGCGTCCCGGCAGGCGGCGGGACGACGATCAGATGCCGAAGGTGTCACGCCAGAGCTCCTTCACCTCGGGGATGCCGGTCTCGATGTCCTGCAAGGCCGGGCTGACGAACTTGATTTGATCGAGCGGCCGCGCACCTTCCGGCGGCTGCACCTCCGGCCGCAGCGATTCGGCGAAGAACGGCCGGGTCGCCCGGGCGTAGGCCGGCCCGGTCATGAACTCCATGAAGAGCTTCGCCGCATTGGGATGCGGCGCGTTCCGCAGCGCGGCGCTCGGCGCCGGCACCATCAGCGTGCCGTCCTCCGGGTAGATCAGCGACAGTGGATTGCCGCGCGAGATGCTGAACAGCGTCGCCGCGGCGGGAATGCCGACGCCGACCGTGCGTTCCCCGGCGTTGAGCGTCGTCACCGGATCGCCTGCGGAGCGCCCGATCTGCGGGCGGTTTCGCTCCAACGCGCGGAAATAGTCCCACCCGTACATCGCGCGCATCGCCACGCACCACGAGCCGATGGCGCCGCTGTAGCCGGGGTGCCCGACGGCGAGCTGGTCGCGCCACCGCGCGTCGGTCAGGTCGCGCCAGCTCCGCGGCGCTTCCGGCTCCGGCACCCGATCCGTGCGGCGGGCGAGTAGGTAGAGGGCGAGATAGGTGATCTGGTAATGGCCGTCGGGGTCCGCCGCGTCGCGCGCCGCCCCGATCATCCTCTCCGCGTTGCGCGGCCGGTAGGGCAGTAGCCGGTCCTGCCGCTTGAGGGCGGTGAAGTGGCTGGTGTCTGTGGAGCTGAAGACGTCGCACTGGGCCACACGCGCGCGTGCATCCTGCGACAATCGCTGGAAGGCGACCTGCGAGGCGCTGCGGACGACGTTCACCTTGATGCCCGGATGACGCTCCGTGAACGCCCGCCCGACCGCCTCGGAGGGTTCGGACTGGAATTGGCCCGTGTACCAGGTGATCTCGCCTTCGCGCTGCGCCGCTTCATGCAGTTCCCGCTCGTGCGGTGCCAAGCCCTGTGCCGCCGCTCGCGGCACACCGGCCGCGCCGCCGAGCGCGCCGCCGCCGGCGGCGAGAAGTCCGCGCCTGGTGATCGATGCCATTCTCAGACCGCCTCCGCTGCCGTCAGCCCGCCTGCCGCTCGCCGGAGGACTGCGCCCGCCGAGCGCCGCCCCTCAGACGCCGAAGGTGTCGCGCCAGAGGTCGCGCACCTCCGGCACGCCCTTCTCCTGTTCCTCCAGGCTCGGCGCCAGCAGCTTGATTTGGTCGAGCGGCAGCGAGCCTTCCGGCCCCGGCACGTCGGGCCGCAGCGGTTCGGCGTAGAGGCCGCGGATGACCTGCGACATCTCCTTGCTGGCCTGGTACTCCATGAAGAGCTTTGCAGCGTTCGGATGCGGCGCGTTGCGGAGGATGCCGGACGGCGAGATGGTCGCCAGCACGCCTTCCTCCGGATAGATGATCCGCAGCGGGTTCCCGCGGGCGATGCTGAGCAGCGTCGTCCCGGCCGGGACGCAGACGCCCACGGTGCGCTCCCCCGCGTTCAGCAGCGTCACCGGATCCTGGCTCGACCGGCCGATCTGCGGGCGGTTGCGCTCCAGCTTCTTGAAGTAGTCCCAGCCGTACATCTTCCGCATCTGCACGGCCCAGACGCCGATCGCGCCGCTGAACCCCGGATGCCCGACCGCGAGCTGGTCGCGCCACTTCGGGTCCAGCAGATCGGTCCAGCTCTTGGGCGCCTCGGCCTCGCCGACCTTCTGCGTGTTGTGCGCGAGTTGGAACAGGCCGAGGAAGGTGGTCTGGTAGAAGTTCTCCGGATCGGCGACGCGGATCTGCTCCAGCATCCCGTCCGCGTTGCGCGGGCGGAACTGGGTGAGACGCCCTTCCCGCTTCAACTGCGTCAGGTGCCCGGAGTTGGTGGAGGAGAAGACATCGCACTGCGCGACCCGCGCCCGCGCGTCCTGCGACAACCGCTGGAACGCGACCTGCGACGTGCTGCGGACGACGTTGCACCGCACGCCGGGATAGCGTTCCCCGAAGCCGCGGCCGACCGCTTCCGACCCCTCGGCGCTGTACTGGCCGGAGTACCAGGTGATCTCGCCTTCGCGCTTGGCCGCCTCGTAAAGCTCGCGCTCGTGCGGGGGCATTTCCTGGCCGTCCGCACCGATCGGCACGGCCAAGCCGCCGAGCGCGCCCGCCGCGGCGGCCAGGAACCGACGTTTCGTGACGTGTCGCATGCTCGTTCCTCCGCTTTCGTTTTTTGTTTCGGTGCCGCCTCGCGGCGTAGCCCGACCGGGCGCCAAGCGGCAATGCTTCGGACAGGCGAAGCCACTCGGGAACGGTCCACAGGCACGGTGGAACAACCGTGCCGATGGAGCAAACCTCTGGCATTCGTGCGAGCCGACCCTGGTCCTCAGCGACGGCGAGCCGGCGTTTCGGACTTGGCCCGGGCCGCAACAAGCAGTTCCGCCACGCACGTCTTGGACCGGCGGCATGTTCATGCGGTGCGCACGCCGCATCGCCTGGCCGCGCCGCTCGGGCCGACCATCCGCCATGGACCCCGCGCCGCAGGGGAACTCGGCGTCACCCAAACGGCGGTCAGCGAGCAGGTGAAGCTGCTCGAGGCATTCCTCGGCCTCCGCCTGATCAAACGCGTGCGCAATTTCCTGGATCCGACCGATCGCGGCGCCCAGTACTTGCCGCCCCTGCGCGAGGCCTTCGCCAGCATCGGCGAACAGACCGAGGCGCTGGTCCGGGCAGGTGGCCTCTACGCGCGCCTCGCTGCGCCGCAGTCCAGCGAAGGCGCGTGGCCGGAGCGGGCCGGAACCACCCTCGGTGACTCCGGCCTTCTAGGCGGCAGGCGCCCCCTGCCCCGGTGCCCGCGCCTGCACCAAGCCTTGCAGCACCAAGTCCACATGCGCCTTTCGCATCGCCGCGAGGTTTGGCGACCGCCCTTCACCCAGCATCATCTGCCAGATCGAGGCCATGATCGCGGGCGCCATGAGCACGGGCGCCAAGCCCGCGGCCTCGGCCGCCGCCGGCCGGAACTCGCCGGACGCCGCGCCCGCCCGTAGCACGCCACCCACCAGGGCCAGGGCACGGGACAGCACCTCGGCGTTGTAGAACGCCGCCAGCTCGGGGAAGCGGTCGGCTTCGGCCAGGATCAGCTTGAACAGGATGCGCTCGCGCCGCTCCGTCGCAACGCGGTCGTAGGCGAGTTCGATCAGGCCGCGCAGCAGCTCGGCCTTGGGGCCCTCGAAGGCGGCGATCAGCCGCTCCGCTTCGTTGAACACGGGCTGAACGCAAGACCTGACCACCGCCTTGAAAAGGTCGGCCTTGCCCGGGAAGTAGTGGTAGATCAGTCCCTTGGTCACGCCGGCCCGGGCGGCGGCGGCGGCCATGCTGGCGCCGGCGTAGCCCCGCTCGGCGAACTCTTCCAACGCCGCGGCGAGGATCTGCGGCGTGCGCTCCGCCGGGGCCAGCCGACGCCGCGCCGGCACAGTCCCGCCGTTCTCGGTTTCCGCTGGTTTCACCGCCGTTGCGCCGGTTCCTGTTGATCGAACGCCCGATTGGGCCAGATAGTGCCTCAGCTATTGACCAATCGGTCGATAAGCAAGAGCGAGAGGTCGCGCAGGTCCCATGCCGGACCATAACCTGTCCCTAGATGTCCTGCCGTCGCGCGGCGCTGACGCGGCACCAGGCGCCGACGCGCCGGAGATGGCGCGCCCGCGGCGGCGGCGCTGGTTCCTGCCACTCGCCTTGGCGGCGGTGGTCGGGCTTTGCGGCGCGGCACTCCTGCGCGAAGAGATCGCTTCCGCCTTAGACCGCCGGGCGCCGGTCACGGCCGCGGCGCCGCCCGCCCCCGCGGAGCCCCCGCCGGCCCTGACCGTTTTGGTGGCCGCTGCCGTTGAGCGCCCCATGGCGCGCGTGGTGGTCGGCGACGGCTCCGTCGTCGCTTGGCAGGAGCTGGTGATCGGGGCGGAGGCGGGCGGCCTCCGCGTGGCCGAGGTGGCCGTGGAAGAGGGCGACCCGGTTCGACGGGGCCAACTCCTCGTCCGTTTGGAGTCCTCCGTCCTCGCCGCGCAGCGCGACGCGGCCGAGGCCGCCATCGGGGAAGCCGAAGCCGCCCTGCGCGTCGCCCAGCAGGATCTCGTCCGGTCCGTCGAGCTGTCCCGCACCCAGAGCGCGCCGCGCCAAGCCTTGGAGCAGCGCGAGGCGACCGCCCGCCAAGCAGAAGCGCGCCTCGCCGCCGCCCGCGCCCGACGCGACGAGGCGGCGGCCCGCCTCGCCCAAACGCGCATCCTCACGCCGACGGACGGCGTGGTGTCCCGCCGCACCGTCCTGCCCGGCGCCGTGACGGCGGTGGGCCAGGAGGTGGTCCGGCTGATCCGCGACAACCGGCTGGAGCTGGACGCCCGCGTCCCCGAACTGGAGTTCGCCGCCGTTCGGGCAGGGCAGCGTGTGCGCGTACTCCACGGCGACCGGAGGATCGAGGCCGAAGTGCGCGCCGTCGCGCCCACCGTTTCAGCCGACACGCGCCTCGGCGTCGTCCACGTCGCGCTGCCGCCTGAGTCCGGCCTCCGCCCCGGCATGTTCGCCCGCGCCGAAATCCTGCCCGAGGCCGCGCCCGCCCTGACCGTGCCGCAAGAGGCCATCCTGTTCCGCGATGGCCGCCCGGCGGCCTTCGTTTTGTCCGAAAACGACCGCGTGGCCCTCCGCCCCCTCGCCACCGGCCGCCGGCGCGAGGGCGCGGTGGAGGTGACGGGAGGCCTCGCCCCCGGCGAGCGCGTGGTCGTTTCCGGCGCTGGCTTCCTCAGCGACGGCGACCGGGTCCGCGTGGTCGGAGCCCCCGACCCGGCGGCGGGCGACCGCCAGGCGGCGACCCGTTGAGCGCTCCCGTGCAGACCCTCTCCTCCGCCGACCACCGCAACATCTCCGCCTGGGCGATCCACAACCCGGTCGCGACCGCGGTCCTGTTCCTGATGCTGACGGTGGGTGGCCTGTTCGCCTTCCCCGGCCTGCGCATCAACAACACGCCCGACATCGACCTGCCGGCGGTGGTGGTCACCGTCGCCCAGCCCGGCGCGGCCCCGTCCGAACTGGAAACGCAGGTGACGCGCCGGGTGGAGGACGCCATAGCCGGCCTCGGCGAGGTGAAGCACATCACCTCCACGGTGGTGGACGGCGCTTCTACCACCGTGGTCGAGTTCGAGCTGGGCAAGGACATCGACCGCGCCACCAATGACGTGCGCAACAAGATTGCGCAGATCCGCACCGACCTGCCGGCCGGCATCCGCGAGCCCGTGGTCACGCGCATCGAGGCGACCGGCGGCGCCGTCCTCACCTACACGGTCGCCGCGCCGCGCTTCTCCGACGAGCAGCTCTCCTGGTTCGTGGACGACACGGTGGCCAAGGCGCTGCTTTCGGTGTCCGGCGTCTCGCAGGTGAACCGGGTCGGCGGCGTGGAGCGTGAGATCCGCGTGGCGCTGCGGCCGGACCGGCTGCTCGCCCTCGGCGTCACCGCCAACCAGGTGAACGACCAGCTCCGCGCGCTGAACGTGAACCTGCCCGGCGGCCGGGGCACGCTCGGCGAAGGCGAGCAGACCATCCGCACCCTCGGTTCCGCCCTCTCGGTCGAGGCGCTGCGCGAACGTCCCATAATCCTGCCCGGCGGCCGCACCGCCCGGCTCGGCGAGATCGCGGAGGTGTCGGACGCGAACGCCGAGGTCCGCACCGCCGCGCGGCTGGACGGCCGCCCCGTGGTCGGTTTCGAGGTCATCCGCACCCGCGGCTCCTCCGAGGTGCGCGTGGCCGAGGGCGCCGCGGCCCGCCTGGCCGCGCTCGAAGCGGCGCACCCGGGCGTCGAGATCCGCCGCGTCGCGGCGACGGTGGACTTCGTGCTGGCCGGCTTCCGCGGCGCCGTCGAGGCGCTGATGATCGGCGCCGGCCTGGCCGTGGTGGTGGTGTGGCTGTTCCTGCGCGACTGGCGGGCGACGGCCATCGCCTCGCTCGCCATGCCGCTGTCGCTGGTGCCGACCTTCCTGGTGATGAAGTGGCTCGGCTTCTCGCTCAACAACGTCACGCTGCTCGGCCTGACCCTGGTGGTGGGCGTGCTGGTGGACGACGCCATCGTCGAGATCGAAAACATCGTCCGCCACCTGCACGAGCGGCGGGACGGCGACGCCTTCCGGGCGGCGCTCGACGCTTCGGCCGAGATCGGCCTCGCCGTGGTGGCGACCACCGCGACCATCCTCGCCGTGTTCGTGCCCGTGGCGTTCATGCCGGGCATCCCGGGCCAGTTCTTCCGCCAGTTCGGCCTGACCGTCGCGGCGGCCGTGTTCTTCTCCCTGGTCGTGGCGCGGCTGCTGACGCCGCTGCTCGGCGCATACTTCCTCAAGGCGAAGGGGAATCGCCGGTCGGAAGAGGTGGGCGACGGCCCGGTGGGGCGCCGCTACATCGGCCTCCTCGGTTGGTGCCTGCGGCACCGCTGGACCACGCTGGCCGCCGCCGCCGGGTTCTTCGCTGCGTCCGTCGCGCTCCTGCCGCTCATACCGCGAGACTTCGTGCCGGCCTCCGACCGCGGCCGGGCCGCCCTGGCGATCGAACTCGCGCCCGGCGCGACCCTCGCCGAGACCGAGGCGGTGGTGCAGCAGGCGACGCGCATCCTGAAGGCGCGGCCCGAAGTCGCCTCCGTCTTCGCCTCGCTCGGCACCCGCAGCATCGGCGGGGGCGGGCCCGCGATCGGCAGCACGACTAAGGAAGGCGAGCCGCGCATGGCGAACCTCACGGTCACCCTGCTGCCGCGCGGCCAACGCGCGATCAGTCAGCAGCGCTTCGAGGCGGAGGTCCGCCCCGCGCTGGAACGGCTGCCCGGCGCGCGCGTGCGCTTCGGCGCGGACGGGCAGAGCGGCGCCAAGGCGTCCATCACCCTCGTGGGCGACGACGCCGGGACGCTGGCCGCCGCGGCGCGGGAGTTGGAGCGGCAGATGCGGACGGTCCCGCAGCTCGCCGGCGCGCGCTCCACCGCCTCCCTCGCACGGCCGGAGTTGCAGATCCTGCCGCGGGAAGCCCGGGCGTCCGAGCTGGGCGTCTCGTCCGCCGCCATCGCCACCACCGCGCGCATCGCCACCATCGGCGACATCGAGCAGAACCTGGCCCGCTTCAACCTGCCCGACCGGCAGATCCCGATCCGCGTCATGCTGGACGAGGAGGCTCGCGGCGACCTCGACCAATTGCGGACGCTCCGCGTGGAAGGCCGCGCCGGCTTGGCCGTCCCGCTCGACGCGGTGGCGGAGATCCGGCACGGCGCCGGGCCGGCGCAGATCGATCGCCTCGATCGTGTGCGGAAGGCGACCGTCGAGGCCGAGCTGAACGGCCTGCCGCTCGGCGAGGCGACGCGGTTGATCGCGGAGCTGCCCATCATGCGCGACCTGCCGGTCGGGGTGCGGGAACGCTCCACCGGCGACAAGGAGGTCATGGCCGAGCTGTTCGGCGGCTTCGCGGTCGCGCTCGCCACCGGCGTGGGGCTGGTCTACCTGGTGCTGGTGCTGTTGTTCGGCGGCTTCGGGCAGCCCATGACCATCATGTCGGCGCTGCCCCTCTCGCTCGGCGGGGCGCTGATGGCGCTGCTGCTGGCGCAGAAGGCGCTCGGCGTCTCGGCGGTGATCGGCGTGCTGATGCTCATGGGCATCGTGGCCAAGAACTCCATCCTGCTGGTGGAGTACGCGATCGAGGCGCGGCGCGCCGGCCTGCCGCGCGGCGCCGCACTGGTGGAGGCGGCGCGCAAGCGGGCGCGGCCGATCGTGATGACCACCATCGCCATGACGGCGGGCATGGCGCACATCGCCGCCGGCGTCGGCGCGGACGCCGAGTTCCGCGCGCCCATGGCGTTGGTGGTCATCGGCGGCCTGGTCACGTCCACCCTGCTCAGCTTGGTGGTGGTGCCGGTCGTTTACACGCTGATGGACGACGCCGCGACCTGGCTCGCGCGCCGGGTCGGCCGTCTGGGTCCGGCGGAAAGAATAGCGGCGGGCCCTGCCCGCACCTGAGGCGCCGCGGGCCCGAGCGGCGGGTCTGCCAACGGTTGTAGGCTAGACTGGCGCGCTGGTTTGTCCGGATCGAGAGCGAGGTCGAGGATGGTGAGCCGGGTAGCGGCCCGGAGGCGACCTGCCTAGGACATCCCGAGCTGAAGGACGTCACTCAGCTCATCCAGTTCCCGCCGTCGATGTTGTAGGTCTGCGCCACGATGTAGTCGGCGTCGGCGCTGGCCAGGAAGGTGGCGAGGCCGCCGATCTCCCCAGGCCGCGCCATGCGGCCGAACGGCACCGCTTCGCCCACCCGGCGCTTCTTCTCGCCGGGCGGCAGGTTCTCGTACTTCGCGAAGCGCGCATCGACGTCGTCCCAGTGCTCGTTGTCCACCACGCCCGGCGCGATGGCATTTACGTTGATGCGGTGCTTGATGAGGTCGAGCCCGGCGCTCTGCGTGAGACTGATGACCGCCGCCTTGGACGAGCAATAGACGGCCACGAGCGCCTCGCCGCGCCGCCCGGCCTGCGAGGCGAAGTTGATGATCTTGCCGCCCCCTCCCTGCGCGATCATCTGCCGCGCGCCGGCCTGCAGCGTGAACAGCAGCCCTTCCACGTTCACGGCGTAGACGCGGCGGTAGCTCTCCCGCGTGATCTCGACGATGGGCGCGAGGTCGAAAATGCCGGCGTTGTTCACCAGGATGTCGAGCCGGCCGAAGGCGGACACGGTGGCCGCGACCGCGGCGTCGATCGACTCCTGCCGCGTCACGTCCATGCGGAGGGCGACTGCCCCTCCGCCGATGGCGCGCGCGGCGTCCTCCGCCGCCGGTTCGTTGAGGTCGGCGACCGCCACGCGGGCGCCTTCGCGGACGTAGCGATCGGCCACGGCGCGGCCGATGCCGCGCGCCGCGCCGGTGATCAGGGCGGACTTGCCGGCGAGCATCATGGGGCGGCCTCCAAGGACGACAGGGCGCGGTACAACGCGCGGTAGCGGGGCAGGCGCGAGGCGTAGGCCTCGGCCAAGGCGGGGTCGGGTTCGACGGTCTCAGCGCGGACGGCCGGGACGCAGACGTCCTCCGCCGCTTCGCCCGTGACGGCGAGCCGGGCGAGGCGCGTCGCGCCGAAAGCCCCGCCGAGCTCGCCCGAAACGACGCGATGGAGCGGGACGCCCAGCGCCGCGGCGGCGATGGCCACCCATGCGCGCGAGCGGGAGCCGCCGCCGATCACGGAAGCCTCGCGGACGACGGTTCCGGACGCGGCCAGCGCATCCAAGCAGTCGCGCAAGGAGAAGGCCACGCCCTCCAAAACGGCCTGGGTTAGGGCCGCGCGGTCGGCGCCGTGCGACAGGCCGGCGAAGGCGCCGCGGATCGCGCCATCGTTGTGGGGCGTGCGCTCGCCGGAAAGGTAGGGGAGGAACACGGCCGGGCTCGCCGCACGGGGCGGCGGCATTTCGGCCAGCAGTTCGGACTCGGGGCGGCCGGAGACGCCCGACCACCAGGCCAGCGACGCCGCGGCGGAGAGCGTGACGCCCATTTGGTGCCAAGTGCGCGGCAGGGCGTGGCAGAAGCTGTGCACCGCGCCCCGTGGCCAAGGCACATAACGGTCCGTGGTGGCCCACAGCACGCCGGAGGTGCCGAGCGACACGAAGGCGTCGCCGGGGCGGATCGCGCCCAGCCCGACGGCGCCAGCCGCGTTGTCTCCGGCGCCGCCCGCGAGGACCGGCGGCCGCGCCATGCCCCAACGCGCAGCCAGTTCCGGCCTCAATGCGCCGGCCGGCGCGCTCCCTTCCGCGAGGCGCGGCATGGCGGCGCGGCCCAGCCCGGTCGCCCCCAGCAACTCGTCCGACCATTCGCGCCGGCCGACGTCCAGCCACAGCGTGCCGGAAGCGTCAGACGGGTCCTCGATCATCTCGCCCGTCAGGCGGTGGCGGACCCACGCCTTGGGCAGCAGCACGTGGCTCGTGCGGGCGAAGACCTCCGGCTCGTGCCGGCGGACCCAGAGCAGCTTGGGCGCGGTGAAGCCCGGCATGGCGAGATTGCCGGCGACCTCGTGCAGCGCCGGGACAGCGGCTTCCAACTCGCGGCATTCGGCGGTGGCCCGCGTGTCGTCCCACAGGATGCAGGGGCGGAGCACCGCGCCGCTCCGGTCCACCAGCACCGCGCCGTGCATCTGGCCGGACAGGCCGATGCCGCGCACCTCCGCCAACTCGCGCGGCCGCGCCGCCCGCAGCGCGTCCACCGCGGCGAGCATCGCCCGCCACCACGCCTCCGGGTCCTGCTCGCTCCAGCCCGGGCGCGGCCGCGAAACGTCGAGCGGTTCGGCGGCGTCGGCGAGGACGCATTGCTCCCCGTCCACCAGCAGCGCCTTCACCGAGGAGGTGCCGAAGTCGAACCCTAAGAACATGCGCCCTCCCCGCTAGGGGCCGCGCTCCAGCGCCGCCCGCACCTCCTCGGCGTTCGGCAGGTCAGCGCCGCGCCGGGTGCAGGTGACGCCGGCCGCGGCGTTGGCGTAGCGCAGCGCGTTGCGCAGCGCCGCCGGGTCGAGCGCCACGAGCGCGTCCCGACGCAGCAGGCCCTGTTCGCGGAGTCGGGCCAGCAGGGCGGCGTGGAAGGTGTCGCCCGCCCCGACGGTGTCGGCCACGGCGACCGGGCCGCTCGGCTCGTGCAACACGCCGGAGGCGTGGTAGGCGGTGGTGCCGTCCGGGCCCCGCGTCAGCACAACCAGCGAAACGCCGTGGCGGAGCCAGCTCCGTGCCCGCTCCTCCGGAGCGTCGCCGGGGCCGTAGGCGATGCGGAGGTCCTCTTCGCTGAGCTTGATGATCGCCGCGGCGCGGGCGAAGCGTTCGAAGCGGTCGCGCCACCGGCCGAGGTCGCCGACGATGGCGGGGCGCAGGTTGGGGTCGAGGCTGACCACCCGCCGCGCCCCTTCGCGTTCCGCGAGGGCGAGCAGCGCCCCGCCCACCGGCTCGATCGCCAGGGCGTAGGAACCGAGCGCCAAGGCCTCGACCTCCGGGCCGAGCGCCGGCGGCAGGTCGGCTTCCGTAACGTCCCGCTCGGCGCAGTCGTGGGCGTGGATCGTGTAGGAGGGATGGCCCGCCGCGTCGGGGGAAACCACGAACAGGGGCGTCGGTTTCGCGCTGCGCTTGGCGAACGCCGTGTCCACCCCGTCAGCGGCCAAGCGCGCGAGGAGGAAGGCGCCGAGCGCGTCGTGCGACAGCCCGCCGAAGTAGCCCGCCGGCGCGCCGAGGCGCGCCAAGCCGACCGCGACGTTGAAGGGCGAACCGCCAGCGGCGGCGGTGGCGGGCAAGCCACCGCGCCCGGCCGCCCCCCCGACGAACAGGTCGATGAGCGCTTCGCCGCAGACGAGGATCATGACGTCAGGCCGCCAGCGGGTTCCGCTCCAGCGCCGGGAGGGCTTGGCCCGAACCGTCGAAGACGTGGCAGGCCGCGCCGTTCACCGCGAGCCGAACCCTCTCGTGCGGCCGGGTGGGATCGCTCCCCTCGATCTGCACCACCGCGGCTTGGCCGCCGGCCAGCGTCACGTGCAGCAGGGTAAGGCCGCCCAGCCGCTCGGCCAGCCGCACCTCGCCGTAGAGCGGGCCGTTGGCGTCCGGGCGCAACGCCTCAGGGCGGATGCCGAGAGTCACGGTCTGCCCCGCCGCCGCCGCGCCGGCCCGCGCGGGCACCGCGATCCGCGGGCCGCCGGTCTCCAGCTCCACCGCCACCCCCGCGCCGTTCGCTTCCGCCACCGTCGCCGGCAGCAGGTTCATGCGGGGCGAGCCGATGAAGCCCGCGACGAACAAGTTCGCGGGGTGGTGGTACAGGTCCAGCGGCGAGCCGACCTGCTCCACTTGCCCGGCCTGGAGCACCACGATCTTGTCGGCCAGCGTCATCGCCTCGACCTGGTCGTGCGTCACGTAAACCATGGTGGCGTTCAGGTCCTCGTGCAGCCGCGTCAGCTCGATCCGCATCTGGCCGCGCAGCGCGGCGTCCAGGTTAGAGAGCGGCTCGTCGAACAGGAAGACCTTGGGGTTGCGGACGATGGCGCGGCCGATGGCCACGCGCTGGCGCTGCCCGCCCGACAGCTCCTTCGGGCGGCGGTGGAGGTAGGTGTCGAGCTGGAGGATGCGCGCGGCCTCCGCGACCTTGCGGTCGCGCTCGGCGCGCGGCACGCCGGCCATCCGCAGCGCGAACCCCATGTTCTGCCCCACCGTCATGTGGGGGTAGAGCGCGTAGGACTGGAACACCATGGCCAAGCCGCGGTCCGCCGGGCCCGTCTCGTTGACGCGCTTGCCGTCGATGGACAGCTCGCCGTCCGTGATCTCCTCCAGCCCCGCGATCATGCGCAGCAGGGTGGACTTGCCGCAGCCGGACGGCCCCACGAACACCACCAGCTCGCGGTCGGCCACGTCCAGATCGATGCCCTTGATCGCCTCGAAGGCGCCGTAGCTCTTGCGCACGCCGCGCAGGGTTAGGGTGGCCATGGCGTCGCTCCTACTTGACGGCCCCGAACGTCAGGCCGCGCACGAGTTGGCGCTGGCTGAGCCAGCCGAACACGAGGATGGGCGCCACCGCCATCGTGGAGGCGGCGGAGAGCTTGGCGAAGAACAAGCCTTGAGGCGAGGAGAAGGAGGCGATGAACGCGGTGAGCGGCGCCGCCTGCGAGGAGGTGAGATTCAGGCTCCAGAACGCCTCGTTCCAGCACAGGATCAGCGACAGCAGCCCGGTGGACGCGATGCCCGGCAGGGTCAGTGGCAGCAGCAGGTGCCAGAACTCGCCCCCGGTGCGCGCGCCGTCCATGCGCCCGGCCTCCAGTATCTCCTTAGGCACCTCCTTGAAGAAGGTGAACAGCATCCAGACCAGGATGGGCAGGTTCATGAGCGCGTAGATGACGACCAGTCCGGTGCGCGTGTCGAGCGCGCCGACCGTGCGGAAGAGCAGGTAGATCGGCACCAACACGCCCACGGGCGGCAGCATCTTGGTGGACAGCATCCACAGCAGGGTGCCGCGCGTGCGCCCGGTCGGATGGAAGGCCATGGAGTAAGCGGCCGGCACGGCGAAGGCGAGCGCCAGCAGCGTGCCGCCCAAAGAGATCACGACGCTGTTCAGGGCGAAGCGGAGGTACTCGGCGCGCGACTGCACCTCGGCGTAGCTCTCCAGCGTCGGCGCGAACAGCACCTGAGGCGGCGTGGCGATCGCCGCGACCTCCGATTTAAAGGAGGTGAGCACCATCCAGAGGATCGGGAAGAACAGCAGCAGCGCCACGCCCCAGGCGAGGGCGGCGACCAGGGCGCGCTGCGTGCCTGTTTGCCGCATCGCGTCAGACCTCCAGCCGGCGGGCGATGGTGCGGACGAGAAAGAAGGCCACGATGTTGGCCAGCACGATCGCAATCATGCCCCCCGCCGAGCCGCCGCCCACATCGAACTGCAGCAGGGCGCGGGCGTAGATCAGGAAGGCGAGGTTAGTCGTTGCGTTTCCTGGCCCGCCGGAGGTGGTGACGAAGATCTCGGCGAAGACGGTCAGCAGGAAGATGGTCTCGATCATCACCACCACGCTGATGGCGCGGCCGAGGTGCGGCAGGGTGATGAAGAAGAACTGCGACACCGGGCCGGCGCCGTCCATGCGCGCGGCTTCCTTCTGCTCGTGGTCGAGCGACTGCACGGCGGTGAGCAGGATCAACAGCGCGAAGGGCAGCCACTGCCACGCCACGATGACGATGACCGAAAACATCGGGAAGTCGGCGAACCAATCCACCGGTTCGAGCCCGAGCCCGCGCGCGATCGAGCCCGCCACCCCGTAGATAGGGTGCAGCATCAGGTTCTTCCAAACCAGCGCGCTGACCGTGGGCATGACGAAGAACGGCGCGATCGCCAGCAGCCGCGCGACGTTGCGGCCGGGGAATTCCTGGTCGAACAGCACCGCGAGCAGCGTGCCGCCCACCACGGTGATCGCCAGCACCGAGCCCACCAGCACCAGCGTGTTGACGAGCGCGGTCCAAAAGTCCGGGTCGGTGACGAGGAACTCGTAGTTGTCGAGCCCGGCGAAGCCGCCCACGGCAGGGTTGAGCAGGTTGTAGTGTTGGAACGAGAACCACAGCGTCATCGCCAGCGGCACGATCATCCACAGCAGCAGGACCGCGACCGAGGGCGAGAGCAGGAAGAACGCAACCGGCCGGCGGCGCTCCGGGGTTTCGACCGGCTCCGCGACAGCGCCGATGGGCGGGGCGACGGCGGTGGACATGTCCGTGGGTGCCTCCCTGTCCGCGGCTTTCCTACTTCGGGTAGCCGGCCTGCCGCATAGCGCGCTCCGTCGCAGATTGCGCGCTGCGCAGGGCCTGGTCGATGTTCTGGCCCGTCAGCGTCGCCGCGACCGTCTGTCCGACCTGCGTGCCGATGCCCTGGAACTCCGGGATCGCCACGAACTGCGCGCCGCCGTAGGGCCGCGGCTCGCGCGTGCTGGCGGTTGGGTTGGCGTCGTTGATCGCCCGCAGCACGAAGGATGCGAAGGGCGCAGCCTTCTGGTACTCCGGATTGTCATAGGTCGATTGCCGCGTGCCCGGCGGAACGGCCACCCAGCCGTTCTCCCGCGCCACCAGTTGGATGTACTCCCTGGACGTCGCCCAGGTGACGAAGGCGCGCGCCGCCTCCTTCTGCTTGGACGAGACGGGGATGCCTAGGTTCCAGCTCCACAGCCAAGTCGGGCCGCCGGTGAAGTCGCCCGTGGGCATCGGCGCGAAGCCGACGCGGTCGGACACCTGGCTCTGCTTCGGGTCGTAGAGCAACCCCGCAGCCACGGTGGCGTCGATCCACATGCCGCAGCGGCCGCCGGCGAACAGGGCCAGGTTCTCGTTGAAGCCGTTGGAGGTCGCGCCGGGCGGGCCGAACTGGCGCAGCGCGTCGCCGTACCAGCCGACGGCGCGGCGCCATTCGGGCGTGTCGATCCGGGTGCGCCACTGGCCATCGAACCACTGCCCGCCGAAGGCCGTGACGAGCGGCGTGACGAAGCCCATGTTTTCGCCCCAGCCCGGCTTGCCGCGTAGGCAGATGCCGTAGGTCTGGTTGCCCTTGTCGGTGATCTTCTCCGCGATCTCGCGGATCTGCGCGTAGGTCGGGTTCGCCGGCATGGTGATCCCGGCCCGTTGCAGCAGGTCGGTCCGGTAGTACGTCATCGCGCTCTCGGCGTAGAAGGGCAGCGCGTAAAGCTTGTTGTCGTGCGAGATGCCGGTTCGCACGGGAGCGAGGATGTCCTCGACGCCGTAGGAGGCGGGCAGGTTCTCGAACGGCTCCAGCCAGCCCTGCCGCGCCCAGATCGGGACCTCGTAGTTGCCGATCGTGAGGATGTCATACTGCCCGGAGCGCGTGGCGATGTCCGTGGTGAGGCGCTGGCGGAGCACGTTCTCCTCCAGCACCACCCAGCGCAGGCGTATGTTCGGGTTCTGCTGCTCGAATTGCGGCGCCAAACGCTGCATCACGACCATGTCGCCGTTGTTCACGGTCGCTATGGTGATCGTGGTCTGGGCGCGCGCTCCGCCGGCAGGCAGCAAGGCCGCCCATAACGCGAGCCATAAGGCCAAAAGCGCGCCCCGTCGCCGTTTGACCATCGCCGCCGCTCCTCCCGTGCTGCCGCGCGGTCCGGGCAACGGCCCGGCCGGCCTTCATTCATGAAATCACATCAGACCGGACCCGGCTTCGTCAAGGCGTACCGCAGGAGCGGTTTCATGCCTTCTCGGTTCAAAATCCGACTTCCACTCGGGCACGCGCCAGCGTGCGCCGGCTGCCAATCGCGTAAAGCGAGGCGAGCCACCGCCGCACGGGCTCCGCTAATCGGGCGTCCGCGCCCAGGTCCCCGAACAGCGTTTCGATCCCAAGCAGCGGCCCTGGGTCGTCGCCCCCGGCCGCCGCGCGCTCCCTCAGCAGCGCGGCGAGCGGATGGCGCACCTCCAACGGCCGGCCGTCCTCGTCCTCGCCCCGGATGCGGCGCAGCCACGCCGCCAACGCGAGGGCGAGCAGTTCAACGCCGCCACCGCTTCGCAACCGGTCGCGGATCGGGTCCAGCAGGACGTTGAGCGGCGCGTCCGCGTTGATGCGCTCCACCGTGTCCCGTATCGCCGGGTTCCCGAATCGCTCCAGCAGCGTGCGCTTGTACGCCGCGAGGTCGATCCCCGGCACCGGCGGCACGGTCGGGCCGGTTTCGCGGTCCATCAGCGTGGCCATGTACGCGGCGAGGTCCGGGTCGCGCAGGCACTCGTCCACGAGCGTGTGTCCAGCCAGACGGCCCAGCCCGGCCACCGCGAGGTGGCTGGCGTTGAGTAGGCGCAGCTTCATGGCCTCGTAGGGCGACACGTCCGCCACGAATTGTGCGCCCACCTCTTCCCAAGCGGGGCGCCCCGCCGCGAAGCGGTCCTCGATCACCCACTGGGTGAAGGTTTCGGAGAACACCGGCCAGCGGTCGCGGACGCCGTGGCGCTCCTCCAGCGCGGCGGCGTCGGCGGGGTCGGTGACGGGCGTGATGCGGTCCACCATGGAGGAGGGAAAACCCGCCTCCGCTTCGATCCACCCGGCCAAGGCGGGGTCGCGCAGCGCGGCCAGCGCCAGCACCGCCGCCTTCAGCACCTCGCCGTTGTGCTGGATGTTGTCGCAGCTCAGCGCGGTGAAGGCGGGCCGCCCGCCCGCTCGGCGGCGCCGGTACGCCTCTACCAGCACGCCGATCGCGCTGCGCGGCCGCTCCGGTTCGGCGAGGTCTCGGCGCACCAGCGGATGCCCAGGGTCCAGGCGTTTGGTGGAGCGATTGATGCAATAGCCGTTCTCCGTGACCGTCAGGCTGACGATGCGGGTGCCGGTCCCGTCGATGGCGTCGAGCAGGCCGGCCGACGCCTCACCCGCGAACACCAGGCCAGCGAGCGAGCCGACCACGGACACGCTCTCGTCCGCGCCGCTGCGCTCCACCAGCGTGTAAAGCCCGTCCTGTGCGAGGAGGCTCTCGTGCATGCGGCGGTCCGCCGGCAGCAGTCCGGCGCCGACGATGCCCCATTGGAGAGCGTCGGTCCGGCGCTCCATCAAGTCGTGCGTGTAGCGCGCCATGTGCGCGCGGTGGAAGTTGCCGAGGCCGAGGTGGACGATGCCCGGTCGCACCGCGGAAAGGTCGTAACTCGGCACGCAGACGGGCGGGCGCAGCAGCGAAAGGTTGCCGCGGTTCAGTTCGACTGCGCTCATGTGCGGTACGTGCTCGATCCCGTGCCGGTCGGTGGGCTGCGTGGGTCGCCGAGCCTAGGTGCCCTCCCCGGCACCATCAAGCGGGCCTCCGCCACCGTCGGTTGGCTGCGAAGCGATCGTCCGGTCGTGGAGTTCCGCACTGCACGTTGGGCCGCGCAAGCCCGGAGGAGGATCGGCCCCGCGCTCGGAAGCACCATGGAGCGCGGCACGCCGGCGCTCAAGCGGGATCGACACCTCCCCGGCCTCCCGCGCTGGCAAGGGCTCCCAGGCCACGCCAATGCCGGGAACGGCGACCTTGCGGGAGAGGTGCGGGGCGACTTGCATGCTGGGCGGCTGATCGCCCAGCTTCGCTTGCGACTCGGGATTGGTGAACGCCGCCTTGCAATGCGCCACCGACTCCCAAGCGACGTGGTTCAAGAACACGCCGCTGCCCGCGACGCAGCGGTGGAGTTGGGTCGAGACGAAGCCGGGCGTGGCTCGGGCGGCCGATTTGGCTCCGCCTGGACGGGTAGCTCCCTCCGCCGCCGCGCTGGGCGACCGCCGCCGCTTTCGCGGCCCGGCTCCGGGGCGCTGCGGGCGGATCAAACGAAGGCTGCGCCGTCCCCCGCGAGCGGCGTGAGCTTGCCGGTCATCTCGTCGGAGAAGGCGAAGCCCGCCACCGCCTCGGCCCGCGAGACGGCGCCGGCGTCCAAGGCGCGGGTCCAGTGGGCGATTCCCTCGCCTTCGCCTGTGCGGTCGAGGGCGTTGAGATAGAGCCGATCCACAAAACCCTGGTTCGAGAGGGCGCCGTATCGGGCCTCGAACTCCGCCGAGCGGGTGAAGGAGTCGGCCATCTGCGGCAGCGTCAGCCCTTGCCCTCGGACGCCGATCCAGTGCGCGAGCCCGCCCGCATCGGGCGCGCGGTCGAGCACGGCCTCGTAGTAGCGCATCACGTCCACCGCGACCGGGTCCGGCGCCCAAACGCCGCCGGAGAAGCGCCCCGCCGTGGTCGAGATAAGTTCGGCCGACTCCGAGAAGCCGAGCACGACGTCCTCCCGGGTGGCCGCCCCGGCGTCGAGCGCGCCTGTCCAGTGGGCCACGCCCGCGGCGTCGGCCGCGCGGCTGAGCACGTTGCGGTAGAGCAAGTCCACGAAGCCGGCGTTGTCGGGCGCCCCGTAGCGGGCCTGGAACTCGGGGGAGGCCACGAAGCCTTGCGCCGCTTCGCGCGGCGTGAGCGTCCCGGCGTCGAGCGCGCCGGTCCAGAACCCGAGCCCGATCGGGTCCGGCTCGCGCCCGAGCGCGGCCCGGTAGAGCCGGAGGGCCGAGCCGAGCACGGAACGGCCGTCCAGGGCGAGCCAGCCGTCGGCGAAGCGCAGCGTTTCCACGGCCGACACTTGATCTGCGCCGTCGCCCCCGGCGCCCCAGTCCGCGACCGCGAGCACGCCGCCGCGCTCCGCCGCCTCGTAGCCGGCCCGGATGCCGGCGAACGCCGCGGTGTCAGCGCCGTCGCCGCCATGAAGCCAGTCCGCATCCGGTCCGCCGGTCAGCCTGTCGTCCCCGGGGCCGCCCCACAACCGGTCGGGGCCGGCCCCGCCGGCCAGCGTGTCCGCGCCGCGCATCCCGAAGAGGTGGTCCGCCCCGGCACCGCCCCGAACCACGTCGTCGCCGGCGCCGGCGTAGAGCCGGTCGTCGCCCTCGGCGCCGTCCAGCAGATCCGTCAAGTCGGCGACGGCGGTTCGCGGCGTCAGCCGGAACACCTCCCCGTCGAAGTCCACGACGTAGAGCCTCCCTTCGGCGTCCTCGCCGAAGGAGACCGGGCGATTCAGGGCGCCGGCGTCGAAGGAGGTTTGGCCGGTGCGCTCCACGACCGCCGGCGCGCCGCCAGGGCCGCGCGCCAGCGACCAGACGCGGCCCGAGACGAAGTCCGCGAACAGATAAGCGCCGTGCAGCCCGTCCTCCGGCCCGCGGTACACGTAGCCCCCTGTCAGGGAGGCGCCGAGGTCCCGGCCATAGGCGAAGAGCGGCGGCGTCAGGCCCACCGTCGAGGCGCCCGGGGCGAAGGGATCCGGGCCCTCGAACCGGTTCCAACCGTAGTTCGCGCCGGGGACGCCGAGGTCGATCTCCTCCCATCGACGCTCGCCCACGTCGCCGATCCACATCTCGCCGGTGGCACGGTCGAAGGACGCGCGCCACGGGTTGCGCAACCCGTAGGCCCAGACCTCTCCGGCGCCCGTGCCGCCGGCCGTCCCGGCGCAGCTCGGCATGGACCCGCGGCGAGCCGTAGACCCGCCTGCGGGCGGCGAAGATGCGGCCAATGTGCCCGCGCAGTTCGGCTTCCGCCTCGGCCTTGCTCTGGAGGGTGGGGATCGCGCGCAGCCAGGCGTAGAAGCCGGACACGCTGGCGCCGACCACCCGGCACAGCGTGGCCACGGCGTGGTTCGCCCGCTCGGCCGACACGAACGCGAACTTCGTCACGCGATCCCCTTGGCGAAAAAAGCCGCCGCCTTGCGGAGGATCTCCACCTCCTCCTCGAGCCGCTTCACCTCGCGCTTCAGGCGCTGCGTTTCCGCCTGCTCCGCCTTGCGACCGTGTTGCATGGATCAGTGCGCGGGCGCAGTGAGCCTACCCTCGCCTCGGTTCAGGCGGTGCGGACGGACTCCGGGCGTCCCAGCTCCAGCATGCGGTTCAGCACGCCGACGGCGATGGCCACCTCGGTCGCCTGCCGCCCGTCCGTCTGCGAGCGCAGCGTGTCGCCGATCACCCGTTTGTAGCGGCTGACCGCCGCCTCGATCCTGGCGCGGATGTTGTAGCCTGACGCCCTCTGCCATCCCATCCTGCCCTTCTCGGCGATGGATTGTAGATG
>CADCTL010000289.1 GCA_902805625.1 uncultured Acetobacteraceae bacterium
TGCCCCCAGAAGGGGGCGTCCACAGATGTTGCACGGATCCGGTCGGTGGCGCTGCAGGCTGGGCCGACGTAGGAGGATCGCCCCTTCTCTGATCCCCGGATCCCCGCCTTGCCGTTCAAGCTGAACCAAGACCGTCGCCACCACATTCCCAAGCAGAAGCACAAGGTCACGAACTGGCGCGAGTATGACGCCGGCCTGCGCCAGCGTGGCAGTTTGACGGTGTGGTTCACCGATGAAGCGGTCCAGGCGTGGAGGGCCGAGCCTCGCACGACCCGGGGCGGACAGCCCTGGTACTCGCCCTTGGCGATCCTGACGGCGCTGACGCTCCGGGCCGTTTTCCGCCTGCCGTTCCGCCAGACCGAAGGCCTGATCGGCTCCGTCATCGGCTTGCTCGGGCTGGACCTCGCCGTCCCCGACCACACCACCCTATGCCGCAGGGCCGAGACGCTGGAGGTGCCGCGGCCACGGCGGTGCGGCGACGGTGAACCCGTGCACCTGCTGGTGGACAGCACGGGTCTGAAGCTCTGCGGCGCGGGCGAGTGGCTGGTCGAGAAGCACGGCACCCGCACGCGCCGGTCTTGGCGCAAGATGCACTTCGGCGTGGACGCCGACACCGGCCGGATCGTGGCGGCTACGCTGACCGACCGCGACGTGGACGATGCGTCCCAGGTCGGCCCGCTGCTCGACCAAGTCATGGGCTCGGTGGCCTCGTTCACGGGCGACGGCGCGTACGACCAAGAAGGCGTCTACGCCGGCGTCGGTGAGCGTCATCCCGATGCGACCGTCGTCGTGCCGCCACGCTCCACGGCGGTGCCCAGCGACACGGCCGAGACCGCGCCGACACAGCGCGACCGCCACATCCAGCTCATCGCCGAGACGGGCAGGATGGGATGGCAGACGGCAGCAGGATACAACATCCGCGCCAGGATCGAGGCCACCATGGGCAGGTTCAAGCAGGTGATCGGGGACGGGCTGCGCTCGCGCACGGACCAGCGTCGGGCGACCGAGGTGAACGTCGCCGTCCATGCGCTCAACCGCATGCTGGAGTTGGGACGCCCGGAGTCCGTCCGCATCGCCTGACCCCAGAACGGGGTCGGGCTTACTGCGCTTGTCCTATCGATCCCTGCAACACGGCCGCCAGCGGTACATGTCGCGGTCGAAGCTGATGGCGGCCTTGCGGTTGGCCTTGGGCGGGATCACCGCGGCGGCACCACGCTCGTCAAGCTCCGCCCTGAGCCAGTCGGTGTCGAAGGCTTTGTCGCCGAGCAGGGCGCCGAAGGCGACGCCCTCGATCAGCGGCGGCACGCCGACGGTGTCGTGCCGCTGGCCGGGCAGCAGGAAGAAGCGCACCAAGTTGCCGAGCGCGTCGGCGAGGGCGACGATCTTGGTGGTCAGGCCGCCGCGCGAGCGTCCGATGGCCTGATTGCAGGTCCCCCCCTTGCGCCGCTCGCCTTGTGGTGGGCGGTGACGATGGTGCCGTCGATCAGGGCGTACTCGAAGTCCGGCTCGCCGGACAGGCAGGCGAAGACGCGCTCGAACACGCCGCCCTTCACCCACCGGCGGAAGCGCTGGAAGACGCTGTTCCACTTGCCGAAGCCGCCGGGCAGGTCGCGCCAGGGGGCGCCTGTCCGCACCCGCCACAGCACCGCTTCGAGGAACAGCCGGTTGTCCTTCCCCGTGGCACCGGGGTCGGTCGGCTTGCCCGGCAGCAGCGGCGCCACCTTCTCCCAAGCCGTGTCGCCCACCACGAACCGATCTCGATCCAGCACGCCCCGTCCTCCGCCGATGCGGAGCTTGGATCACGAACGGCAGGCCGTGAGAATCCCCAACGTCAACAGACCCTAGTTGACCCGCAGGTTGAACTCCCGCACCAGCCGGCCGAAGCGCTCGTACTCCGCGGCGTGGAAGGCGGCGAACTCGGCGCGGCGGCGCACCTCGATCGGCATGTCCATCCGCCGCAAGCCCTCCACCACGGCGGGCGTCGCCATCATGCGGAGGCAGGCGGCTTCCGTGCGGTCCAGCACCTCCGTGGGCGTCCCGGCGGGCAGGTAGAGGCCGGACCAGATGGTGAAGACGAGGTCGTGGCCGAGTTCGCGCATCGTCGGCACGTCCGGGAATTCCCGCGCCCGGCGCTCGCTGAACACGGCGATGGGGTGCAGGTTGTATTGCCGGACGAGGTTGCCCTGGTCGGTGAAGAGCGAGACCTGCCGCCCGGCGAGCGCTTGCATCACCTCGCCGGAGCCGCGGTAGGGGATGTGGTTCATCTCGACGCCAGCCAGCCGCTCCAGCGAGATCATGCTGATGTGCGGCGTGCCGCCGGGGCCGGTGCTGGCGTAGGCGAGGGCGCCGGGGGACTGCTTCGCCCGCGCGACCACGTCCGGCAGGGTCCGCAGGCCGCTGTCCTGCTGGGTCATCATCACCACGAGCGCGGCCGAGACCTGGCAGACCGGCGCGAAGTCCTCCTGCCGGAAGGGCACGCCGCGCGTGTGCGGCGTGAGCACGAGCGAGCCGCCGGGCGCGAGCAGGAGCGTGGTGCCGTCCGGCCGCGAGCGCGCGAGCTCCAGCGCGCCCACGGTGCCGTTGGCGCCGGGCGAATTCTTGACGACCACTTGCGCGCCGAGCGCCGCTGAGAGCTCCGGCTGCATCAGCCGCGCCATCAGGTCGGAGGCGCCTCCAGGCGGGTAGCCGACGATCATCGTGACGGCGTTCTGCGCCGCCGCCGGCAGCGCGAGCAGCAGGCACAGGACGGCGGCGGCCACGGTTCTCCGCACCGGCGTCACGCCCCCGGCCGCAGGTCGGAAACGTTCTCCCGCCGCGCCGGGGCCTCGCCGCGCTCCACCCGCTTCACCGCGTCGGTCAGGGCGGCGTTGGCCGGCGCCGAACGGCCGGCCTTGGCGCCCTCGCGCACGATGAAGCCGTTGATGTGGTCGATCTCCGTGCGGCGGCCCTTCAGCATGTCCTGGCCCATGGAGGGGCGCTGGAGGTCGCTGCGGGCGCCGGAGTTGGTGGTGGCGAGCAGCACCGCTTCCGCTTCTTCCAACGCGGCGCCGTCGCCCTCGCCGGCGAGCGCCAGGCGCTCCGGCTCGATGTTCTGGATGCGCTCCAGGGAGTAGCCGAGCGCTTGGCCGATCCGCACGCCTTCCGAGCCGATGCGGATGGAGAAGCGGCGGACCGCTTCGTCGCGGTCGCAGTCGTTGCCCGAGAGGCCCGTCGCGGCCGAGATGCCGTTGCGCATGGCGTTGACGCAGAGCTTGGACCAGCGCTCGCCCCAGAGGTTGCTCGTGACCTTCACGCTGTCGATGCCGGCCACCATCTCGCCCAGCGCCTCCACGCGCGGGGTGATGCGGCCGTGGACTTCGCCCACGCGGAACACGGTGCGCGACTTGCCGCCGAGCGGCACGGTGCGGCGGACGCGCCCGGCCTCGTGGAGGTCCACGGAGATGGTGGCGGCGATCATGCCGACCGTGCGGCCCCAGCCGACGATGGCGGCGATCCGCTCCTCGTTGATGCAATTCTGGAGGGAGACGACGAAGCCCGTCTCGCTCAGGTAGGGCGCGATCAGGTGCGTCGCCCATTCCGTGTCGTAGGACTTCACCGACACGAACGCGATGTCCACCGGGCGCTGCTTGGCGAGCGACTGCACCTCGGTGAGGTGCATGGTCGGCACCTCCACCACCGCGCGCTCCGCTTCCGTGACGCCGGTCAGCTCCAGGCCGCGGGCGCGGATGGCTTCCACGTGCTCCGGCCAGGGGTCGATCAGGGTGACGTCGTGGCCGAGGCGGTGCAGGTGCCCGCCGACGTAGCCGCCCACCGCGCCGGCGCCGACGAATGCCAGTCTCGGACGATGCATCGCCCCGTTCCTCCCGCTCGTTGCGGGGGAGCTTACCGGCTTTCAGCCGTCCAGGAAGACCGGCCGCGCCTCCGGGTCGAAGGCGATGCCGGCGGCGTGGAGGGAGCGGGCCAACTCCTCCTCCGGCATCCGGGCGTGGCGGACGAGCAGGCGCAGGTAGAGGCCGGCGAAGCGCGCGCCGTGGCCGTCGTTGCCGCCCTCGGCGGTGCTGGTCATGGCGTGCGCCAACTCGTGCAGCAGCACCCAGCTCGACAGCTCGGGCGGCGCCTCGATGGCGAGGCGGGTCGCGCGGGCGACGGTGGCGCGGGCCTGCCTCGGCAGCGGGCGCACGCGGGGCGGGAAGCGCAGGCCTTCGGCGGCCCAGACGTGGTCCACCAGCGCTTGCAGCCGCGCGAAGGGCACGCGGGAGCGGTCGCGCGGCGCCACCACCCGGTCTTCCCAGGCGTAGAGGCGGTTCGCTTCCGCGGAGGCGCAGGACGGGCGGTGGCGGCGCTGCACTACTCGGCGGCGGCCTTCAGGTGGGGCAGCGGCGCGCGGGTGATGGCGCTCATGCGCTCGCGCACGTCGAAGACGCGGACATCCACCTCCGAGAGGTCTGGGTTGTCCCGCAGGCGCGCGACGATCGGGCCGGCGGCGTAGGCCTCCGCCGCGGCGCGGTCCTCGAACATGTAAACCCCGCCGGCCAAGCGCTCATCGTCGCCGTCCAGCCATATCTTCCAGAGCAGGCCTGGGACGCTGAGGAATTGCCGCGCCCGGTCGTCGGTGTAGCGCGCTTCCCACTCCGCCTTCGGCATGTCCGGGCGGCGGTAGTTGATCTGGACGATCACCATGCGAGGCCTCCCCTGGCTGGGAAGGGGACGGTGGACCTGCCGGCCGAGGGGCGCAAACGGAATCCGGCTCAGCGCCGCCCCAGCCCGCGCGCGCCGGGGCCGGCCCCGACC
>CADCTL010000290.1 GCA_902805625.1 uncultured Acetobacteraceae bacterium
GCGGCCGCGCCAGGGACGAGCAAGCGGTTGAGCGGCAGCCCGATGACGAGGTGCAGCGCCGCCCAGGCGAAGCACGCGCCCCGCCAGCCGAACTGCGCCTCCAGCAGCGCGGAAATGGGCCAGCCGACCGTGCTGGCGAACCCGGCGATGAGCGTGATGCCGGTGATCGGCCCGCGCGCCCCACGGCCGTAGAGGTAGGCGAGCGCGGCGAACGCTGCATCGTACAGGCCCATCGACATGCCGACGCCGATCACTAGTCAACCCGCGGCCAGCATCCAGGGCGTACCGGCGGTGCCCATCACGACCAACCCCGCCGTGAAGACCAGGTTGGACAAGGCCAGCACGCCGCGCCCGCCCCGCGCGTCGATCGCGCGACCGGCGGCAGGCCCGAGCAGCGCCGAGACGAATAGCGCCGACGAGAAGGCGCCGAAGACCCACGCCGTCGACACCCCGAACTCCCGGGCCATCGGCGCGGCCAGCACCGCCGGCAGGTAATAGGTGGAGCCCCAGGCAAGCGTTTGCGCCGTGCCGAGCGCGATGACCACGCCTGCGGTGCGCCGCCCCTGGGGCTCCACTGGCAGGCTCATCCGCAGCAGGCGGCGCGGGCCGGCGCGGTCACGCAGGATGAGGTGGCTTTCGGCGCCTCCTCGGCCACGGCGGCCGGGCCGCTGCACACGCCCGTCTCGGGCAGCTCCAGCTCGACCCGCCGCGCCGCATCCTCGTCGCCGGCCAGGTAGGCCGCGACCGAGCGCGCCTGCTCATGCCCGGTCGCCAGCAGGAAGGTCGGCGCGCGGCCGTACGACTTCATGCCGATCAGGAACAGCCCCGGCTCCGGCTGCGCCAGCTCGACGGCGCCGTGCGGGCGCACCGTGCCGCAGGATGCTCGTTCGGATCGATCAGCGGCGCCAACGCCCTCGCGCAGTCGAGCGCCGGGTCGAGGTCGGTGCGCAGCTCGGCCAGGAAGCGGGTGTCCGGCTTCAGGCCGGTCGCCACGATCATCGCATCCACGCCCAGGGTGCGCAGTTCGTCGCCGCTCTCGCCGCTGACCAGCAGCGCGCCATCGGCCTGCTCGATGGCATCGACCATGAAGGGGGCGACGATCTCGAAGGCGCCGCCTTCGACCAACTGCCGCAGGCGGGTGCCGACCGCGCCGCGCGCGGCGAGCTGGTCGGCCGCGCCGCCGCCATAGACGCGCGCCAGGTGCTCGCGCGTGCGCAGCGCCCATACGACCTGCGTGCCGGGTGCCTGCGCCTGCAGCCGCGCCAGGTCTATCAGCGTGCCGGCGGCCGAGTGGCCGCTGCCGACGACCAGCACGCGTTTGCCCGCGTAGTCGCCCCGCGCCGAGCCCAGCACGTCCGGCATGCCGTAGCGGACCCGGCCGGCCGCCGCCGCGTCGCGCTCGCCGATGGCCGGCAGGCCGCTGGCGCCGGCCGGGTTGGGCGAGGACCAGGTGCCGGAGGCGTCGATCACCGCGCGGGCGAACAGGCGGCTCCCTCGCCCACTGGCGTCGGTGACGCGCAGCTCGAAGGGCTGGAGCGCACGGCCGGCGCTGCGCACCTTGCCGTTGCCCACGCGCGCCACGCCGGTCACGCGCACCCCGAGGCGCAGCCGTGCGGCGATCTCCGGCACCTGGCTCAACGGATCGAGGTAGGCGTCCGCCAGCTCGTGCCCGGTCGGGTAGGCATCCGCCTCCGGCGCCGTCCAGCCATGCCGCTCCAGGAGCGCCCGCGCCGCGCGGTCGATGTTGTAGGTCCAGGGCGAGAACATCGGCACGTGCCCCCAATCGCGCACTGCCGCCCCTGCCCGGGTGCCCGCTTCCAGGACCAGCGGCACGACGCCGCGCTCCAGCAGATGTGCTGCGGCCGCCAGTCCGATCGGGCCGCCGCCGATCACGGCGACCGGCAGCCGGTCCAGGGCCGGCCGGCGCTCGCGGACAGGGGCATGGGCGGCGAGGGCGTCGGGCGGCGTGAGGATGTTCATGGCGCTTCTCCTTATTCTAGCAGCCTGTCGGATTCACGTCGCGCGGTGAGTGGTGCAGAGTCCGGCGATGGGCACGTTTGTTCCGTTCAGCCGCGACCAATCTTTCCTGCTGCCGCCTGACATGCGGGACTGGCTGCCGCAGGACGACCTGGCGCACTTCGTCGTGGCGGCGGTGGAGCGGGTGCCGCTGAACGCCTTCCAGGCCAAGGCGGTGGCGAGCGGCAAGGCGCAGTACCACCCGCGCCTGATGCTGGCGCTTTTGGTCTACTGCTACGCCAACGGCGTCTTCTCCTCGCGCCGGATCGAGCGGGCGACGCACCGCGACATCGGGGTGCGCTACGTGGCGGCGAACCTGCATCCGGACCACGACACGATCGCGGCCTTTCGTCGCGCCAACCGGGCTGCGTTCGAGGCGGCGTTCCTGCGGGTGCTGCTGCTGGCGCGCGAGGCCGGGCTGATGCGGGTGGGCGCGGTTGCGATCGACGGGACGAAGCTCGACGCGAACGCCTCGAAGATACGCTCGGTGCGCTACGACCGCGCGAAAGCGCTGCGCGCGAAGCTCGCCGCCGACATCGCGGCCTTGACGGCGCGGGCCGAGGCGGCGGACGCCGAGGACGCCCCGGACCCGCAGGCGCTGCCGAAGGAGATCGCCCGGCGCGAGGCGCTCAAGGCCAAGCTGGACGCGGCCTGCGCCCGGCTGGAGGCCGAAGCGCGCGCCGAGGCCGAGGCGGCCCGCCCGGCCTACGAGGCGAAGAAGGCGGCCTACGACGCCAAGCGGGGCCGACGGCGCGGCCGGCCGCCGAAGCCCCCCGAGGACGGCCCGCCGCCGGAGCGCCAGAGCAACCTGACCGACCCGGACAGCGCGCTGATGCGCCGCTCGGACGCGCACGAGTGCCGTCAAGCCTACAACGCCCAGGCCGTGGTCTGCGCCGAAGGCTCGCAGCTGATCCTGGCCACCGGCCTCGCCGCCACCACGGCCGACGCCCCCGGCTTCGCGGCGACGGTGCTGGCGATGGAGAACACGGTCGGCCTGCCGCGGACGGTGCTGGCCGACACCGGTTTCGCCAGCGCGCCTGCGGTCGCCACCCTCGAAGCGCGGGGGATCGAGCCGCTGGTGGCGATCGGCCGCACCCAGCCGCACCGGCCCTACGACTTCCGCCCGCCGCCGAAGCCGAAGAAGGAGCGGCGGATCACCGAACCCTGGCGGGTCGCCATGAAGGCCAAGCTGGAGACCGACGATGCCAAGGCCCTGTACGCCAAGCGCAAGCAGACCGTCGAGCCGGCCTTCGGCATCATCAAGAGCGCCATGGGCTTCGTCCGCTTCCACCTCCGCGGGTTCCGCAACGCCGCCACCGAGTGGACCTTGGTCGCGCTCGCCTACAACTGCCGCCGCCTCCACCGAATGCAGGCGGCCTGACCGAAGCGCGTCCCGCGCAAACCGCCTCGCAGACCACGCGAATCCGACAGGCTGCTAGGTCCGCTTTTGGAGGGTGGAGCGGACAGGTGAGAGTAAGGCCCTGTACAGCCGCTTTCCGCCCGGAGCGGTCCTCGTTGTGCCCGCAGAGCGGCGTGGTAAGTACGTGGCATGGAGGACAAAGCCGAACGGATCGTCGGGTTGTACCGGCGGCACGCCCGTGCTTGGGCCGCGGACCGCGGGAACACGCTGACCGAGGGGGCTTGGCTCGACCGCTTCCTCGCCCTCCTGCCCCCGGGCGGCGCCGTCCTCGACATCGGGTGCGGCTCCGGCGAGCCGATCGGCCGCCACCTCGTCGGGAGGAGCCATCCGGTCACCGGCGTGGACTCGTCGCCGGAGATGATCGGCATGTGCCAGGATCGCTTGCCGGAACAGGACTGGCACGTCGCCGACATGCGGACGCTGTCGCTCGGCCACGCCTTCGACGGCCTCCTCGCCTGGGACAGCTTCTTCCACCTCAGCCACCAGGACCAGCGCCGGATGTTCCCGATCTTCCGGGAGCACGCCGCCCCCGGCGCCGCCCTGATGTTCACCAGCGGCCCGGGGTGCGGCGTGGCGATCGGCAGCTACCGGGGCGAGCCCCTTTACCACGCCAGCCTGGACGGGGCGGAGTACCGGGCGCTGCTGGAGGCGAACGGCTTCAGCGTCGTGGCGCACGTCGTCGACGACCCGACCTGCGGCGGCCACACGGTCTGGCTGGCTCGGCTGAATCGGCTTTCGGCCCGAGGCGGCCATTCTGGCGATCCGGGCCCGGGCACCGTGCTCGACTTGGAATCGAGCGGCCCCTGAACTCGGCGACCGGGGCTGCCCGGCCGTCGGTTGTTAGCCACCCCGAGCCTCAGGCTGAAGGTGTTCCGCCGGCCAGCTTGTGCGGCATGTCGTCCATGCTGGCGAACACCGGCGTGGGCCGCTGTCGCTCCAACAGCTCGCGAGTGGCGTAGCCCCAGGTCGCCGCCCCGGAGGCCAGCCCGGCCTCGGAGGCGGCCTCGATGTCGTGGGCCTCGTCGCCGACGCAGATCGCGTCGTCCCTCCGAGTCCCAGTGCGCTCCAGCACGCGCCGGAACCTGGCCGCCTTGCCGAAGAGGGAGGCGTCGCACCCATAGCAGCCGATCAGGGGAGCGCATTCGGGCCCGAGGATGCGGCGCACGTTCGCTTCGGCGTTGGAGCTGACCACGGCCGCCACCACGCCCCGCTCCCCGAGCGCGCGGAGCACGCGCGGCGTCCCCTCGAACAGCGGGATGGCGGCGGCGTCCCGGGCGACGCGCCGCCGCATGTGCGCGGCGATGAGCGGCAGCTTCCAGGCCGGCACGCCCA
>CADCTL010000291.1 GCA_902805625.1 uncultured Acetobacteraceae bacterium
GCGGCGATGCAGCCGCTGCTGCCGGTGCCGCCGGACCGCCCCCGCGGCGGCCGGCCACCAATGCCGGCGCGGCGGGCGATGGAGGCGGTCTGGTTCGCCATGCGCACGGGCTGCCCCTGGCGGGCGCTCAACGCGACCAAGCTGTGTTCGTCGGCGACCGCCGAGCGCCGCATCCGCGAGTGGAAGCGCGCCGGCATGTTCGAGCGCCTGCACCGGGACAGCCTGGACGCCGCGCAGCGAAGGTGCGGACCACCTCGTCGCCCTCGCCGCGCCAGCTCTCCCAAAGGCCCGCGAAGGCCATGGCCTCGCCGGAGGCGGGCGCGATGGCCATCGGCCGCTTGCCGCCGTCCAGCGCCCTCCATTCGTAGAAGGCGACGGCCGGCATTAGGCAGCGCCGCTCGGCGTAGGCTCGGCGGAACATGCCGTTGGCGGCCACCGTCTCGGCGCGGGCGTTGATCGGCTCCCGCGCGCCTTTCTCCACCTTGGCCCAGCGGGGCCGCAGCCCCCACCGCAGCGGGTCCAGGTGCCGGTCGCCCGTCCCGGGGTGGCGCCGGACCACGGGCGCCGATAGCGCCGGCGCCACGTTCCACGACGGCGCGAGGTTCGGCAGCGGGCCGGCGGTGCGGAACAGCTCCCGCATCGCGTCGGCGGGCATGGTCTGGACGTAGCGGCCGCACATCGAGGTGGGCTACCGCGGCTATTGCGGCTTAGTTCGCGGAGGGTCGTTGTCTCGGCCGCCGCCAGAAGGCTTGCCGGTTGTGCTCGGCTTGCCGGCCGGCTCCTTCCCGCCGCCTGACCTGCCGCTGCCACCTTTGTTGCCGCTGCTTCCGCTGCCTTTCGCCATTTGCTCTCTCCCTTGAGGAACGATGAGTCGGCATCAAAGGCGCTCTACCCGGCTCCGGATGCCGCTTCGATCGCGGCACCACCACCAGAACCACAGCCACCTGAGCCTGGGCAACCAAATCGATGGCTCGTGAGCGTGAGCCCCCTGCCCCATCGTCTCCCGCTCCTAACGGCCCGGACGCGCGAACGCATGCCGAGTGATCCTTTCAGCCGTCGCTGCCCCGCCAACTCCAAGAGAGGGATTTCTGCGTTCCACGCCGCTCCGCTGTTCGTCGCCCCGCCCCCGAGGCGAGGATCAACAACGCCGCCACCGGCTGAACATCCGGCGCCACCAGGGCGGGCCGGGATCGTCCTCGATCCACGCGTATCCGACTCCCTTTCCCCAACGGCGAGGCGCGGGCTGAGATGAACTCGGCGTTCCACCCGTGACGGGTTGCGCGATGTGGAGCTGTTCTTGGTCCCGCCCTGAACGGCGAGGATCTTCCGGCTGCTCTGCGGGGCGGCGGTCGAGCCTGGCCGCCGTTGCCTGGGCTGCCGCCTCCGCCGCCCGTGCGGCTGCCACAGCCTCCTGGATGGCGGCCACCAAGTCCCGACGCGACCGCTCGGCGCTCTCCCTTGCCGCGATCTGCGCGGCCTCAGCCCGCCGCATCGCATCCCGCGCGCCCTGTTCGGCGACCGCGGCCCGCGCTTCGGCGCCACGCCGCGCCTCCGCCTCGGCTTCCCGGGCCTGGCGCTCGAGCGCGGCGCGCTCGTCTGACGCCGCGGCGCGGCTCTCGGCATCCTCAGCGCGGCTGCGCAAGTCGCCGGCGAGCCGTTCGAGGGCCGCGAGTACTGCATCGATCGCAGATGTGCTCGGGCTCGGGGCGGCCATGCATGTGTCCAGTACCGGCGAGGACGGCCGCGCGACCGATCCCACCGCGTGGTTGCGCCCGCCGCCCGGCGCGGTAGTTCTGCCACCGGCGTAGCTGCCGTTTCAAGGTCGTGCGCGGTCAAAGCCAAATGCCGAGAGCCCCGGTCGATCGCCATCCTGGTCTGCCGCGACGGCGCCGGCGCCATCCGGTTGAGCCGCCACGGCCAGAGCAGTGGCCCGAGGACAGCGGCGCATCCCTGACGCCCGGCTGGCTGGCCGCGCTCGGCGTCGCTTCGGTTCTCGCGGCCGTCGGCGGCGGGATCGTCGCCTTTCGGAGCCTGCCCGAGCATCAGGTCGCAGCGCAGCCCGCGTGGGCGCTGACGGCGCCGCAACCGCCACCGCTGCCCGCGGGGCCGGCTCCCGAACCGACGCCTGCCTCGGAGCCGAGCGAGGTGCCGGGGCCGTCTGGCGAGGCCCTGACGCGCTTCGCGGGCGCGGATGCGGAGCCAGCGCCGGTCGTGGCTGCGGCTCCGCCACACGCGGCATCCGCGGACGGCGCGGCTCCCAGCGCCGCGCCGGCCTCGGAGGCCGACGAGCCCGCGACGGCGCCGCGGGCGGCCGCCCCGAAAGCCGCGGCCCTGTTCGCCCTGCTGATGCGCCACGGCGAGCGGGCCATGGAGCTCGGCGACATCGTGGCCGCGCGGTCCCACTACGAGCGCGCCGCCGCGCTCGACCCCACGTCGTCCACGGCCGCGATCGCGGCGGGCGAGACCCACGACCCGCGGGTCCTGGCGCTCGCCGGGGTGACGCATCCCTGGCTCGCCGACGCGGCCAAGGCGGCCGCGTGGTACGAGCGCGCGCGCGCCCTGGGCGACCCCGCGGCCGCCGGCCTCCTGGCCCGCCTCCGCTGACGGCCGAGGGCGGCGTCGCACCGATGCCGCGCTCGTTCAAGCCGGCCGCCAGCGCTGGTCCGCCGCCGCTCGCCGCCGCTACGTCTTACGCATGCCGCCCGCCGCCATCGGGCCGCCCTGTCGACGCCCGCGCCACCGACGAGTGCCATCACCTCGGCGCGCATCTCTGCCGGACACGCGACCGGGTCGTCGGCGAACCGCAGCTCCGCCGCCAGCGTCGCGTGCAGTTCCTCGTCGGAGAGATGCCGGAACACGCACCGGCCATCTACGGCCGCGAGGCGCAAGATGCGGCTACGGAGCCGGGTCACGCGGCGCGCTCCTGAAGTCGATATGAGGATGGAGCCCCGACATGGCCTTCATCTCCTCCAGGGACCAACTCGTCGGGTGCGTGCTGAGGAGCCTGGTGAACTCGGTGTACGCCCGCCCGTACTCTTCGGGCGAAAGCCCGTGGTCGGCCTCCTTCGCAGGAGCGTTGCGCGCGTGCTCGGCCTCGAGCTTCGCCAGCCGGCGGGCGATGGTCCTCATACCGCGTCGCTCTCGTTCTCGCCCTCCGCCTCGCGCATGGTGTCGACATCGGCGAGCGCGTCTTCGTGGCTGAGGCCGACGGCGCCGAAGTGCCATCCTCCGTGCTGCAACTCCCACCACCAAGGCCGTTCCGGCTTGCGGGCTCGCTGCTCCCGCAGGCGTTCCAGGCAAACGACCCACGCCGCGATCCGGCTCACGCCGCGCCGCCGTCCTCGTCGGTCCACGTCGCGAACGGCGCGGTGGCGCCCAGCTCTTCGTCGGTCGGAGCGTGATCCGGCGGCCAGCCCCCGCTCTCAGCGAGGAAGCCGTGCAATGCTTCGTCGGGCCACTGCGTGAGCGGGACGCCGGCGTAGGCGCGCCAGCCGCCCCGTCCGCGACCTTCGGGCTTAGCACGCGCGCCTCCAGGCGGTTCACGCCCCGCTCTCCTTTGCGGCTTCGAGGATGGCGATGCGGCGCTCGAGCTCTTGCGTCTCGATCGCGCGCCGCTGCGCCTCCAGCACGGCGGCGACGGCGGCGCCCTCCTCCGCCGGGCCGAGGTCGCCTAGAGCCGCGGCGAGGTCGGCCCCCGTCCGCATCGCCGGCAGTTCCAGTCGCACGGGCCGGCCGCGCCGGACCGGCCATGCGCGATCCAGGACGATCCGGGCGGCCGCCATGTCGCCTTGCTCCGCCGCCCGCACCACCGCTTGCAGGACGGACGCGCCCGCATCGGCGCCGAAGGTGCGCGCCAGCGTGTCCAGCACGATCAGGTCGGCGTCCATGTGCTGCGCCGTCGAACCGTAGGCCGCCCCTTCGCCGTGGCGCCGCGCCACGTCGGCCGCGGCCGCGTCGCGGCCGACGTTCTGGCGGGCGGAGTGAACGTCGGCGCGGCCATGGACGCGGCCGGCTGGCCAAGGGGGACTGCCCGAAGCGGTAGCCGGCCGGAGCGCTTCAGCGCACGGCGGCATGGACCATGCGGACCAGGGCGACGCTTAACGCCTCGTCCGGGCGGCCCCGGCAGCGATCGGCGAGCCAAGCGTGGATCGCGTCTGCGTGCAGGTTCGCCAACGGGTCGTCACCGCTCCGGAACTGCGCCCCCGCGGCGATCGCGCTGGCGAAGCCGAAGGCCCACTGCTCAAGCTCCGGGTCGGGTCGGCCCGCGGCCAGCCACTCGCGCAGGACACACCGGCGCCCGCGCCCATGACAGTGAGGCGCGGCGTGTGCGCCCGCCCCGGTGGAGCCACCGCCGACGCCAAGAGGGCGCTCAAGAAGCCGGCCGTGAGGACCGACCGCCGCGTCGGCGGGTGTGCCCGCATTGAACCTCGACTTCCCTGCCCCATTGCTGGGGAGGTCGCACATGAACCCCGGACGCACCCGCGGCAAGCGCGGCGCTCGACCGTCCCGTTCAGGCCGATAGCCACTTTTCGCGGCTGCGCCACACCCGGTAGGCCAGCCCCACCTCATCTCGGGCGGTACCTCGGCGCCTACGCCCGCGAGATGGTGTGGCGGGAAGAACCCGGCGCCGCCCGAACGGGACGCTGCACCACCTCGCGGCCGGCGCGGCGCTGGCGCATCCCGTGTCCCGGATGTGGAAGGGTTGCCGGCAGCGCGCGGCGCGGGCGTGAGGCGAACGGTGGCCGGGTTCGACGGGACAGCCCGGTCGGGCTACCAAACGGGTGCATGCTCATTCATGTTCACATCGGCGCCCACAAGACCGGCACGACCTCGATCCAAGCCTTCTTGCGCGGGCATGCCGGCGCCTTGGCCGACGCCGGCATCCGCGTGCCGACGGCCGGCGTCCTCGACCAGCGGTCTGGCCATCATAACATAGGCTGGGGCCTGCGGGGCGACCCGCGGTACGATCCCGCGCGCGGCGCGCTGGACGACCTGGTCGCCGAACTCGCGGGATCGCCGGCGGCGGCGGCCGTGATCTCCTCCGAAGACCTCGAGTACCTCGCCGACGGCCCGGCCGCGCTGTCGCGCCTCGACCGAACCCTGGTCGGCGCGGGCCACGAGCCTCACTACATCCTTTTCGTTCGCCGGGCAGACACCTATGCCTTGTCGCTCTACGCCGAGCTTCGGCACCATGGGTTGACCATCCCCTTTCGCGACTTCGCCGCTGAGGTGCTTCGGACCGGGAAGTTCGTGATGCGCGGCGACTGGTCCTTCCACTTCGACGCCGGCACGTTCGCCCGGAAATGGCGCCAAGCGGCGCGCGGACCCCTCGAAGTCCACAGCTACGATGCGGCGGTCGCGGGCGAAGGCGTCGTCCCGACCTTCTTGTCGCTGATCGCGGCCCCTGACAGCCTCGTTCGGGCGGGGCGCGACGCCGAGGTGCTCAACACCCGCAAGCCCGCCGACATACCTGCTGTCGATCGCATCATCGGCGGATGGCGCTTGCGCCGTCGCTTCGCGGCCCACACGGCCCGCAGCGCCGCGGAGAGACTCTCGGCATGCCGTCCCGACTGCCGGCCGGGCCCGGATGCCTCGGGCGCGCGGGTCGGGGGGGCGCGGTGAATGTTTACTTGGACGACGGCGACGAGCAACGCCTGATCGGGCGCGCGGACGTGCCGGAGGACTGCGGCCCGGTGTTCGAGGTGCTGATGTTCGGCGCTGCGTCCACCATCGCAGAGCGGTTCTGCGCCAAAACAGTGCTTTAAGCGGGCTTCACGCCGCACGTCTCGTCACTTGGCAGCGCGCGTCGGTGCGTTGCCTGGGTTTTGCAAACCGAAGGTCGGAGGATCAAATCCCTCACCCGGCAGACACCCGCTGCGGCGGCTCTCCAGCGGATACCGCCGGCAGCGCCATGAAGGCCGGGCGCGCAAACAGGTAGCCCTGGAACAGCGCCACGCCGAGGTCGTGCAGGGCGCGGCGCTCGGCCTCGGTTTCCACGCCCTCCGCGACGACCGCGACGCCGAGGTCGGCGCAGATGCGCACCAAGCCACCGACGATCGCGCGCCGCGCCTTGTCGGCCTCGATCCCGCGCACCAGCCCCATGTCGAGCTTCACCAGGTCGGGCTGGAAGTCGGCCAGCAGGTTGAGGCCGGAGTGCCCGGCGCCGAAATCGTCGATGGCCACCGTGAAGCCCATCTCCTTGTAGCTGCGCAGGATGCGCCGGAGGTGCGCCGGGTCGCTCACCTGCTCGGCCTCGGTGACCTCGAACATCAACGAAGAGGTGGGGAAGCCCGTCCGTTCCGCGGCGCGCAGGGTGGCGCGGATGCAGGCCTCGGGCCGGTAAACGGCGTTGGGCAGGAAGTTGATGGAGAGCAGCGCGCCCGTCGCGGCCAAGCCGAGCCCGGCCGCGGCCTCGATGGCGGCCACGCGGCAGGCTTGGTCGAAGGCGTAGCGGTTGGCGGCGTCCACCGCGGACAGGACGGACGCGGCGCCTTGGCCGTCGGCACCGCGGACGAGTGCCTCGTAGGCGAACACCCCGCCCGACCCGGCTTCTACGATCGGCTGGAAAGCCATGGCGAGGGGCGTGCCGAAAGCCGCGCCGTCGCGGCAGCCTCCGCAACCGGTGGCCGCGTGGCCCGGGGCTGTGGCGCCGCTGTTTTGCAAGGAGGCTCTCCGTCCACTGTCTCTGGTCGCTCGATCAAAGCGACAATCCGCGGTTGTCCCTAATCGATAGTTAAGGACACGGGCGGGACACAGGATGGAGTGGCCGGCCGCGCGGACCGGCGCTCACCACCGGCGCGGGTCGTAGAAGGCGAGGCGGCCATGACCCATGCGCCGCGCAGCCAGCGCGCCCACCGCGAGCGCGCCCAGCCCGGCCAGCGCCGCGGTCGTGGCGATCGGGTGCATTTGAGCTTCCAGCAGCAGGCTAGTTTTGCGCACCGGCACCACCGGGCGGGTCTCGCTGCGCTCAGTGCCGTCCCCCTTAGGCTGGTAGAGGCTGTCCCGGCGCTCAGGGCGGGGAGCGCGGTCGCTGGTCTGCCCCACGTAGCCCAAGGCTTCCATCGCGTAATCGGTCAAGCGCGGGAAGAGCCCGCCCATGAGCGAGATCGCGTACCCGCCGAACCCGATCACGATGTCCCGCCGCTTGTTCTCGCAAGCGAACAGGATCGCGCGGGCCACCAGCCGAGGCTCGTAGGCGGGCGGCGGTACCTTGTTGCCCGGCGAGTCGAGCAGGTTGCGCGCGTGTTCTTGGAAGGGCGTGTCGATGCCGGAGGGCTTGATGAGCGTGACGTTGATCGGCGCTCCGCTCGCTTCCAGTTCCACCCGCAGCGCGTCCGTGAACGCCTTCACCGCGTGCTTGGTGGCCGAGTAGGTGCCTTGGAGGCTGACGGCACGGTCCGACAACACGCTGCCGACGTTGACCAGGGTCCCGCCGTGCGCCTTTAGTTCCCGCGTGGCGATCAGCGAGCCGTGGACCACGCCCCAGTAGTTCGTCTCGAAGATGCGCCGTTGGTCCTCGACCGGGGTGCGCTCGATCTCGCCATAGGCCGAGATGCCGGCGTCGTTCACCCAAGCGTCGAAGCCGCCGAAGGCTTCGCGCGCCTTGGCGGCAGCGCCTTCCAGCGCCTCGCGGTCGGCCACGTCCGCGACCACATACTCCGCCCGTCCGCCGCGGTCGCGCAACTCCTGGACGATCTTCCGGAGATCGTCTTCATTGCGCGACACCAGCACGACCTTCGCGCCCCGTTGAGACGCGAGCCGCGCCGTGGACAGGCCGATGCCGGAACTGGCGCCGGTGATGACGATGGTCTGCTGTGAAAGTGGCTTGCTGCGGAACTTCGACGCCATCGAGTCACCTCGTCAGTTACTGGGACGAGGGCCAGAACCCTTCTCCTTCAACCCGGTTCCCCTCGGCGCGGTCCCGGCCGCCGCCGTTCCGTCGGCCTTTTAGATGGTGAGGGTGCCCGCCTTCGCCGCCGCGTAGCGCACCGCGACGCGGTCCCAGTTCACGACGTTCCACCAAGCGTTGAGGTAGTCGGAACGCCGATTGTTGTACTTGAGGTAATAGGCGTGTTCCCACACGTCGTTGCCGATCAGCGCGCGCCCGTTGTCCATCAGCGGCGTGTCCTGGTTCGATTTGCTGGCGAGGGCCAGCTTGCCGTCGCGGTCCACGGTCACGAACACCCAACCGGAGCCGAAGACGCGCCCGCCCATGGCGTTGAAATCGGTCTTCATCTTTTCGAAGCCGCCTAGGTCGCGGTCCACCGCCTGCATCAGTTCGCCTGTGGGTGCGCCGCCGCGGCCGCCCATGATCTCCCAAAACATGAGGTGGTTGACGTGGCCGCCGCCGTTGTTGCGCAGCGCGGTGCGGATGGCTTCGGGCATTTCCCCCAGCGACCCGAGGATGCGCTCGATCGGCTGCTGCGACACCTGCGGGTGTTCGCGCAGCGCCGTGTTGAGGGCGGCCACGTAGGCCGCGTGGTGCCGCCCATGGTGGAGCTGCATCGTCTGCGCGTCGATGTGCGGCTCGTTGGCGTCGAAGCCGTAGGGGAGCGAGGGCAAGACGATGGAACCGGCCGCGACCTGTTGCGCGGACGCCGCGCGCGGCCGGGCGGCGACGGAAAGCGCCGCGGCTCCACCCAGGAACAGCGCGCCACGGCGGGAGGTGGTGTGCATGCGTGGCCTTTCAGGACGACAGCGAGAACATGGGGCTTCCCGGCGATGACGGAAGGCGGGCACCTCCCCGCCCGGCCTCCATCGGTCCGCCACACGTTGCGGGGGGGAACCGCCCTCGCCTCGCCGCGTTCCACCGCCGACCAACGAACCGTATCGGGCAAGGAGCGATGCCATGAGCAGCAGTGCCGCGAATGACCTTTCGAACGACGCCCGCCGGTTGGCCGACCAAGCCTCGGCTTCTACCACCCGTGTCGCCGATGACGCGCAGGACGAACTCGCGCGGCTGCGCGGGCAGGTCGAGCGCCTGATGCAGGAACGGGTGACGCCTGCCCTCGCCGGCGCCGCCGACCAGGTTTCGGACTACGCCAATCGCGCGCGCGAAACCATCGAGGACCAGGCGGAAAGCCTGTCGGAGACGATTCGCGAGCGGCCGCTGCTGACGGTCGGCATCGCTGTCGCGGCTGGCTATCTCATCGGCCGGTTGATGGGCGGCAACACCTACGTTTACCCGCGCGGCCGCTGAACTATGGAACTCGGCGGGGAGCGTCCGCGCCCCCGCCGAGCCATCCACCATTGCCGCATTGTTCGGCGTCCCCGACGCCACCGCTCGAGGCCGGACGGGTAGAAATAGAGGATTAGCCGCATGCGGCTGTTTCGGCTGCTACAACTCGCCGCGCAGGCAGAAACGCTTCGGTGGAAGCGGACAGGTCGGGGCTACGCCATCCAGGCGGGCTTCGGCGTGGGCGCGACCCTGTTCGGCCTCATGATGCTGGTCATGTTGCACCTCGCTGTTTTCGAGTGGCTCGCGGGGACGAGCGTCGGGCCGGCGTTCGGCGCCTTGATCGTGGCCGGCGCCGACCTCGTGATCGCTGGGCTGTTCGGCTTCTTGGCGACGCGCAGCGGCCTCGACCCGGTGGCCGTGGAAGCTGAGCGCGTACGCGACAGCGCGCTCCGGCAGATGGGCGATCAGACGGCGCGCGCCGCCATCATCCTACCGATGGTGCGGAGCGCGTCGGCCAAGAAGGGGATGATTGGTGCCGCGATCACGGCGGCCGTTGTCGGGTTGATCGCCCGCCGCTGACCGGCTAGGCGCCGCCTCCGGCCCTTCGAACCGGGAGGAAGCCGCAGATGTCCGATGCCGATGCGACAGTGGTGATGCGCCGGGAGGGCGCGATCGGCACGGTTCTGATGAATCGGCCACGCGCGCTGAACGCGCTCGACTTGGGCATGATCCGCGGCCTCCAGGCGGCTGTCGATGCTTGGCGGGACGATGGAGCGGTGAAGCTCGTGCTGCTGGAGGGCGCGGGCGGCAAGGCGTTCTGCGCCGGCGGCGACGTGCGCGGCATCCGCGACGCCGCCATTGCCGGCGACACGGCTTCCATCGAAGCGTTCTTCGCGGAGGAGTACGCGTTGAACCGTGGCATCGCGCGTTTCGGCAAGCCTTGGGTCTCGTTCATCGACGGCGTCTGCATGGGCGGCGGCATCGGCGTTTCGGTGCACAATGCTCCACGAATCGCTACCGAGAACGCCCTGCTGGCGATGCCGGAGACCGCGATCGCGCTGTTTCCGGATGTCGGCACCTCCTACGTCCTGCCGCGCTTGCCGGGCGAAATCGGCACTTGGCTCGCGTTGACGGGCGCGAGACTCCGGGGCGCCGACTCGGTCCACGCCGGATTGGCCACGCATTTCGTGCCGCGCGCGCGTCTGCCTGACTTGAAAGCCGCGCTTGCGGAAGGCGACGTTTCGGCCGTGGGGCGCTTCGCGGAAAGCCCTCCCCCGGCGAGCTTCCACGCGCACCGCGACGCCATACGCCGCTGCTTCGCGGCCGAGGCCGTGCCCGCCATCCTGCGCGCCCTGGAGGCGGAAGGAACGGACTGGGCCGCGGAGCAGGCGGCGATTTTGCGGCGCATGTCGCCCACCAGCCTTTCCGTCTCGCTTGAACTCCTGCGGCGCGGCGCGGAGGCCACCCTGGACGAGTGCCTGGAAATGGAGCTCGCCCTGACGCGCGTGGTGGTCAACCGCCACCCGGATTTCCGCGAAGGCGTGCGCGCCGTGCTGGTGGACAAGGACAACAAACCGTCCTGGTCTCCGCCCCGCATCGAAGACGTGGACCCGGCCGCGATCCGCGCGATGTTCGTCGGCTGATCCGCGGTCAACGCCCCGCCAGCACGAGCACCACGCCGAACACCAGCACCAGCGCCCCGCCGATCTCGCTCCGACTCGGCCGCTCGCCGAGGTAGAAGCGGCTGAAGAGCAGGGTGAACAGGATCTCCACTTGGCCCACCGCGCGCACCAGGGCCACCGGCGCGAGGGCGAAGCCGGTGAACCAGCACGCCGACCCGCATGCCGAGAGCGCCCCCACCTGCGCCGAGCTGCGCCACGTGGCGAAGACGGCGCGGAGCTGGTCCGGCTCCCGCGCGAGCAGCCATCCGCCCTGCATCGCCGTTTGCATCACGTTGATGACGACCAGCGCCACCAGCGAGCGCAGCACCGGATCGTCGCCGGGGAGCGCGGTGTTCGCCGCCTTGATGAGCACGGCCGAAAACGCGAAGCCCGTGCCGGCCGCGAGGCCGCACAAGGCCGCCGGCTGCGCCGTGGCGCGTAGCAGCTCCCGCGCGGTGAGGCTGCGCCCGGCCAGCGACAGCCACAGCACGCCGCCCACGCCGACCGCGATGCCGATCCAGGCGAGCGGCGAGATGCGCTCCCCCAGCAGGGCCAGCGCCAGCACGGCGCCCTGCACCGCTTCGGTCTTGGCGTAGGCGGTGCCCACCGCGAAGCCGCGGTGCCCGAAGGCCATGATGAGGAGGTTGGTGCCGCTGATCTGCGCCAAGCCGCCGGCCGCGCAGAACATGAGAAAGGTCGCGTTCGGCGCCGGCACCGCGCCGCCCGCGAGTAGGAGGTAGAGGCCGAGCAGCGCCGCACCGACCGGCACGCCGTACAGGTAGCGCACCACCGCCGCGCCGTTCACCGAGAGCTGCCCGCGCAGCCGCTGCTGCAAGGCGGTGCGCCAGCACTGGAACAGCGCCGCGGCGAGGGTGACGGGCAGCCACAAGGGCGACAGGATCATGCCCCGCGGCTACCCCGCATCGAGCTGCAAACCCTCCTTGCGGATCACCCCGCGCCACTTGGCGATCTCGGCCTGCACGAAGGCGGCGAAGTCCTCGGGCGGCCCGCGCATCGGCGCGCCGCCCAACTCGGTGAAGCGGCGCTCCGTGTCCGGCAGGTCCAGCAGGGCGGCGATGTCGGCGTTGATCGCGCGCACGACGGGCGCCGGCGTGCCGCCTGGCGCGAAGAGGCCGAACCAGGTGTTCACCTCGTAGTTCGCCAGTTCCGGCACGGCTTCCCGCATGGTCGGCACGTCCGGCAATCCCGCGTTGCGCTCGGCGCCCGTCACCGCGAGGGCGCGCAGCCGGCCCCCGCGGATCTGCTCGATCACGCCGGTCAGGTTGTCCACCAGGAACTGCACGTTGCCCGCCAGCAGCTCCGTCTGCGCCGGCGCGGAGCCGCGGAAAGGCACGTGGATCGCCTGGGCGTTCAGCAGTTGCAGCATCCACACCGGCGACAAGTGCGTGGACTGCCCGACGCCGGTGGAGGCGTAGGTGACGCGCCCGGGCTCCCGGCGGAGCAGCGCGACGAACTCCGCCATCGTCCGCACCGGCGACGCGGCGTTCACCACCAGCACGTTCGGCCCGCGGATCTGGCCCGACACGGGCGCGATCTGGTCTTCCCGGTACGGCAGGTTGCGGAACAGCGAGTAGGCGATCGCCTGCGGCCCGATGTTGCCCGAGAGCAGGGTCAGGCCGTCCGGCGCGGCGCGGGTCGCCTCCAGGGTGCCGATGGTGCCCCCTGCGCCAGACCGGTTCTCGACGGCCACCGGGACGCCCCAGCGCGCTTGCAGGTGCTGCGCGCAGAGCCGGCCCATGATGTCGGTGGTGCCTCCCGGCGCAGCGGGAACGATGATGCGCACCTGCGTGGCCGGCCGCCACGGCCGCGCGGGCGCTTGGGCACGGGCCAGGAAGGGCACGGACAGGGCCGGCGCCGACAAGAGGAGCGCCGACCGGCGCGTGACTCGTGACATGCTTCCTCCCGTTGTGTCCCGGCCTTGCGGAGGCAGCATGGCGCCGGTGGCGCCTCCGGGGAAGCTCAGGGCGCCCGCCGGGCGTCCGGCAGCTCGACCGTGTGGACGACCAAGTCCTGGCCGGAGGCGCGCGCCAGCGCGTAGCATGGCGCTTCCCGGTGGCTGACCGTAGCCGCCCCGGGCTGCTGGTCGAGTGAAACGGCGAAGGCGGTGCCCCGCAGCGAAGACAGCGGCACGCCGCGCCAAGAACCGGCGATCGGGCGGTGCAAGTGCCCGTGAAAGACGTGCCGGACGCGCGCCCGGTGCGGCGCCAGCTTTTCCCACAAGGCGTCCGCGTCCCGTAGGCCCATGCCGTCCATGACCGGGATGCCGACCGGCAGCGGCGGGTGGTGCAGGAACAACAGCACCGGCCCCGTCGTCTCCGCGAGGCGGGCCGCCAGCCATCGCAGGCGGCCGGCGCAAAGCTCCCCTTCGGGGCGCCCCGGCGCGTGCGTGTCGAGCATCAGGCACGTCCCGGCGGGGGTCGTGACGGACTGCTGCACGAAGCCGCCGTCGTCCAACGGCGCTCCGGGGAAGGCGTCGCGGAAGGCGCCGCGGTCGTCGTGGTTGCCGAGCAGCAGATGCACCGGCCAGGGCAGGCCTTCCAGCATCTCGCGGAGGCGCGCATACGCCGCCGGTTCGCCGTCCCGCACCAGATCACCGGTGATGGCGGCGAAGGACGCGGGCAACGGACCGTCCGGCCCGTGGCGCTCCGCCGCGTCGGCGAGGGCGGCGGCGAACGCTGGCGCCGGGTCCCCGCCGAGGACGGCGCCGCCCGGCGGCGGCAGGTGCGGGTCGGTGAAGTGCAGGAAGCAGAACGGTGCCATGCGCGCCTTTCCTGGATGTGGGGCGTGTCGGCCGGCTTCAATCGGCGCGTATGCCGCCTTCGGCCATGACGATCCGGGAGTTGCGGCAGGGGTCGAGGCCGCCCAACTCGATGGCGCGGCCGTCCGTCCACACGGCGCGCAGGGTGTAGCCGCCGACGCCGGGCAGGACCACGGGCCGCGCCGTGCCCGGCGCCATCCCCACGCCGCCCAGCAGGTCCTCGCCCCACGCGCCCGGCGCGCCGTAGTAAAGCTGCTCCACCGGCCGCGCCGCGACGTTCGCCACCTCCATCCGCCGTGGCTGGCAGGCCGGTTGCCCGGTCTGGACGGCGCAGGCGGCGGAGAGCAACGCGGCGACGATGAGCGCGGGAAGCGAGGAATGCGGCAATGCGGGAACCGGGCCGTGGTGGAGGACCGCACACTGGCCCCGCCCAGGCGTGAAAATCAATGCGGCCGGTGCGGGGCCGGACAAAGCGTCAGATCGGCTCAGGATCAACCGGCGATGGCGGCGCGCCTCCGGCTTCGATCGCCTCGCCGGCCGCGAGCAGCAGGTCTTCCCGGAAGCGCCCCGCCACGAGTTGCACGCCCACCGGGACCGTGCCCTCCAGGCCGGTGGCGACCGCCAAGCCCGGAAGGCCGAGCAGCGGCAGGCCCACCTGCGGCAGTTGCGCCGCCATGATGCGCTCGAAGGCCTCGAAGCTTTCGACGTCGCTGTTGTCGCGGAAGGGCAGCTCGCCGGAACTCGGCATCAGCGCCACGGAAAAGCGCTCGAAGAACAACAGCCATTCGCGCAGCAGCCCGGCACGGCGCTGCAAGCCGTCCTGGAAGGCGTCGAAGTCGGGCGCCGGGCAGAGCCGCTCCATGTAGCCGTAGATGGCGGTGGCGTCCGGATCGCCCTCGCGCGCGACCGCGGCGCCAAGGCCGCGGCGCATCTCGGCCAGCCAGAGCATCAATTGCAAGCGGGCCGGCTCGGCCAGCGGCGGCAGGTTCGGCACCTCTTCCACGGTCCAGCCGGCGGCTTCCAAGCGCCGCGCCGCGCTGCGCAGGGCCGCCGCGACCGGCGGCTGCACCGCCATGCCGTCCGGCGACACGCAGAGCGCGGCGCGCCTCGGCGCGGGCGGTCCTTCGAGCGGCGCCGGAGTCCACCACGGGTCGCGCGGGTCCGGCCGGCTCATCGCCGCCAGCGCCAAACGAATGTCGGCGATCGTGCGCGCGATGGGGCCGGACACCGCCATCAACTGCGCGCCGATCGCGCGCTCCGGCCCTGAGGCGTTGAAGGCGGCGACGCGGCCGAGCGTCGGGCGCAGGCCGTGGACGCCGCACGCGTAGGCGGGGTAGCGGATGGAGCCGCCGATGTCGGTGCCGTGGCCCACCGCGCAGATGCCCGCCGCGACCGCCGCCGCCGCGCCGCCCGAGGAGCCGCCGGGCGTGATGGAGGGGTCGCGCGGGTTGCGGGTGTGGCCGTGAAGGCTGTTGCGGGTGAACCAGCGCAGGGAAAAGGCCGGCGTGTTGGTGCGCCCGAGCACCACCGCGCCGGCGTGGCGCAGGGAGGACACGATGGGGTTGTCGTGCTCGGCGATCAGGTCGCGCTGGATGCGGAGCCCGTTGGTGGTGGCCCAGCCCGCTTGGTCGGCGTTCATCTTGATGGTGACGGGCACGCCGGCCATCGGCCCCGGGTCCTCGCCGCGCGCCAACGCCGCGTCCACCGCCGCCGCTTCGGCCAGGGTCTGCTCCGGGCTATGGGCCACCACGGCGTTGATGGCCGGGTTCGCCGCGTCGAGGCGGGCGAGGGCGTCGCGCGCGACCTCGCCGGCGGAGACCTCGCGCGCCCGCACGCGAGCGGCCAAGTCGCCGGCGGGGAGGCGCCAGAGGCCGGTCATCCCGGCAAACCCAGCACGTTCTTGCTCAGGATGTTCCGCTGGATCTCGTTCGAGCCGCCGTAGATCGTGGCCGGCCGCGCCTGGATGAACAGGCCGCCGATATTGAGGTCGCGGTTGCCTTCCATCGGCTCCAGCAGTCCCGCGTTCTCGCCGCCGATCTCCAGCATCGTGTCCGTGATGCGCTGGAACAGCTCCGTCTGGATCACCTTCAGCATGGACACGTCGGGGCCGAGCTGCTCGCCGCGCTTCAGCTTCGCCACATACACGCCGTAGAGCGCCTTCAAATCCTCCAGGTCGAGCCGCAGCCGGGCGTAGCGGTCCTGGAAGTCCGCCTCGTCCCATACGCCCATGCGGTCGGCCAGCGTGCGGAGGCGCGACAGGGCGTAGGCGGACTGGCGCGGGGCGCCGATGAAGATGCGCTCGAAGCCGAGCAGCGCCTTGGCCATGTCCCAGCCCTTGTTGGGCTGGCCGACCAAGTTCTCCTTCGGCACGCGGACGTTGTCGAAGAAGACCTCGCAAAACTCGTCGTGCAGTTCAAGGTTGATGATCGGCCGCACGGTGATGCCGGGCGACTTCATGTCCACCAGCAGGAAGGAGATGCCTTCCTGCTTCTTGGCTTGCTTGTCGGTGCGGACAAGCAGGAAGATCCAGTTCGCGTCGGTAGCGAGCGTGGTCCAGGTCTTCTGGCCGTTGACCACGTAGTGGTCGCCGTCCAGCACCGCTTCCGTCCGCAGCGCGGCGAGGTCGCTGCCGGCGTTGGGCTCGGAATAGCCCTGGCACCAGACGTGCTCGCCGGTGAGGATCTTCGGCAGGAAGCGTTGCTTCTGCTCCTCCGTGCCGTAGCGGATCACCAGCGGGCCGAGCATGACGATGCCGTGGTCGTTGGTGCGCGCGACGCCGTGGCGCTCGTACTCCTCCGAGAGGATGATCTGCTTGGCTGGCGACAGGCCGAGGCCGCCGTGCTCCTTCGGCCAGCCGGGGCAGAGCCAGCCCTTCTCGGCGAGCTTGTGGTACCAGACCTTGTTCTCGTCCCAGTGCAGGCGCTTCGGCGGGTTGCGCAGATCCTCCGGGTAGTTGTCGCGCAGGAACTGGCGCACGACTTGGCGGAACACCTCGTCGTCAAGCCCGTCCAGCTCCTGTGGCTGGGGCACCGCGATCGCGTCCATGGCTTCAGCCTCCCTTGAACTCCGGCTGGCGCTTGCCGAGGAAGGCGGCGCGGCCCTCGGCGAAGTCCTCCGTGAGGAACAGCGTGGACTGGAAGTGGCGCTCCTGCTCCAGCGCGCGATCCAGCCCCTCGCCCAGCAACTGCTTGGTCAACGCCATGGGCGCCGGCGCCTGTTCGCTCAGGAAGCGCGCCTTCTCCATCGCCTTGGCCAGCGCGTGGCCTTTAGGAACCACGTGGTCCACGAGGCCGATGCGCTCGGCCGCCGCGGCCGTCATCTGCTCGTGGTAGAGCAGGATCTGCCGCGCCCTCCCCTGCCCCACCCGCAGCGGCAGGGTGTGCGGCAGGCCGAGGTCGGCCATCAGCCCGATGCGACCGAACCCGGCGCCGAGCCGCGCGTCCTCCGCCGCCACGATGGTGTCGCAGGCGCAGGCGAGCGACAGGCCGGCGCCGACGCAGAAGCCCTCGACGGCCGCCACGACCGGCACACTCCCCAACGCCATCAGTCGGATGAGCTGGTGCGACTGCCGCATCCGCTCCCGCCCGTCCATGGGCGACTTCACGTCCATCCCGGAGATGTCGCCGCCCGAGCAGAAGTGCGCCCCCGCGCCGGTGACGACCACGGCGCGCGTGCCTTTGTCCGACTGAGCGCGTTCCAGCGCCGCGGTCAGCCCCGCGCGGAGCGGCATGGAGAGGGCGTTGCGGCGCGCGGGCTGGTCGAGCGTCAGCACCAGCACAGCGCCGTCCCGCTCCTCCATCACGCGCATGACGGGGTTGTCGCTCATTCGTCGCTCTCCGGGACGAGGGCCATGAAGCGGCGCCGGTGCAGCGCCGCGCTGCCGTACTGGTTGGCGAGCACCATCGCCTTCCGCAGGTAGAGGCCGACGTCGTAGTCGTCCGTGTAGCCGATGCCGCCCGAGAGCTGCACGCAGCCGCGCGTCACCAGCATGGAGGCCTCGGCGGCGCGCGCCTTGGCGCGGGAGACCACGGCGCGGCGCGCGTCGCCCGTGGCGCCGGCGTCGAGCGAGGCGGCAGCCGCTTCCACGCTGGCGCGGGTCAAGGCGATCTGCATGGAAAGATCGGCGGCGCGGTGCTGGAGCGCCTGGAACGTGCCGATGATGCGGCCGAATTGCTGGCGAGTCTTCAGATAGTCCGTCGTCATGGCAAAGGCGCGCTCCATGACGCCGAGAAGGTAGGCACCGGTCGCCAGCGCCGCCTCGTCCAAAGCCGCAGCGAGCGCCGCCTCCGCGTCGCCGGCCAGCTTCTCGGCGCCTCCGATGTTCGGCCGCAGCGTGCCGAGATTGCCGCCGTCCTGCGTGCGCTCGATCGCCACGTCGGCGCCGGAGGCGGGCTGCGCGTAGAGGGCCAGCTTGCCGCCTTCCCTCACAGGCACGAGGAAGGTGTCGGCGCCGGAGGCCATGGGCACGAAGCGGCGCGGCGCGTCCGCTGTGCCGGGCGCGTCCAGCGTGTCGGCGCGCTCCTGCCACGCGGTCAGCGCCACCGTCTCGCCGGCGAGCAACGCATCGAGCGGCCCGGCGCTGTCGAGGGCCGCGAGCAGGCCGGCGGAGAGAGCGCAAGGGATGAGGGGCTCCGGCGCCAGCCCCGCGCCGAGCGCCTCGGCCAGCGCGCAGGCCTCGCCCATGCCGAGGCCGGCGCCGCCGCGCTCCTCCGGCACGCGCAGGCCGATCCAGCCCATCTCGCCCATTTGACGCAACGTTCCCCGGTCGTAGCCGGGATCGGTGAAGCGCAAGGCGCGCACACGCTTGAGGTCGCCGCCCGGCGGCGCCACCGCGGCGGCGCTGTCGCGGATCATGCGGATGGACTCGGCGCGGTCGGTGTCGTCCAAGGCTGCGCTCATGACGGTCCTCGTCCGGTCAGGCCTGGAGGTGCAGGCGCGCGGCGCTGCGGCTCTGGAGCGTCTCGAAATCCACCCCCGGAGCCATCTCCCGCACCACGAAGCCGCGCCCCGGCACCACGTCCAGCACGGCTAAGTTGGTGTAGACGCGCGTGACGCAGCCAAGCCCGGTGAGCGGATAGCCGCAGCGCTCCACCACCTTGGGCCTGCCGTCCTTGGTGGTGTGCTCCATCAGCACCCAGAGCCGCTTGGCGCCGGCCGCGAGGTCCATGGCGCCGCCCACGGCCGGGGCGGTGTCGTTCTCGCTGGTGGCCCAGTTCGCCAGGTCGCCGTTCTCCGCCACCTCGAAGCCGCCGAGGACGCAAAGGTCGATGTGGCCGCCGCGGATCATGGCGAAGCTGTCGGCGTGGCCGACGAAGGAGGCGCCGGGCACCAAGGTGATGAGTTGCTTGCCGGCGTTGACGAGCCACGGGTCCTCGCGCCCCTTGGCCGGCGCCGGCCCCATGCCGAGGATGCCGTTCTCGGAGTGGAACACCACCTCGCGGTCCGTGGGCACGTGGTTCGCCACCAGGGTCGGGATGCCGATGCCGAGGTTGACGCACCAGCCCTCCGGAATGTCGTCCGCGGCGCGGCGGGCCATCTGGTCGCGGCTGAAGGGCTGCATGTTTCGCGTCTCCTCTCGCCCGGGTTCCTATGCCTGCCGACTTAGCCCGTCCAGGGCGGGCCGCGGTCCACCTGCACCACGCGTTGCACGTAGATGCCCGGCGTTCCGACCATGTGTGGGTTGATCTCGCCGAGTTCGCGGAGGTGCTGCACCTGCGCGACCGTCAGCTCCGCCGCGGTCGCCATCACCGGGTTGAAGTTCCCGCCCGATCCCCTGTAGGCGAGGTTGCCCCAGCGGTCCGCTTCCCAAGCTTCCACCAGCGCCACGTCGCCCTTCAGCGCGCGCTCCATGACGTAGCGGCGGCCTTCGAACTCGCGCGTTTCCTTTCCCCGCTCCAGCAAAGTGCCGGCGGCGGTGGCGGTGTAGAAGGCGGGGATGCCGGCCGCGGCGGCGCGCATCCGCTCGGCGAGCGTGCCCTGCGGCACGATCTCCAGCTCGATCCGGCCTTCGCGGTAGAGCTCCTCGAACACCACCGAGCCCTGCGAGCGAGGGAAGGAACAGACGACCTTCCGCACCCGCCCGAGCTCCATCAGCTTCGCCACCCCGACGCGGCCGGTGCCGGCGTTGTTCAGCACCGCGACGAGGTCCTTCGCGCCCTGCTCGATCAGGCCCTCGATCAGCGCGTCCGGCTGGCCGACGGCGCCGAAGCCGCCGATCAGGACGACGGAGCCGTCCTTCACGCCTTCCAGGGCTTCGGCGATGGATGCGACGATCTTGTTTATCATGGCAGCAGAGCCGTCACCTCGGCGGAGGACACGGCCCCGCCCATGAAGCCGAAATCGCCGGCTCGCAGCTTTTCCGCCGCCTGGACCAGCGCGCCCATCGCGTGCCGGTAGAGCGCGCCGCCGAGACTGACGCGCCGCACGCCCGCCGCGCTGAGCGTTTCCAGCGACACCGGGCCGGAACGCGGGCCGAACACCACGTTCACCGGCTTGGGCGCCACGGCGCGCGCCACCGCCTCGATCGCCGCCATGTCGGGCAGGCCGGGGGCGTAGAGCACGTCGGCACCGCACTCCGCGAAGGCGACGAGGCGGCGGATGGTGTCGTCGAGGTCGGGTCGGCCGTGCAGGAAGTTGTCGGTGCGGCCGGTGAGCAGGATGCGCCCTTTCGCGGCGCGCGCGGCGGCGCGGATGCGGGCGACCGCGTGGTCGAACTCGTGGATGGGCCGCGCGGGATCGGTGGTTGTGTCCTCGATGCCGAGGCCCGCGAGGCCGGCGGCGACCGCGGCCTCCACCGTTTCGGCGCAGTCCTCCGGCGAGGGTCCGAAGCCGTCCTCCAGGTCGCCGTTCACCGGCAGGCCGGTGAGGCGCGCGATCATCGCCGCGTTGTCGATCGCCTCCGCCCGGCTCACCGCCGCGAAGCCGTCCGGGCGGCCGAGGGCGAAGGCGATGCCGAGCGAGGTGGAGGCGAGCGCCGGGAAACCCGCGCGCTTCAGCAGCACGGCGGAAGCGCCGTCCCAAGGGTTGGGCATGACGAAGGCGCCGGGGCCCTCGTGCAGCGCGCGGAAGCGTTCGTAGGCTTCGCTCATGGCGCGGCGAACCGGAACAGGCCATTGCTGACCACGGCCTTGTCGCGTTCCAGCACGCGGGCCCGGAAAGCGGCGCCGCCGTCCTCGCGCCAGATCTCGGTGCGGATGGTCTCGCCGGGGAAGACCGGCGAGGAGAAGCGCAGGTCCATCCGGCCGAAGCGCGCCGGGTCGTACCCGCACAGGCTCCGCAGCAGCGCGTGGCAGACGGTGCCGAAGGTGCAAAGGCCGTGCAGGATCGGCCGCGGGAAGCCCGCGTCGCGCGCCACGGCGGGGTCGATGTGCAGCGGGTTGAGGTCGCTGTTCAGCCGGTAGACCAGCGCCTGCTCCGGCCGCGTGAGGAGGTCCAGCGTGGCGTCGGGCGCGCGCTCCGGCTCCGGGTGCGGGCGCTTCACCGGGCCGGAGGGGCCGCCGAAGCCGCCGTCGCCGCGCAGGAAAGAAGTGCTGGTGAGCGTCGCCAAGGTCTCGCCCGTCGCGGCGTCCACCACGTCGCGCTCCGAGTACATCAGCGCGCCCTTGCCCTCGCCCCGGTCCACCAAGCCGGTGACGCGGGATCGGCCGATGACCTCGCCCTCGACCGGCAGCGGGCGGTGCAGGACCAGCCCCTGCTCGCCGTGGAGTATCTGCTTCCAACTGATGCCGGTGTCCGGCTCGCGCGACCAGAAGCCCGGCGAGCCGAGCACCACCGGCATGGAGGGCATGGCCTTCAGCCGCGGCTCGTAAAGAAAGTCGAGTTGGCGCTCGTCCATCGGGTCCTGGCCGAGGCCGACCGAGAAGTTGTAAAGCGCCGTGTCCTGCCAGCGCAGGCGCTGCCGCACCTCCGGGATTGGGTAGTTCAGCAGCTTTTCGTAGCTGATCGCCATGTCAGTGCCCCTCCCCGGCGACCTCGATCACGGCATCCGCGGCGAAGCACCCCTTTCCCTCCGGCAACACCAGCATCGGGTTCACGTCCACGGAGAGGAGGCGCGGCCCGGCCGCATCGGCGAAGGCGGAGAGCGAGGACAGCGCGCGGGCCAGCGCCGGCACGTCGGCGCGCGGCCGGCCACGCACGCCGTCCAGCAGCGGGAAGCCGCGGAGCGAGCGGATCATGCGCTCGGCCTCCTCCGGGCCGAAGGGGCAGCGGCGGAACGCCACGTCCTTCAACACCTCGATGAAGATGCCGCCCAGGCCCACCATCGCCACCGGGCCGAAGACCGGGTCGCGAATCACGCCGAGCGCCATCTCCACCGCGCCCTTGATCTGCTTGGCTACGAGCACGCCTTCGATCCGCGCCGCCGGCGCGTGGTGGCGGGCGCGGTCCAGCAGCGTGGCGAAGCCGTGCCGCACCGCGTCGGCGTCGGCCACGTCCAGCAACACGCCGCCCATCTCGCTCTTGTGGAGGATGTCGGGCGATAGGATTTTGAGCACGACAGGGTAGCCGATGGACGCCGCCGCGGCGACAGCCGCATCGCTGTCGGGCGCCGCGTGCTCGGGCACGGGCGGCACGCCGGCGGCGCCGAGCAGCGCCTTCGCCACCGCCTCGGAGGGCGTGTGCGCCGGCAGCGCCACCTCCGGCGCGGCGGACAGTGGCGGGGATCCCGCCGCGGCGAAGGCGGCGCCGAAGCGACCCATGGCCTCGATGGCGTTGACGGCCCGCGCCGGGTCCTCGAACACCAGCCAACCGTCGGCTTCGTACTCGCGCACCTTGGCGGGGGCGAGCATGGACATCACCCAGAGCCGGTCGGGATAAGCCGCGCGCACCTTGCGCATCTGCTCGTGCAGGTTCGGCCCGACGGTGCTGCCGGCCGCGACCTGGGACCAGAATGCGAGGATGGAAGGGTAGCCGCCGTCCCGCGCCACGCTCTCGGTGAACTCGCTGATGAGCGGGAGGTTGTTCGTCACCTGCGCCGTGCAGTCCACCGGGTTGCGCGGGGCGCAGAAGGGCACCAGCTCGCGCAGCCGCGCCTGTGCGTCCTCCGGCATGGGCGGCATCGCCAGCCCCGCCGCCTCCGCCGCGTCCGAGATCAGCACGCCGGCGCCGCCCGACACGGTCAGCACGCCGAGCGTGTTGCGCGCGGGATAGATGCGCTTGGCGGCGGCGTAGGCGATGTCGAGCATCTCCTCCGTGGTGCGGGCGCGCACCACGCCGAACTCGTCCAGCACCGCCTGCGTCACCGCGTCGTCCCCGGCTATGGAAGCGGTGTGCGACTGCGCCGCCTGTCCCCCGAGCTTCGAGCGGCCGACCTTCATCATCACGATCGGCTTGCGGTTGCGCCGCGCGAGGTCCAGCGCCGCGATGAAGCTGGCGCTTTCCCGGATGCCCTCCGCGTAGGCGCAGATCACCTCCACCTCCGGCGCCTGCGCCATCCAGCCGAGCACGTCGCCCAGCGCCACCTCGGCCTCGTTGCCGGTGGTGATGCAGACCTGCGTGCCGAGCGCGCGGTCGAGCGCGGCGGCGAAGATGTGGGTGCCGTAAGCGCCGGACTGCGAGGCGATGCCGATGCGGCCCGGGATGGGCCATCCCTTCTCGAAGCTCGCGGAGAACGTGCCGTAGAAGTCGATGGTCGCGTTGAACACGCCGAGGCAGTTCGGCCCCAGCATCCGGATGCCGTGGCGCTTCGCCGCTTCGGTCAGCCGGTCCTGCGCTTGCTGCCCCGCCTCGTCCACCTCGGCGAAGCCGGCGGTGAAGACGATGGCGGCGCGGCAGCCCTTGGCGCCGAGCGCGTCGAGCGATTGGATGGCGAGTTCGCCTGGCACGGCGATGATGCCGAGGTCGGGCGTTTCCGGCAGGTCGGGCACGGAGGCGTAAGCCGTCAGGCCCTGGACCGTCTTGCGCTTCGGATTGACCGGGTAGATGGCGCCTTTGAAGCCTTGTGACTTCATGTAGGCGATGGGCCGCCCGCCGATCCGCGCCGGCTCGTCCGAGGCGCCGATCAGCGCTACCGAGCGCGGGCGCACCAGCGCGTCGAGCGACGCGAAACTTGCCGGCGACGTGGCGGCCTCGGCCCGCATGGCGTTTCCCCAACCCGTTCCCCGCAGCCTGCGGGAGGCCGAGGGAGCGGGCAAGGGGCCACGCCGTGGCGAGGAGCGCGGCCGCTCGGGCCGCGCCCGGCGTCAGCTTTGGGCGCTGGGGGAGAGCACCATGCAACCGCCGCGGCCGCGCAGCTTGTCGCACACCGCCTGCGCCGCGGGCTGCGAGAGGCCGGTGACGCGCGCGCGGTAGAGCGTGGCGCGGCCCTGCGACACGGGCGACACCGCCACGCGGCCGGCGGGCGCCCCGCCCCTCGCGCTGGTCGCGGCGCTGCGGGCGAGGTTCTCGCTGGCGAAGGCGCCGACCTGCACCGCCCAACCGCCCGTCGCGGGCTCCTTGGCGGAGGGGCGCGGCGCGTTCGGCTGCGTGCTGGCGTTGGCCGAGCCGATGATCCCGAAGACGCGGCGGCCGCCGCCGCTCGGCTGCTGCGGGGGCGGCGTGTTGATGTTGGCGAGCACCGGCCCGCGCGCGGGGGAGGCCTGCCGCGGCTCAGGGGCCGCTTGGCGCACCGGCGCGGCGGGCGTGAAGCTCTCGCGCACCGGGCCCGTGGAGCCGTCCGGGATCGGGTCCATGCGGACCACCGGGCCGGGCGCCGGCGTTTCGTACAGCGACGCGACCTGCACCGGCGGCGGAAGGGGCGCGGACTCGGCGGCGTAGGTGGAGCCGTCCGGGATCGGGTCCATGCGGACCACCGGGCCGGGCGGGAGCTGCGCCACCTGGATGCCGGGCTGCTGCGCGTCGCGCTGCTCGCGCAGCGCCAGCATGGTCGCGGTGTCCATGCGCCGCGGGCCGGCCGGGATGTAGAGCGGGATCTCGGCGGCGGCGTAGATCTCCGGCGCCGCGCGGCGGCTCGGGTGGTGGCCCGTGATGTTCGGGCCGATCTTGGCGACGTAATTGCGCGTCTCGCCCGGCAAGCCGCGGCTGCTCCAGAGATAGTCCTCCAGCCGCCGCGGGCCGGCGTTGTAGGCGGCGAGGAAGGCCGGCGAGCCGTACAGGTCGTACATCTCGCGGAGGTAGGCGGTGCCGGCCATGATGCTGTCGTAGGGGTGGTACGGGTCGTCGCCGAGGCCGTAGCGGGAGCGCAGCTCGGAGTAGGTGCCGGGCATCACCTGCATCAGCCCCATGGCGCCGACCGGGCTGGTGGCGCTGACGCGGCCGCCGGACTCCTGGCGCATCACCTCGCGGATCCAGCGCTCCGGCACGTCGAAGCGGCGGGAAGCGTCGCGTATCCAGGGCCCCCAAGGGTCGCCGGCCGTGCCAGGCGGGGCGTAGGAAGCGGGGCGGTTGTAGTGGCCGCTCTGCGTGACGACCCCGCCGCGGGCCGCGGTCTGCTGCGTCTGCTGGCCGCACGCGGCGAGCAGTGCGACGAGCGACAGCGCCGCGCTGGCCGCGCCGAGGCGGCGGAGCCGCGCCGGAGTCCGAGTCCGAGCCTGCAATCCTTGAGACATCCCCAGGCACTCCGTCAGGTCCAACGATGGCGGTTTCCCGAAGCCTGCCCCCCTGGATGCGCCCGCCGTCCCCACGGCGGAAAACCCCAGGCTGCCCCGAAAGACCTAGCGGACTGCTGTCCACATACAAAAAACCTTACACGGCCGTCACTTGCGAAAGCAAGAGTCGATGCGTGCTCAATACCAGCCGCGATAGCCGTGGTGGCGATAGGGGTGCCATCGATGGGCGGCGGTGTAGGCGGACAAGGATTGCAGCCGCCGCGCGTGGTCCCGCTCGGCCGCTTGGGCGCGGTCCAGTTCGCCGAGCAGGAGCCGGCCACGAGCAGAGTCGCGGCGAGCACGGCGCCGCCCCGCACGAACCGCGAACCTGCCGATGGTGCCTCCCCGCGGCGGTTGCCGGGCGGAGCGCGATGCAACCGTTCCGGGATGCGTGCGGCCCGCCATGGCCGATGGGCCGCAACAAGGCGCGGCGGACGCGGAGGTCGTCCGCGCGGTGGCGGCGGGGCGGGCCGCGCGGTATAGGCGCCGCCATGCTGCAGACCACGATGCCGCCGCCCCTGTCCGTCCTTTACGTGACCGACGCGAACCGGCCCCGGCGGATGGAGCGCGCGCTGGAGGACCTCGCCACCGGCTTCGCCCGCTGGCGCCTGGCGGCGGCGCTGGCCCGGCTCGACATCCGCAACCGCTACCGCGGTTCGGTGCTCGGGCCGTTCTGGCTGTCGCTCTCCACCGCCGTCATGGTGGTGGCGCTCGGCCTGCTCTACTCAACGCTGTTCAGCATGCCGCTCGACGAGTACCTGCCCTACCTCGCGGTGAGCCTCATCGTGTGGAACCTGGTTTCGCAGGTCGTCACCGAAGGCTGCGCCAGCCTGACCTCCGCCGAAGGCGTCATCCGCCAACTGACGCTTCCCTACACCGTGCACGCGCTGCGCTGCGTGTTCCGCAACGCGGCGGCGGCGGCGCACAGCCTGCCCTTGATCCTGGTGGTGTTCCTGTTCTTCGGCCACGTGCCGGGGCCGGAGGCGCTGCTGGCGCTGCCGGGCCTCCTGCTCCTCGGGGTGAACGCCTTCGCCCTGTCGCTCATCCTGGGCATGGTCTGCGCCCGCTTCCGCGACATCCCGCCCATCATCAGCAACGTGCTGCAGCTCGCCTTCTTCATGTCGCCGGTGCTGTGGAAGCCCGAGCTGCTGGGGGAGCAGCAGGCTTGGCTGCCGCTGAACCCCTTCTACACGCTGCTCGAAGTGGTTCGCGGGCCGTTGGTGGAGGGCGGCGCGGCGCTGGAGGTCTGGGCCTCGGCGATCGGCTTCACCCTGCTCTCCTGCGCGCTCTCCTTCGCGTTCTTCGTCCGCTTCCGCGGGCGCATCGCTTTCTGGGTCTGAGGGGCGACCGGCCGTGCCGCACATCCGGGCCGAAGGGCTCGCCGTCGAATTCCCGCTCTACCACGTCGGGGCGCGGTCGCTGAAGAAGCGGCTGCTGGCGCGCACGCCGCTCCGGCTGCGCCAGGACGAGAGCAACCGCGTGGTGGTGGCGGCGCTGCGCGACCTCTCCTTCGTCATCAACCGCGGGGAGCGGGTGGCGCTGGTGGGCGGCAACGGCGCCGGCAAGACCACGCTGCTGCGTACCCTGGCCGGCATCTACGAGCCCGTGGCCGGCCGGCTGGAGGTGGCGGGCAGCGTCGGCTCGCTCATCGACCCCGCGGCCGGGATGGACCAGGTCTCCACCGGGCGCGAGAACATCATGCTGCGGGCGCTGTTCCGCGGCATGGACGACGCGGAAGCGCTGGAGATGGCCGAGGAGATCGGGCAGTTCAGCGGCCTCGGCGAGTTCCTCGACGTGCCGGTGCGGAGCTACTCCGCGGGGATGCAGGTGCGGCTGTCCTTCGCCATGGCCACCGTGATCACGCCCGAGGTGCTGCTGATGGACGAGTGGCTGCTGGCCGGCGACGCCGACTTCATGCAGCGCGCGCAGGAGCGGCTGGGGCGCTTGGTGGAGGGCGCCGACATCATGGTGCTGGCGACGCACAACACGAAGGTGGCGCGCGAGTGGTGCACCCGCGCCATCCGGCTGGAGGCGGGGCGCATCGTGGCGGACGGGCCGGTGGAGGAAGTGGTGGTGGACTCGCCGCCTTTGGCGCCGCTGGGGGTCGCCGGGTAGGGCGGGCGCCGCCTTACTTCCTTACTTTCTTACCATCTTACTTTCCGCGGCTCGGTCACTCTCCAGCCCGCGCCAGGAACACGCGGCGGCCGCCGAACGAGAGCCACACCTTGCGGTGCCGCAGCCAATCCTGCCCGAGGACCAGCTCCTCCTGGCCTCCAGTGCCGTCCGCCGTGACGACCACCGGCACGTTCCGCAACACTTCCTCCCCCACCGCCAGCTCGTTCACGCGGAACTCCTGCCCGCGCGAGACGCCGGGATGGGTGCCGTGGCTGCGCACGCGGCGGCCCGTGGCGTCGGCCCGGCCGAGGCCCAATTGGTCCGCCAATCGGCTGGTCATGACCGTGGTGTTGTTACCGGAATGGATCAGCGCGCGCACCGCGTGCCCGTTCACGCGGGCCACGATGACGGGCGAACCGTGGTTCTGCATGTCCATCGGCACGCTGCTCGCGGGCGCCCAGGGCGGAGCGCCTGGCCGGCAGTTGCGCCGTGGGTGGAAGGCGACGCGCCGGGCGGGCAGATCGACTTCCAGCTCCGTTTCCCGGAGCAGGTTGGCGCCGATCATGGCGTCGAAGGCGGGCGGGCTGCCGTCGGGCATGAAAAACGGCCGCACCGCCACGCTCCTGTCGGTCCAGTCCTGCCCGCCCACGCGCAGGCTGCGGACCCTTACGTTCTGCCGCACGTCATCGGGTCCTCGCCCACCGAACCCGGAGCGTCGGACCGGGTCGGTCGGCAAGCCCAAAGCCTGAACGGAGCCGGGCAACACGCTCGTGAGGCCGAGCCCGGTGCTCACCTCCAGCGTCGCCGGCTCACCGTTCACGGAGCCCGCCACGACCATGCCTGTGGGGCCCCGCAGCGGCGAAACGTCGCCGGCACCGAAGACGCACTCCTCCTGCGCGGTTCGCGGCGCGCCGTCCATGGGGGAGGCGCAGGCGGAGAGGGATGCGAGCAGCGCGATCAGGGTCGTTAAGGACAGGCGAGGCATATCTGATCGGTCCCGGCGGCGGCGCCGATCTTACGCGATTCCGCAACGGAACCGCCAGCTTTTTACGCGGACAACAGCAACGATCAGGGGCCGGATCGCCCCACCATGGACCGCTCCAGGGCCCGAAAGCGCCTACTCGACGCGCCCTCCCTGCGTCACCCGGCGCAGCACGCGCGACAGCTCCTCGGCCGCGTAGGGCTTTTGCAGCAGCTCGAAGCCGTGCCGGCCTTCCTCGGCCAGCACTTGGCTGTAGCCCGAGGTGAGGACCACGGGCAGGCCCGGGCAGCGGCGCCGGATCTCCTTCCCCAGCTCCACGCCGCTCATGCCGGGCATGACCACGTCGGAGAACACCGCGTCGAACCGGCACCCGCCTTCCCCCAACAGGACCAGCGCCTCGCTCGCGTTCGCGGCCCAGGCGGTCTCGTAGCCGAGGTCCTCCAGGATCTGGGTCGAGAACCTGCCGACCTCGGCGTTGTCCTCCACCACGAGCACCCGGCGCCCGCGGCCGCGTTCGAGCGCCGCCGTCGGCCTCGTCGCGCCCGCGGGGGCCTCGTCCGCCGCGTCCCGCTCGGCCCGGGGCAGGTAGAGGGTGAAGGTGGTGCCTTGCCCGACCCGGCTTTCCACGGCCACGTCCCCGCCGGACTGCTTGGCGAAGCCGTAGACCTGGGACAATCCCAGGCCCGTGCCCTTGCCGACTTCCTTGGTGGTGAAGAAGGGCTCGAAGATCTGCCCGATCTGGTCGGGCGGGATGCCGGTGCCCGTGTCGGTGAGCGACACCGCCACGAAGCGCCCCGCCCCGCCTCCGTGCCCGCGGATCGGGGGCATCCCGGACACCCCCCGGACCCGCACCGCGAGCGCGCCTTCGCCGTCCATGGCGTCGCGCGCGTTCACCGCCATGTTGACCAGCGCCGTTTCGAACTGGCTCGCGTCCGCCTCGACCAGGCAAGGCCCGGGGGCGATGTCGGCCGCGATCCGGACGCGGGCGCCCACGATGGTGCGGAGCATGTCGGCGACCGCCTCCACGCGCTGGCCGGCGTCGAACACCTCGGGCATCAGCACCTGGCGGCGCGCGAAGGCCAGGAGCTGGCCCGTCAGCTTGGAGGCGCGCGCGACCGTGTCGGCGATCGCGTCCACGTAGCGCCGCCGCCGCTCCTCGGGGAGGTCGGGCCGGCGCAGCAGGTCCACGGAGGACCGGATGACGGTGAGCAGGTTGTTGAAGTCGTGCGCCACGCCGCCGGTGAGCTGGCCGATGGCCTCCGTCTTCTGCGCCTGCCTGAGCGCTTCCTCGGCCCTGGCGCGTTCGGCGACCGCGTCGGACACGCGGCGCTCCAGGGTGGCGTTGAGGTCGCGCAGGTGCTGCTCGGCCTCGCGCTGGCGCGTGAGGTCGCCGACGAAGCCCTCGATCGCCACCGGCTCGCCGGTCGCCTCGTCGTGGACACCGAGGCCGCGGTCGAGCACCCAGCGCGTGGAGCCGTCGGCGTGGCGGATGCGGTACGCCAACTCGAACGGGCGCCGCTCCTCCAAGGCCGCGCCCACCCCGGCGGCGACGGCTTCCGCGTCATCCGGGTGGATCACCTCCATCCAAGTCGGCTTCCCGGCCATGAACTGGGCGGCCGAGCGGCCCGTGAGGTCGAGGACGCCCCCGCTGACGTAGGTCAACGGCCGCGGCTCGGCCGCCGGGCAGCGGTAGGCCATGCCGGGGAGATTGCCGACCAGCGTCGCGAGCCTGCGCTCGCTTTCGCGCAGCGCCGCCTCGGTCCGGCGCTGGTCCAACTGCGACATGACCTGGCGGGCCAGGCGCTTGAGCGCGCGGATCTGCTGCTCGGTCAACGTCCGGGGCCGGACGTCCAGGACGCACAGCGTCCCGATCGGGACGCCCTCACCCGTCTTCAGCAGCGCGCCGGCGTAGAAGCGCAGGCCGGGTTCCCCGGTGACGAGCGGGTTGCGCTCGAACCGCGGGTCCTCCATGGCGTCCGGCACCAGCATGAATTCGTCTTCGTGGAGCGCGTGCCCGCAGAAGGAGATGTCCAGGGGCGTTTCGCGCACGCCCAGGCCCATCTCGGCCTTGAACCACTGACGCCCGTCGGCGATCAGGTTCACCACCGCGATCGGCGTGCCGCAAATCTCGCGCGCGAGTTCCGCGATGTCGTCGAAGTTCTCCTCGCGGGGGGTGTCGAGGATCGCATAGCGGGCGAGCGCGGCGAGGCGCTGCGCCTCCATCCCGTGGCGGGCGGGACCGGGTGGAGCAGGGGCCATCTCGCCGGCCTTCACAGCGCTTCGCGCGGCGCGGCGTCGGCCGGCTTCGGCCGTGGCCGCCCGCCTTGCGCCCGGCGTTCCTCCGTTTGCAGGAGCCGCAAGCCGGCCCGGACGACCTCGCTCGCCGTTTGATACCGGCCCGACGCGACTTGGCCATCGACGAAGGCTTCGAGTTCGGGCGTGAGGGACACGTTCTTGGAAACGCGGACGGGCATGCCGGACAGGTCCCACGGGCCCGCCGCGATGTCAACTTGTGCTACAACATGGCTTTCGCGCTGGCTCGATTGTGCCGGCATTCATCGGGGGAGTCTCGCCACCTCTCGCCAAACCTCCGCTGTCCGCCGCGCCGTTTCCGCCCAACTGAACCGCGCCGCGCGCGCCAACCCAGCGGACCGCAACCGGGCCGCCAACGCCGCGTCTTCCAGCACGGCGGCCAAGCCGGCGGCGATCGCGTGCGGGTCCAGCGGGTCCGCCGCCAGCCCGGCGCCGCCGGCCGTTTCGGCCACGGCCGTCGTGGCGCTGTGGACCAGCGGCGCGCCGCAGGCC
>CADCTL010000292.1 GCA_902805625.1 uncultured Acetobacteraceae bacterium
GCCAAGGCGCGGCTCCGTCCCTTGTTCACGCAGGACCGGGTGGCGGCATCGGCTGGGCAGTTCCTCGATGGTCTGCTCGGTCCTGAGCGGCGCAAGACGGGCTGGATGCGGGCGGAGGCGGCGGGCGACCCTGGGCCGTGGCGGCAGCAGGCCATCCTTGGCCGTGGTCGCTGGGAGGCGGACGCGCTGCGCGACATCGTGCGGGACTACGCGCTGGAGACGCTGGCCGACCCGGATGCGGTGCTGGTGGTCGATGAGACCGGCTTCCTGAAACAGGGCAAGGCGTCCTGCGGCGTCGGGCGGCAGTACACCGGCTCGGCGGGCAAGATCACCAACTGCCGGATCGGCGTCTTCGCCGCCTACGCGTCGCGGCACGGGCACGCCTTCCTGGACCGCGCCCTCTACCTGCCCAAGACCTGGACCGACGATCCGGCCCGACTGGTGGCGGCGCATGTGCCGCCCGAGGTGAGCTTCGCCACCAAGCCGCGGCTGGCCGGGCGCATGGTCGAGCGCGCGATCGCGGCCGGGGTGCCGTTTGCTTGGGTGGCGGGCGACAGCGTCTACGGGGTGGGCGAAATCGAGACGGCGCTGCGCCGGGCGGGCAAGGGCTACGTGCTGGGCGTCAACTCCACGCAGGGCTTCAACTCCTGGATCGGCAAGCCAGGGGTGGCCGGCACCGCTGAGCGGATCGCGCAGGGTCTCGAGCCCGCTGCCTGGCAGCACCTGTCCGCGGGCGAGGGCACGAAGGGGCCGCGGCTGTCCGACTGGGCCTACCTCGAGCTGGCCGACCTGGACGCGGACGAGTACCGGGCCGGCGCGACCGGCGTCTGGACGCGCGGCCTGCTGATCCGGCGCGGTCTCGCCGACGGCGAATGCGCCTACTTCACCACCTGGTGCCCGGCCGGGACCACGGTCGAGACGCTGGTCGCCGTCGAAGGCCGGCGCTGGGCCATCGAGGACGGGTTCGAGACGGCGAAGAACGAGCTCGGCCTCGACCACGACGAGACCCGCTCCTGGCACGGCTGGCACCGCCACGTCTCGCTGGTGATGCTGGCCTTCGCCATGCTGGCGGCCATCCGTCGCCGCGCCAACGCGCCGCCGCCCCCAAAAACCCTGATCAACCTGACGCGGACGCGCCGGCTGACGCGGACGGGCCGGGCCTCATCCGCTGGTCGGTCCAGGAGGTCCGGCGCATCGCCGTCCGCCTCGCGCAGCGGCGCATCCAGCCAGCCCTCGTGGTCGCCTGGTCACTTTGGCGACGCGCGCACCAAGCCGCGTCGCGACTTCACACCTGAAGCGGAAAACGCAGCTGTAATGCTAGGCCCGCAGCCCCCCAAACGCCGGCAACCGCCGGTCGCCGAACGGTGTCGCCCACCGCCGCCGCCCCTGCCGCCGCCCCTGCCGCCGCCCCTGCCGCCGACCCGGGCGCTCCGGGGCGCTGCCGGGAGATCCTCGTGCGGGCCACGATGGGGGAGGCGTTGTCGGACAACGAGAGGGAGTTCCTGCGCCGCGGTTGCCAGCGCCGGGGCTGAGGCACCCGCCCGGCGGCCCGGGCTGGAAGCCCTTGCCGCCCGGCGCGCGATCTGAATGGATGCGCCCCCTGCCGCCCGCCGGTTTCGGGCCAGATCGGGAGTTCCCCAGCCTCCATGCCCCCACGCATCCCGCTGCGCCGCCGGCGGCGGACCAAGGTCGTCGCCACGCTCGGGCCGGCCTCGTCCTCCCCGGAGATGATCGAGCGCCTGTTCCGCGCCGGCGCCGACGTGTTCCGCCTCAACTTCAGCCACGGCAGCCACGCCGACCACGCGGAGCGCATCGCCATCATTCGCGCGTTGGAAGGCAAGGTCGGCCGCCCCATCGGCATCTTGGCCGACGTGCAGGGCCCGAAGCTCCGCGTCGGGCGTTTCGGCGGCGGGCGGGTGCAGCTCCAAACCGGGCAGCCCTTCCGCCTCGACCTCAGCCCCACGCCGGGCGACGTGCGGCGCGTCCAGTTGCCGCACCCGGAGATCATCGCGGCGGCGCGGATCGGCACCTCCCTCCTGCTCGACGACGGCAAGCTGCGGCTTCGCGTGGACCGCGTGCGCGAGGACCACCTGGAAACCGAGATCGTGGTCGGCGGGCCGTTGTCCGACCGCAAGGGCGTCAACGTCCCCGACGTGGCGCTGCCCATCCCGGCGCTGACGGCCAAGGACCGCGAAGACCTCGCCTTCGTGCTGGAACACGGCATCGAGTACGTCGGCCTGTCCTTTGTCCAGCGTCCGGAAGACGTGGCCGAGGCGCGCGAACTCACCGCCGGCCGCGCTTGGCTCATGGTGAAGATGGAAAAGCCGCAGGCGGTGGAGAACCTCGACGCCATCCTCGCCCTGACGGACTGCGTCATGGTGGCGCGCGGCGACCTCGGCGTGGAGCTGCCGCCGGAGGAGGTGCCCTTGGTGCAGAAGCGCATCGTCCGCGCCGCCCGCGCCGCCGGCAAGCCCGTGGTGGTGGCGACGCAGATGCTGGAAAGCATGATCGCCGCGCCCGCGCCCACGCGCGCCGAGGCCTCGGACGTGGCGACGGCCGTGTTCGACGGCGCCGACGCGGTGATGCTCTCCGCCGAGACCGCCGCCGGCGGCTACCCGTGGGAGGCGGTGAACATGATGGACCGCATCCTCGCCCGCGTGGAGCAGGACGACGGGTGGCGCGCGTTGACGGACGCCGCCCGCCCGGAGCCCGAGCCCACCAGCGCCGGCGCCATCGCCGCGGCCGCCCGGCAGGTGGCGCACACCATAGGCGCCGAGGCCATCGCCACCTTCACCTCCACCGGCTCCACCACGCTCCGGATGGCGCGCGAACGGCCGGACTGCCCCATCCTGGGCCTGACGGGCTCGGAGGCTTCGGCGCGGCGCTTGGCCGTGGTGTGGGGCGTGCACCCGGTGGTGTCGCAGGAGCCGAACAGCATGACCGACATGGTCACCAGGGCGCTCCGCACGGCACAAACGGAGGGCTTCGCCAAGCCGGGCGACGAGGTCGTGGTGACGGCGGGGGTGCCGTTCGGCGTGCCGGGCACCACCAACGCCCTCAGGGTGGCGGCAGTAAGGTAAGAGGCCGACCAACCTGCGGGTTTTATGCAACGGATACTTATGGATTTATTCTGACTGTTTATTGAATAGGAGATCGCGAAACCGTTCCCTGAGGCTCTAGACAACGACGAACCTGACATGCACACGACAAACATCGTAATTGCGGCGAAGAGTCGCAATTTTGTGTCACTGTCGGAGTTGGTCTATGGATTTGAACGTTCTTGTGCGTGGACAGTCCAACGCGCTGCTGTTCGCCGACCGCGGCGGCGCCGCGGCGTTGGAGCGGGGGCTGGAAGCCCGGCTCGGGGCGGGCGTGGACGTCCACATGCTCTACCAGTGGGGCACGAACACCAGCACCATCCACAGCGGCACCGCCTTCATGAGGTGGGACACCGACGGGCAGCAAGCATCCTTGCTCCGCTACGTCCGCGCGTTGCCGGCGAGCACCAAGGACGACCCCACCGCGACTGTTTGGATGCACAACGAGTTCGACCAGGAGAATGTGAGCCTCACCAGGGACGCTTGGCTCAGCGAGGTCCGCGCGGACGCGGCCTTGGTGCGCGGCGCGCTGGGGCAGGACGCCGCCACCACGCCCTACACCTTCGTGCCCATCCGCTATCCCACGGGAAACAATTTCGCGCCGATCGGTGACGGCATGGCGGCGCTCGACGCCGACGCGTCCTTCAACGCCGAGATCTCCTGGGCGGCGCAGTCCCTCGCGATGGACGGCGACGGCTGGGCGAACGGCAGCCACATGGGCGACGCCGACGCCGTGAAGCTCGGCGGCGACCTGGCCGCGAGCATGGCCGAAACGCTGCGCCCGCTGGTGAGCGGCTCGGCGCCCCCGCCGACAACCACGCCGCCGCCGACGACGACACCCCCGCCCGCCACCAACCAGCCGACCAGCACAACCATCGGCACCGGCCCCGACACCTTGGTTCTCAAGATCTCGCAGGACGCCTACCAGGGCAACGCGCAGTACACGGTGCAGGTGGACGGCAGGCAGATCGGCGGCACCCTCACCGCGTCCGCGCTGCGTTCGGCCGGGCAGAGCGACACCGTCACCGTGGCTGGCGATTGGGCCGGCGGCGCCCACACCGCCACCGTCACTTTCCTCAACGACGCCTGGGGCGGCTCGGCCTCGACGGACCGCAACCTCTACGTGAACGGCGCCACCTACAACGGCGCCACCCTGTCCAACGCCACCGCCGCGCTGGAGCGCGAAGGCCCGGCCCGCTTGTCCTTCACCGACACGGACCCGGCGCCCCCCGGCCCGCAGCCGCCCACCACGCAGCCGAGCAACCCCCAACCGGCCAACCTCACTGTCGGCAGCGGCCCGGACAAGCTGGTGCTGTCCATCTCCCAAGACGCCTACCAGGGAAGCGCGCAGTACACGGTGCAGGTGGACGGGCGGCAAGTCGGCGGGACGTTGACCGCCTCTGCCCTGCGCTCGGCCGGCCAGCACGACACGGTGACGGTGCAGGGCGACTGGGCCGGCGGCCGGCACACCGCCACCGTCAATTTCCTCAACGACGCCTGGGGCGGCTCCACGGGCACCGACCGCAACCTCTACCTGGACGGCGCCACCTACAACAACGCCGCCGTGTCCGGCGCGACGGCCAGCCTCATGTCCAACGTACCGGACGAAAAC
>CADCTL010000293.1 GCA_902805625.1 uncultured Acetobacteraceae bacterium
CCCCGCCGCGCGGGCGCGGCTGTCGGCGGCGCTGCTGCCCGGCCTCCGCGCCACTCTCGACACGGTCCGCCTCGCCCTCCAGGCCGCGCCCGTCGGCCTGGACGACCTGCCCGCCCCGCTCCGCCGCGACTGGACCGCCGCCGACGGCCGCGCCCGGGTCGAGATCCGCCCGCGCGACCTGTCGGACCGCTCGGAGTCCATGGACCGCTTCGCCCGCGCCGTGCGCGGCGTGGCGCCGGGCGCGGTGGGCACCGCCACCTCCGTCCAAGCGAGTTCGGCCACCATCCGCGCCGCCTTCGCCGAGGCGGGCGCCATCGCCGCCGCCCTCACCCTGATCCTGCTGCTGGCGGCGCTGCGGTCGCTGCGGTTGGCGCTGCTGGCGCTGGCGCCGCTCGCGCTGGCCGGGCTGCTCACCCTCGCCACCTGCGCCGTGGTCGGACTGCCGCTCGACCTCGCCAACATCATCGCCCTGCCGCTGCTCTTCGCGCAGGGCGTGGCGTTCGACATCTACTACGTCGCGGCCTGGGCGCGGGGCGAGCGGGCGCTGCTGCCCTCCGCCCTCACCCGCGCCGTGCTCTACAGCGCGCTGACCAACGGCACCGCTTTCGCCACACTGGCCTTTTCGGCGCACCCGGGCACGGCGGGGATGGGCGTCCTTCTGACGATGAGCCTGCTGTGGGCCCTCGCCGCCGTGCTGCTGGTGCTGCCGCCGCTGCTGCACGCCTTCGCGCGGGGTAGCGGTCCGTCGGTGCCGCCGCTTGCGGCGGCCGAATCGGTTGTGTAGGTGCGCGGGGTGTTTCCGCGCTTCTTCGACTCGCTGCCCCTGCTGCCACCGCGCCCGGCCCTGGCGACCGCTTTCGGCCTAGGCCTCCTGTCCGCCCTGGCGCTGCCGCCGGTGCACGCCGTGCCCGTGCTGCTGCTCGCCTTCCCCGGACTGTTGGCGCTCGCCGCCGCCGCGCGCACTTGGCGAGGCGCGGCCCTGCTCGGCTTCGCCTGGGGCTGGGGCCACCACCTCGCCGGCGTGTACTGGGTGACGCACGCCATCCTCACCGACGTCGAGACCTGGTGGTGGCTGGTGCCGCTCGCGGCGCCCGCCCTGGCCATCCCGCTCGCGCTCTTCGCCGTGCCGCCGGTGCTCGCGGCGCGCGCCCTGCCGTCGGGCTGGCCGCGCGTGCTGGGCTTCGCCGGCATCTGGGTGTTCTCCGAGATGGCGCGCGGCGTGCTGTTCACCGGGTTTCCCTGGAACCTCATCGGCAGCGTGTGGGCCTTCGCGGCCTTGCCGGCGCAAGGCGCGGCGCTGGTGGGCGTCCACGGCCTTTCGCTGGCGACGGTGCTGCTCGCTTGCCTGCCGCTGCTCGGCCGCGTCCGCCCGCTCGCCGGCGGCGCGCTCGCGGTGGCCGCCGCCGCGGCCTTGGGCGCTTGGCGCCTTTCCGAGCCGCCACCGCCCTCGCCCGCCACGCCGGCGTCGTCCATCCGCCTGGTGCTGGTGCAGGGCAACGTCGCCCAGCAGGTGAAGTGGCGCGAAGACCAACGCTTGGCGATCTTCCGCCGCTACCTGGACATGACCGCGGAAGCCGCCGCCCGCGCCGCCGCCGACGCGCCCGGCCGGACAGTGGTCGCGGTGTGGCCCGAGACCGCCAGCCCCTTCCTGCTGGCGCAGGACCCGGACGCCCGGCGACTCATCGCGGAAGCGTTGCCGCCCGGCGGAGTCCTCCTGGCCGGGACAGTGCGGGGCGAGTGGGGCGAGGACCGCGTGCTCCGGGAAATCTTCAACAGCCTCGTCGCGCTCGACGCGGACGGCGCGGTGGCCGCGCTCGCCGACAAGTTCCACCTCGTGCCCTTCGGCGAGTACATGCCGCTCGCGGGCTTGATCCCCATCCGCATGGTGGTGGGCGGCATGGACTTCTCCGCCGGACCGGGACCGACCACGCTGTCGGTGCCCGGACTGCCGCCCTTCGGAGCGCTCATCTGCTACGAGGTGATCTTCCCCGGCGCGGTGGTGCCCTCGCCGCGGCCGGCTTGGCTGCTGAACATCACCAACGACGCTTGGTTCGGCTTCTCTTCCGGACCCTGGCAGCACTTGGCGGCGGCACGGATGCGCGCCGCCGAGGAAGGCCTGCCTCTGGTCCGGGCGGCGCAGACCGGCGTCTCCGCCGTGTTCGACGCCCACGGGCGGCGCCTCGCCCTCTTGCCCCTCGGTACGACCGGCACCCTGGACGCGGACTTGCCAGGCGCCCTGCCGCCCACGCCGTTCAGCCGCTTCGGCCTCCTCATCCCCATGATGCTGTCCGGGTTGTGCCTTTTGGCAAGTCTCGTCGGTTCGCGTCTCGCTTCGCGAAGGGTTGTGCCTAAACCCGTGCCACCATCCACGGCCGGGAGTCTTTAATATTGAGATTTCTCGAAATGATTGATTTTTCGTTGCAACATACTTGAATAACCGCTTGCCTGCTCAGACCCGTGAGCGCGAGCGGCTTCCACAACCAGGGCGGAGCGGAGATGCAAAGCGAAGAGAATGCCGACCGCCCCGACCGGGAGCACCGTCCGAGCCCGATCGACGTGCATGTCGGCGGCCGCGTGCGCCTGCGGCGGACCTTGATGGGCATGAGCCAGGAACGGCTGGGCGAGGCGCTCGGCCTCACCTTCCAGCAAGTCCAGAAATACGAGCGCGGCGTGAACCGGATCGGCGCGAGCCGGCTGTTCGACCTCGCGCGCGTGCTGGACGTGCCGATCGGCTTCTTCTTCGACGACATGCCCGATGGCGTGGGCGGCACGACGTCCGGCCTCACCCGCCGCGCGTCGGCCGGCTTCGCCGACGCGCAGGACAGCTTCGAGGACGACACGCTGCATCGCCGTGAGACCTTGGAACTCGTGCGCGCCTACTACCGCATCACCGACCCCGCGGTGCGCAAGCGCGTCTTCGATCTCATCAAGAGCCTCACGCCCGCCGAGTAGGGCCCGAGCCGGGCGGCCCGCTCAACCCCGGAGCTGCGGGTTGTCGAAGACCGGCTCCCGGTAGCGCCGCAGCGCCTCGGCCAGCATGGCCGCCAACTCGTGCCGCTCCGCGTCGCCGAGCAGCGTTCCCACCTCAACACAGCGCCGGCGCTCGGTGAGCAGGAGCCGGCTCGCCGTTCCCGGCCGGTCCTCCAGTGAAACGCGCGTCCAATAGGCGTCCAGCGCCACTTCTTCGCGCCGGCCGCGCGCGTCCGTGCGCCGCACCACCAGTTGATCGCCGACGAGTGCCAGCACCTCGATGGCCCGCCGCCCGTCGCGCCGGTGCCGCGACAGCAGGCCGAGCACCAGCAGCACCTCCAGCCCTGTGAAGCCCACCACCGGCCAAGCGCCCAGCGCCGAGAACAGCGTGGCCACGGCGGCGGACGCCACGACCACGAACACCGCCACCGCCCTCATGCCCCGGTCCCCGAGGCTCTGGTGGGCGGTGCACACGGCTTCGAACAGCACGGGCTCCGGCGTCGGACGGGCTGACATCACCGGGGTATCTGGGGTAGGCACCCGGACCCTGCCATGCCTCCACGCCCCGCCCCGCGGCGAAAAGCCGCCGTCCCGCCCGATGCCCCACCGCCCGACGCCGCCCCAATCCGGCAGCCCCGCGCCAGGGCGGCGCCTCCGGCGCACGGCACCGTCCGCGAGCCGCTCGGCCCATCGCCCCGCATGACCGGCGAACAAGCCGTGAGCTTCATCCAAGCCCTGGCCGAAGCCAACCCGCTGCCTAAAAGCGAACTCGCCCACCACGGCCCGTTCGAACTGCTGGTGGCCGTTGTGCTCTCGGCCCAGACCACGGACGCCGCGGTGAACCGCTGCACCCCCGCCCTCTTCGCCGCCGCACCGGACCCGGCCGCGATGGCGGCGCTGGGCGAGGCCGGCATCGCGCCCTTCGTCCGCTCCATAGGGTTGTGGCAAGGCAAGGCGCGCAACCTAGCCGCGCTCTCGCGCCTGCTGCTGGAGCGGCACGGCGGCGAGGTGCCGCGCGAGCGCGAGGCGCTGGAAGCGCTGCCCGGCGTCGGCCGCAAGACCGCCAACGTCGTTCTCAACGTGGCCTTCGGCGAGAACGCCATGGCGGTGGACACCCACATCTTCCGCCTGGGCAACCGCACCGGCCTCGCGCCCGGCCGCACCCCGCGCGAGGTGGAGGACGGCTTGCTGGAGCGGTGCCCGCCGGCCCTGCTGCGGGATGCCCACCATTGGCTGATCCTGCACGGGCGCTACGTGTGCAAGGCGCGGCTGCCGGAATGCTGGCGCTGCCCGGCCCTGCGGTTCTGCAACTACGGGAACAAGGTGCTGACGCCGCCGCCGAAGGGGGCCGGCGCCGGTAGCGACGGGCGGACTTGAACCGCCGACCCCGGCATTATGAGGGACGGGGACGTGCTCTGAAGACGCCCGTTTCATGGGCCTTTTCTACGCCGCGCGCGCCTGCTGTGCGGATTTTGCGCGCCCCCCCTTCGGGGCCGCGGAGCCCACGGTTGCGTTGGAAAGCCAAGCGATGGCGTCCTCCCAGTAGGCGTCCGGCATCCGTTTCGCGTAGCGTTCAACCATGGCGATTGTCGACCACGCCCCGTCCTGCTTCAGTCCCAGCAGGTCGCGGTGGATGCAGTAGTGCCACGTCGCCCAGGTGTGGCGCAGGTCGTGCGGCGTCACGTCGGGCTG
>CADCTL010000294.1 GCA_902805625.1 uncultured Acetobacteraceae bacterium
CGCATCGGCCGAGCCCTCCGCCACGGCGCCGGCGCCCGTCGTCCACCGCGCGTGAGCACCTCCACCGTGCCCCGCGGCGACCAGGACGACCCGATCGACGACAAGCCGATGCCGTTGATCGACCACCTGCTGGAGCTGCGCACGCGGCTCCTGTGGTCCATCGGCGCCTTCGCGATCGCCTTCGCCGCCTGCTACTACTTCTCCGCCGACATCTACGGCTTCCTCGCCCAGCCATTGGCCGACATCCTGGCCGAGCAGGGCGGCGGCGAGCGGCGGATGATCTTCACCGCGCTGTACGAGGCCTTCTTCACCTACCTGAAGGTCGCTTTCTTCGGCGCCGCCTTCTTCACCTTCCCCGTGTGGGCGACGCAGCTCTGGCTGTTCGTGGCGCCCGGCCTGTACCGCAGCGAGAAGCGCGCGGTGCTGCCCTTCCTCGTCGCCTCGCCCTTCCTGTTCATCCTCGGCGCGGCGCTGGCCTACTACTTCATCTTCCCGCTGGCGTGGCGCTTCTTCATCTCCTTCGAGACGGTGCCCGGCTCGGGCGGCATCCCGATCCAGCTCGAAGCCAAGGTGGACGAGTACCTGTCGCTCGTCATGCACATGATCCTGGCCTTCGGGATCGCGTTCCAGCTCCCGGTGCTGCTGACCCTGCTGTGCCGCGTCGGCATCATCAACGTGGACCAGCTCAAGAAGGGCCGCCGCTACGCCATCGTCGGCATGTTCGTGGCCGCCGCGATCCTGACGCCGCCCGACATCATCAGCCAGATCGGCTTGGCCGTGCCGCTGATCGCGCTCTACGAAATCTCCATCCTTACGGCGTCCTGGATGGCGCGGAAGCAGGCCGACGCGAACGCCGACGACGCAGACAAGAAGGACTGACGGCGCGAGCCGCCCACCGAGCCATGCACGACATCCGGGCCATCCGCGCCGACCCCGCCGCTTTCGACGCCGCCCTGGCCCGCCGCGGCCTGCCGCCCGCCGCGGAAGCGGCGCTGGCCGAAGACGTGCGCCGCCGCGCCGCGCAAACCGCGCTGGAAGCCAAGCAAGCTCGCCGCAACGCCCTCGCGCGCGAGATCGGCCAAGCCAAGCGGGGCGGCGGCGACACGGCGGCGTTGGAGCGCGAGGCCGCCGCGCTCCGCGGCGAGATGGAGGGCCTCGAAGCCGAAGCCGCCTCCGCCGAACGCGCCCAAACCGCTCTGCTCGAAGCCTTGCCCAACCTCCTCGACGCCGAAGTGCCCGACGGCCCGGACGAGACGGCCAATGTCGTCCTGCACCAGCACGGCGAGCCGCGCCGCTTCGACTTCACCCCCCGCCAGCACTTCGAGATCGGCGAAGCGCTCGGCCTCATGGACTTCGCCGCCGCTGCCAAGCTCGCCGGCAGCCGCTTCACCGTGCTGCGCGGCGCGCTCGCCCGGCTGGAGCGCGCCCTCGGCCAATGGATGCTGAACCTCCACACGGAGGAGCACGGCTACACCGAAACGGCGGTGCCGCTGCTGGTGAACGACGCCGCGATGTACGGCAGCGGCCAGCTCCCGAAATTCACGGATGACTCGTTCCGCACCACCGACGGCCGCTGGCTGATCGCCACCTCGGAGATACCGCTGGCCAACTTGGCCGCGAACGAGATCCTGCCCGAGTCGGCGCTGCCGCTGCGCTTCACCGCGCTGACGCCCTGCTTCCGCTCCGAGGCGGGCAGCGCCGGGCGCGACACCCGCGGGATGCTGCGCCAGCACCAGTTCCAGAAGGTGGAGATGGTCGCCGTCACCCGGCCCGAGGACAGCGGAGCCGAGAACGAGCGCATGACCGAGTGCGCCGAGCGCGTGCTGACCGACCTCGGCCTGACCTGGCGCCGCGTGCTGCTCTCCGCCGGCGACACCGGCTTCACCAGCGCCCGCACCCATGACCTGGAGGTCTGGTTGCCGGGGCAGGTGGCTTGGCGCGAAATCTCCTCCTGCTCCAACTGCCGCGACTTCCAGGCCCGGCGCATGAACGCCCGGTACCGGCCGGCCGAAGGCAAGGGCACCGCCTTCGTCCACACCCTCAACGGCAGCGGCGTCGCCGTGGGTCGCGCGCTGATTGCTGTGATGGAGACCTACCAAGAGGTCGACGGCTCGGTGGCGGTGCCGGAAGTGCTGCGGCCCTGGATGGGCGGCATGGAGCGCATCACGGCCTGAGCGGAGGTTTGTTCCGAGTCTCAGGGTCCGCCCGTTCCAGCCGCTTTTGCCGCGCGAAAACACACCGCCCCAACCGCGCAGCGGCGAACGGCCGCGCGCGCGCCGCCATCCCTCCTCGTAATGTTTGTGTCCCTATTAACGTGACGACGCTCGACCCGTCCAAGAAAACGTGAAACTATCGCTTTTCGGTCCTGGGGCTGAACAGCAGGAGGACCGCCCGGGAGGAAAACAAACGTGGCGATCATCAGCGGGAACGGAGCGCTTTTCGGCACGGACGCGGCCGACCAGATCACCGGCGGCGACGGCAACGACACCCTCACCGGCGGCGCGGGCGCCGACGTCCTGAACGGCGGGTCCGGCGTGGACTTCGCGGAGTATCCGAACTCCCCGTCCGGCATCGAAGCGTCGATCGCCGCGGGCGTCGTGGGCAACGACGGCACTGGCAGTTCCGACACCCTCATCAGCATCGAAGGGATCGTCGGCTCCTTGAACAACGACCGGCTCGTCGGCAGCGCCCTGCCGGACGTGCTGATCGGCCTGGGAGGCGCCGACACGATCGACGGCGCCGCGGGAGACGACCTGCTGCGGGGCAGCAGCGGCGCCGACCAGATCGCCGGCGGCGACGGCATCGACACGGCCTTCTACAGCGGCGGGCTGCGCAGCTACGCGCTCGCCGTGACCGGCGCCGGCTTCACCATCACCGACAACCGATCGGCCGGCGACGCAGACGGCACGGACGCGGGTGTCGGCGTCGAAATCCTCTCCTTCGCCGACGGCCGGTTGGTGTTCGACGCGAACGACCCGGCGGCACGGGTGGTGCGGCTCTACGAAGCGGCGCTCGACCGCGCGCCGGACCAAGCCGGCCTCAACGCCTGGATCGGCGCCGTGCAGGGAGGTCAGCCCTTGTCCGGCCTCGCCTCCGGCTTCCTCGCCTCCGACGAGTTCCGGGCCCGTTTCGGCGCCATTGGCGACAATGGAGCCTATGTCGATCGCCTGTACCAGAATGTCCTCGGCCGCGCGGGCGACGCGGCAGGCCGGGAGTCTTGGCTCGGCGCGCTGAACGCCGGCACCAGCCGCGCCGACGTGCTGGTGGCCTTCTCCGAAAGCGCGGAAAACAAGGCCGGCACCGCTGCGCTCGTGCAGAACGGCATCTGGGACCGCAGCGAAGCCGCGGCCGAGGTCGCGCGGCTCTACGACACGGTGTTCGGCCGTTTGCCCGACGCGCCGGGCCTCGGCGTGTGGAAGACCGCCATCGAGGCCGGTCAAGCCAGCTTGGTCCAGGTCGCCGACGCCTTCACGGCGAGCGCCGAGTTCCGCGGCCAGTACGGGGTGCTCAACAACCGGGACTTCGCCGAAGCGCTCTACGTGAACACGCTCGACCGGGCGGCCGACCAAGCCGGTCTGGAGTACTGGACCGGCGCGCTGAACTCCGGGCTGAGCCGCGCCGAGGTGGTCCTCGCCTTCTCCGAAAGCCGGGAGCACGTCGCGCTGACGGCGGCGAACATCCAGAGCGAAAATCCGGGGCAATACGGCATCCTCTTCGCCTGACCCGGGCGCGACGACGCTGGGACGGCGGCGAGCAACCAGCAACACGTCGTCGTCACCGACGCTTGCACGGCGGCTAGGTATGCGCCGACGGCGCCCGCGCCTCAGGGCATCGACGTGGGCGGCTAGGGCGGCGAAAGGCCTCTTAGCCGTGCCGGGCGTGTCATTGCCCCTGTTCCTCGTTGTGCGGGCCCCCTGTTTCCGGACCTCCGCCTCCTCCGGGGGTGCCGAAATGAGGGCGGATGGTCTATCTCGCCACCTCGCCACCGCGACGCGTGGCAGGATCGCTGAACCGGGGAGGCGCGTCGCCGCACGGAGGCTCACGCCACCTCCTCGCGACCCGCGGCATTAGGAGCGCCCGATGAAAGCCAACAGCGTGCTCGAGACCATCGGCAACACGCCGCACATCCGCGTCGGCCGCCTGTTCCCCGACGCCGAGGTCTGGATCAAGTCCGAGCGCGCCAACCCCGGCGGCTCCATCAAGGACCGCATCGCGCTGGCCATGGTGGAGGCGGCCGAGGCCGACGGCCGGCTCAAGCCCGGCGGCACGATCATCGAGCCCACCTCGGGCAACACCGGCATCGGCCTGGCCATGGTGGCGGCGGTGAAGGGCTACCGGCTGGTCCTGGTGATGCCGGAGTCCATGTCGGTCGAGCGCCGGCGGCTGATGCAGGCCTACGGCGCCACCTTCGACCTCACGCCCCGCGAGCGCGGCATGAAGGGCGCCATAGAGCGCGCGCAAGAGCTGGCCGCCCAGAACCCGGGCTCCTGGATCCCGCAGCAGTTCGACAATCCGGCGAACGTCGAGGTGCACGCCCGCACCACCGCGCAGGAGATCCTGGCCGACTTCCCGGACGGGTTGGACGCGATCATCACCGGGGTGGGGACGGGCGGGCACATCACCGCCTGCGGCGAGGTGCTGAAGCCGCGCTGGCCGGGGC
>CADCTL010000295.1 GCA_902805625.1 uncultured Acetobacteraceae bacterium
CCCCCCCACGCGCTCTGCCATGCCGCCTGAATGGCCAAAGCCCAGCTAGGTGTTTGGTCCCGGGATGAGGTGGTGCGGGTTGATCTTGAAGATCGACGGGTCCTTGGCCCAGGCGTCGCAGATCGCCTGGAACGGGGTTCTCCACCGTAGCGCCTTGAGGTGCTTGGCGAAGTTGTGGGCTCGGACGAAAGCGAGAACATGCGCCTTCAGCGCCTCGAGGCTCGGGTAGTGGAAGGCCTTGGTGGTGGCGTCCTTGATGGTGCGGTTCATCCTCTCCGCCTGGCCATTCGTCCAGGGATGGTAGGGCTTGGTGAGCCTGTGTTCGATGCCGTGCTCGCGGCAGACGCGGTCGAAGATGTGGCCCATCCAACGCGCCGTCGGCCCGTCGCGGTATTTCGGCAGGTCGGCGAAGGCCATGCCGTTGTCGGTCAGCACGGTGTGGATCCGGTAGGGGAAGACGTCGACCACCTCGCGCAGGAATGCGGCGCCGTTGGCCTTGGTGGCGGCATCGAGGAAGGCGACGTGGACGAACTTGGATACCCGGTCGATGGCGAGGAACATGAAGAGCTTGCCCTCGGCCAGGCGTAGCTCGCAGATGTCGATGTGGACGTAGCCGATCGCCGTCTCGGCGAAGCGCGTCCGCTTCGAAGCCTTCTCCTCACCCTGGGGCAGCCGCGATATGCCGTGGCGGACCAGGCAGCGGTGGAGCGCGCTGCGGCTGAGGGCCGGGATGGCCTCCCGAAGGCATCCCAGGACGTCGTCGAGCGGCAGCAGGGTGCGGCGGCGGAACTCCACGGCCATGGCTTCCTCGGCCTCGGTCAACACGGTGCTGCGGGGCTTCCTGGGACCCATCGGCGCGTCGGCGGTGCCGGTCCGGCAGCGCCACTTGGCCACGGTCTTCGGGTTCAGGCCGTAGCGGTCGGCCAGGGCCCGGGTGCTCGCTTGCGACGCTTGGAGCTCGGCTCGAACACGCGGCGTCGTTCTGGCTGAGCCGTGAAGACCTGCTGCCACAGCGCATCCTCCCCCTCGCGGGTCAAAGATGCACCACTACTCCCCGGGACTATACACCTAGCGATTCAAGGTCCGCATGACGACGCTGTACTCCTCGTCCACGTGCTCGTTGTCCCCGCCGCCGACGAACCGCAGGATGGTGCCGCCTTCCGGGTGCGCCACGATCGCCGTGATGTGGGCGACGTTGACGGAAACGCGGAACGGGGGTTGCCCGCCCCCCCTTTTGTCCTTGGGGGCGGAGCGGGTGAACTCGACGAACTGCGTCATTCTCGCGGTTCCCTCCGCAGTTCTCGGGGCGCTTCTTGGACAGGCCCGGCCGGAGCTGCTCTGAAACGGCGCGGTGCCCTGCGTCCGCTTGCCCCGTTCAACTTCCGGCGTCGCGGCCGTGGACCTCGGCGGGCGGCGAGGTGGCCTCGACGGCGGTGAACTCTTCCAGGATGCGGTAGCTGTGCTCCGCGCCTTTGGGCACCACCCAGGAGCTGGCGGCTTCCAGGATCACCGTCTGGCCCTCGATGGTCAGTTCGGCGCGGCCGGAGATGGCGTAGCCCACCGTCTCGTAGTCGCGGCGGACGGGCGGCTTGCCGGGGCCGGGGGCTTCCTTCTCCCACAGGCGCATGGAAACCGTGCGGCCGTTGGCGAGGTACTTCTGCCCGTCCTTGCCCTTCGGCGAGTGGTTGCCGTCAACCTTGATGATCGTCGTGTCCGCCATGGCGGCGTCTCCTCGGGCGTGGATGGGGGCGTAGATGGGGGGCGCGGCGCGAGGCGGGCCGGGCGCCCCCGTCCAACACGCCACCGCGCGGGCGGTTGCGGCGGCCTCGAAGGTCAGACCATCGCCATGCCGCCGTTCACGTGGAGCGTTTGGCCGGTGATCCAGCCGGCTTCGGCGCTGGACAGGTAGGCGACGGCGGCGGCTATGTCCTCCGGCGTGCCCATGCGCGCCGTCGGTATGCGCTCCAGCAGCTTGGCGCGCTGCGCGTCGCCCAGCGCGTCGGTCATCGCCGTTTTGACGAAGCCGGGCGCCACGACGTTCACCGTGATGCCGCGCGTCGCCACCTCCTGCGCGAGGGACTTGCTCATGCCGATCAGCCCGGCCTTGGCGGCGGCGTAGTTGGCCTGGCCGGCGTTGCCGGTGGTGCCGACGATGGAGGCGATGGACACGACGCGCCCGTGGCGGCGCTTCATCATGCCGCGCAGCGCGGCGCGGGCGAGGCGGAAGGGCGCGGTCAGGTCCACCTCCAGCACCGCGGCCCAGTCGGCGTCGCCCATGCGGAGCGCCAGCATGTCGCGGGTGAGGCCGGCGTTGTTCACCAGGATGTCGAGCGCGCCGAACCCCGCTTCCACGCGCTCCACCAGGGCGGCGGGCGCGGCGGGGTCGGCGAGGTCTGCGGGCGCGGCGAGGGCGCGGTCGCCCAACTCGGCGACAAGGGCTTCGAGTTCGGCGGCGCGGCGGCCGGTGAGGGCCACGCGCGCGCCTTGCGCGTGCAGCGCGCGGGCGATGGCGGCGCCGATCCCGCCCGTGGCGCCGGTGACAAGGGCGGCCTTGCCGGTCAGGTCGAACATGCAGACATCTCCTTCAGCCGCGGTCGAGGCGCTTGGCCATGGACCAGCGCGTGTGGCCGGGCGGGCAGTCATCAATGGCGCCGGTCACGGTGTAGCCCAGGCGCTCGTAGAAGCCGCGTGCCTGGAAGGAATAGGTGTCGAGGCGGGCGCCGATGCAGCCGCGCGCACGGGCCTCGTTCTCGGCGCCGGCCAGCAGCCGCGCGCCGTGGCCGGCGCCGCGCGACGGCTCCGGGACGTGCAGCAGTTCGACGTAGAGCCAGCCCGCGGCGGTGCGCCCGATCAGCCCGCCGAGCACGACGCCCCCTTCGCCGTCCCGCAGGAGCGCGGCGAGCGGCCGGTAGTCCCAGGAAATGCCCGGCGTCACCGCCGCGTTGAACGCTTGCAACCCCTCCAGCACCGCGGCGCGGTCGGCGGCGCTGGGCGCGTCGGTGGTTTCGACCCGGAGCGTCACAGGGCCTTCAGGAAGGCCTCGACCTCGGCCGGCGTGCCGACGGCCGCGGCCTGGGCGTCCGGGGCGTTGCGCTTCATCAGGCCGGTCAGGACCTTGCCGGCGCCCAGCTCCGCGAAGCGGTCGCAGCCCATCGCCACCATGGAAGCGACGCACTCGCGCCAGCGCACGGTGGCCGTCACCTGCTTCACCAGGAGGTCGCGTATCTCCGCCGGATCGGCAGCCTTGGCGGCGCTGACGTTGGCGACCACCGGCACCACAGGGCGGGCGATCTCCGCCGCTTCCAGCGCCTCGGCCATCGCGTCGGCGGCGGGGGCCATCAGGGCGCAGTGGAAGGGGGCGGAGACGGGCAGCAGCATGGCGCGCTTCACGCCGGCCGCCTTGGCCGCCTCGACCGCGCGCTCCACCGCGGCCTTGGCGCCGGAAATGACGACCTGGCCGCCGCCGTTGTCGTTGGCGACCTCCACCACTTCGCGCCCGCCCGTTTCGAGGTCGGGCGCGGCTTCGGCGCAGATGGCCTGCGCCTGCTCCGCCTCGGCGCCGAGGAGCGCGGCCATGGCGCCGGTGCCGGGGGGCGTGGCGCGCTGCATCGCCTCGCCGCGCAGGCGCAGCAGCCGGGCTGCGGTGGGGAGGGAAAAGGCGCGGGCGGCGGTGAGGGCGCTGTACTCGCCGAGCGAGTGGCCGGCGACGAGCGCGACGCGGGCGGCGAGGTCGAAGCCGCCCTCGCGCTCCAGCACGCGCAACACGGCGACGGAGTGGGCCATCAGCGCGGGCTGGGCGTTGGCGGTGAGCGTCAGTTCCTCGGGCGGGCCCTCGAACATCAGGCGCGAGAGCTTCTGCTTCAGCGCCTCGTCCACCTCCTGGAAGGTCTCGCGGGCGGCGGGGAAGGCGGCGGCGAGGTCGCGGCCCATGCCCGTGACCTGGCTGCCCTGGCCGGGGAAGACGAAGGCGAGGGCCATGGCGTTTCCTTTCGCCGCGTAACTCTTGTGTCGCGGTCGGACGGCGGCCCTAGACGCGGGTCAGGGACGTGTCAACGCGTGGCGGACTCCGCGGCCTCGGGCGAGGACGCCAGGACGGGCTGCGCCGGGGATGCGGCCCCCGGCGGCGCGATCGCGGTCGCGGCGACGGAGGACGGCGCCGGCGAGACCGCGGCGGTTTCGGCGGCGGGCGGCGCCGAAGCCGGCGCTTCGTCGGCGCGGGCGGCGAGGTTGAAGGTGTAGTCGGGGACGATGCGCGCCTGGTTTCCGGCGATCAGCAGCACATTCTGCCCGATGGCGAGGGGCGTCGTGTCCGTTTGCGTGACGGAGAGGAGGTCGCCCTTGCCGGTGCGGACCATGTACTCGTAGGCGCGGGTGTCCACCACCGTGTGCTCGGCCGCGGTGCCGACCAGCCCGCCGACCAGCGCGCCGCCGACGCCGCCGAGCGCCGACATGATCCCGCTGCCCGGCGCCGCCGCGCCCACCACGCCGCCCGCCGCGGCGCTGGTGGCGGCGCCGGTCGAGCCTTCGGCGCTGACCCTCACCAGGCGGCGGCCGACGACGGTGCCTTGCTCCACCTTGTTGGCCTGCTGCACCGCGCGGGTG
>CADCTL010000296.1 GCA_902805625.1 uncultured Acetobacteraceae bacterium
GGAGCATCTCGGTCAGGGAAGCGCCGGTGTGGCGGTCGTTGAAGCGGATGTTGAGCATGGCCCGCGCCTCGGCGGGGATGACGTTGGAGGCCGTGTTGCCGACGTCGAAGCCGGTGACTTGCAGCGTGGAGGGCTCGAAGCCTTCGCTGCCGGCGTCGAGCGGCGCGGCGGTGAGGCTGTGCAGCACGCGCAGGAGGCGGTGCACGGGGTTGTCGGCGCGCTGCGGGTAGGCGCTGTGCCCTTGCTTGCCGTGGAGGGTGACGAAGGCGTTCATGCTGCCGCGGCGGCCGGTCTTCACCGTGTCGCCGAGGCGAACGCGGCTGGTGGGTTCGCCCACCAGCGCCATGTCGGGCGTGTGGCCGTTCGCGGCCATCCACTCCAGCACGCGGACGGTGCCGTCCACCGCCAAGCCCTCCTCGTCGCCGGTGATGAGGAGCGAGACGCTGCCGGTGTGGTCCGGGCGCGCCTCGATGAAGTCGGCGAGGCCGGCGAGGAACGCGGCGATGCCTCCCTTCATGTCGCAGGCGCCGCGGCCGTGGAGCGCGCCGTCCCGCACGGCGGCGGCGAAGGGGTCGTCCGTCCAGCCCTTGTCGCCCGGCGGCACCACGTCCGTGTGGCCGGCGTAGCAGAAGTGCGGCGCGCCGGTGCCGCGGCGGGCGAAGAGGTTCTCCACCTCGCCGAAGCGCAGCCGGTGGCACGCGAAGCCGAGCGGGCGCAAGGCGTCCTCCACGACGCCGAGCGCGCCGTCGTCGGCCGGCGTCACGCTGCGGCAGCGGATCAGCGCTTGGGCGATGGGCAGCGGGTCCGTCGCCGCCCCGGCCGCTTCAGTCACGCAGCAGCTCGTTGATGGAGGTCTTGGCGCGGGTCTGCGCGTCCACGCGCTTGACGATGACGGCGCAGTAGAGCGACGGGCCGGGCGAGCCGTCCGGCAACGGACGCCCCGGCAGGCTGCCCGGCACCACAACGGAGTAGGCCGGCACGCGGCCGACATGCACCTCGCCCGTGGCGCGGTCGATGATCTTGGTGCTGGCGCCGAGGAAGACGCCCATAGAGAGCACCGCGCCGCGCTCCACCACCACGCCCTCCGCGACTTCGGAGCGGGCGCCGACGAAGCAGTCGTCCTCGATGACGACGGGGTTGGCCTGCAAGGGCTCCAGCACGCCGCCGATGCCGACGCCGCCGGAGATGTGGACGTTGGCGCCGATCTGCGCGCAGGAGCCGACGCTGGCCCAGGTGTCCACCATGGTGTTGCGGCCGACGTGGGCGCCGGCGTTGACGAAGGAGGGCATGAGCACGACGCCGGGGGCGATGTAAGCCGAGCGGCGCACGACGGCGCCGGGCACGGCGCGGAAGCCTGCCTCTCGGAAGCGGTTCGGGCCCCAGCCGGCGAATTTGAGCGGCACCTTGTCGTAGGCACCCGCGGCTGTGTCCATCGGGGCGGAGTCGGTGAGGCGGAAGCTCAGCAGCACCGCTTGCTTGAGCCACTGGTTGACGCGCCAGCCGCCCTGCCCGTCCGGCTCGGCCACGCGGGCTCGGCCGGAGTCCAAAGCTTCCAGCGCCGAGTCCACCACTGCCCGTTCGTCGCCGCCGGTCGAGGGTGAAAGGGTGTCGCGCCGCTCCCACAAGGCTTCGATGCGCGGGCGGAGCGTGCTGGTGTCCATGGGCGGCGTCTCGGAGGTGGGGAGGCGTCCGGCCTCCGCGGGCGGCGGACCTTGCCGAGACGGGCGGCGGGGGTCAACGCGGAGCAGCGAATGCAGAGGCGCGTTTCGCGTGATCTTTGTTTCCACATCTGTTATGACGACGTCATCCATGTACGCCTGTGCCGGGAGGTTAGAGTGGGTGCGACGTTGAAGGTGCGTGCCGTCGGCAACTCGCTGGGTGTGGTGCTCCCCAAGGATGTCCTGGCGAGGCTCCGGGTCGGCGAAGGCGACACCCTGCACGTGGTGGAAACCGAGGACGGCATTCGCCTCGTGCGCCACGACCCGGAGTTCGCCCGGCAGATGGAGGCCGCGCGCAAGATCATGAGGCGCCGACGCCCCGTGCTGCGCGAATTGGCGAAGTGACCCGCCGGGAGCCGGTTTGGTTGCTCCGCGCGGTTGTTGAGGCGATCCACGACGAACAGATCGCCGAGCACGGCGGCGGCGAAGGCTTGCGGGATGCCGGGTTGTTGGAAAGCGCGCTCGACCGTCCTCGTAACCTCGCCGCCCACGGCGCCCCCGACATGGCGGCGCTGGCCGCTACCCTCGGGTACGGGATCGCCCGGAACCACTCCGTCACCGACGGCAACAAGAGGACAGCTTTCGTCGCCGTCGAACTCTTCCTGGAGCTCAACGGCCAAGCCCTGACCGCCGATGACGCGGACTGCGTCCTGGTGACGCTGCGGCTGGCGGAGGGCTCGATCAGCGAGGACGAGTTCGCGGTTTGGATACGGGACCACTCGCGGCCCCACGCCTAGCGCCCGGGCACATCAAGCGCGGATCAACGTCCCCGCGCCCCGGTTGGTGAACAGCTCCCGCAGCACCGCGTGCGGCACGCGGCCGTCGAGGATCACCGCGCCCTTCACCCCGCCGCGCACGGCGGCGACGCAGGTCTCCACCTTCGGGATCATGCCGCCGGAGATCCAACCGGCTTCGACGCCGGCGTGCACCTCGGCCAGCGTCATTTCCGGGACCAGCTTGCCGCCGCTGTCGAGCACGCCCGGCACGTCGGTCATCATCAGCAGCCGCTCTGCCCCGAGCGCGCCGGCGATGGCGCCCGCCACCGTGTCGGCGTTGATGTTGTAGGTCTGCCCGTCCGCGCCCACGCCCACCGGCGCCACCACGGGCACGATGTCGGCGCCGATCAGCAGTTCCAGCACGCGCGTGTCCACGCATTCCGGCTCGCCCACGAAGCCGAGGTCGAGCTCCTGCTCGATGCGGCTGCCCGGGTCGCGGACCGTGCGCGTCACCTTGCGCGCGCGGATCAGGCCGCCGTCCTTGCCCGAGATGCCCACCGCGATGGCGCCGGCGCGGGTGATGGCCTCCGCCACCTGTTTGTTCACCGGGCCGGCGAGGACCATCTCGACCACGTCGAGCATCTCGGCGTCCGTCACGCGCAGGCCCTGGACGAAGGTGGATTTCACGTCGAGGCGCTTGAGCATGGCGTTGATCTGCGGCCCGCCCCCGTGGACCACCACCGGCTGCACGCCCACCTGCTCCAGCAGCGCGACGTCGCGGCCGAAGCGGAGCGCCGTTTCCTCCTCGCCCATGGCGTGGCCGCCGTACTTCACCACGATGATCCGGTCGTCGTAGCGCTTGAGGAAGGGCAGCGCGCCCGAGAGGATCTCCATCTGGTCGGGCGTGGGTTCGGGCATCGGCCAGGGTCCTCGCGGGCTGCTCCGCGGCTCTAGGCGGCGGGTGGTGGAGGGTCAACCTTCCCCGAATCGAACCGCCGGCAAGGCCAGCGACGCGATCTCGGCGCGCAGCTCCGGGATGCCCTCGCCCGTTTCGGCGCTCGTCGCCAGCACCAGCGGGTGGCCGGCGGTGTGGCCCCGCGCCAGCGCCTCGGCCTCCTCGCGCCGCCGCGCCAGTTGGGCGGGCTTCACGTCGTCGGCCTTGGTCAGCACGATCTGGAAGGCCACGGCGGCGTCGGTCAGCAGGCGCATGGCCTGCCGGTCGTTGGCCTTGGTTTCGATCCGCGCGTCCAGCAGCAGCAGCACGCGCCGCAGCGTCGCGCGGCCGCGCAGGAAGTCGAACATAAGGCCCTGCCAGTCGGCCTTGAGGCTCTTGGACGCCTGGGCGTAGCCATAGCCCGGCATGTCCACGAGGGTGAGCCGGCCTTCGCCGAGGTCGAAGAAGTTGAGTTGGCGCGTGCGCCCCGGCGTGCGGGACACGCGGGCGAGCGCGTTCTGCCCGGTCAGCGCGTTCACGAGCGACGACTTGCCGACGTTGGACCGGCCGCAGAAGGCGATCTCCGGCCCTTCGGCGGGCGGCAGCCCGTGCAGTTGCTGCGCCGCGTGGAAGAAGCGGCAGGGCCGGGCGAAGAGCAGCCGCCCGGCCTCCAGCAGTTCGGCACGCTCCTCCTCCGTCCGCGCCTCGGCGAGGCCGCCGGCGGAGATCGTGCCGATCACTCCGCGGGCGCTTTCTTCTTGGGTTTCGCCGGCGGCAGCGGCGTTTGCGCCGCCCCGGCCGGGGCGGGCGCGCCGGTGCGCTGCTTCTCCAGGCGCATGATGTACCATTGCTGCGCGATGGAGAGCAGGTTGTTCCAGGCCCAGTAGATCACCAGCCCGGCCGGGAACGAGGCCAGCATGAAGGTGAAGATCACCGGCATCCACTGGAAGATCTTCGCCTGCACCGGGTCGGGCGGCTGCGGGTTCAGCCGCTGCTGGAGGTACATCGTGACCCCCATGAAGAGCGCCCAGGCCGGCAGGTGCAGGTAGCCGCCAGACAAGGCCGCCGGGTCGAAGGGCAGCAGGCCGAACAGGTTGAAGACGTTGGTCGGGTCCGGCGCCGAAAGGTCTTTGATCCAGCCGAAGAAGGGCGCGTGCCGCATCTCGATGGACACGAGCAGCACCTTGTAGAGCGCGAAGAAGACCGGGATCTGGATGACGATGGGCAGGCAGCCGGAAGCCGGGTTGATCTTCTCCGCGCGGTAGAGCGCCATCATCTCGCCCTGCGCCTTGGCCGGGTCGTCCTTATGGCGCTCCCGGATCTCCTGCATCTTCGGCGCGAAGGTCTTCATCCGGCTCATCGACTTGTAGGCCTTGTTGGCCAACGGGAAGAAGAGCGCCTTCAGAATCACGGTGAAGACCAGGATGGCGACGCCGAAGTTGCCGAACAGCCGCGCCAGCCAGTCGAGGACGTAGAAGAACGGCTTGGTCAGGAAGTAGAACCAGCCGAAGTCCACCGCTTTGTCGAAGTCGGGGATGCCGAGCCGGTCCTGGTACCGGTCCAGCAGGTGGACCTCCTTGGCGCCGGCGAAGAGGCGCACCGCCTGCCCGCCGCCCGTGGCGCCGGCCGGCACCTGCACCGGGCCGGTGGGGGAGAAGTCCACCTGCCAGCGGTCCTCGGGCCCGCGCGGCCCGGGGTCCTGCGTGGCGCGGTAGGTGGCGCGGACGCGGGCCGTTTGGTCCACCGGCGCCAGGGCCGAGAGCCAGTACTTGTCGGTGAAGCCGGCCCAGCCGCCCGTGGTTTCCTGCTCGAAGGCGACGCCCGCGCGCTTGGCCGCCTCGTCCTTGGCCGAGGCGTACGTCACCTCGCGCAAGCGGCCGTCGAGCACGCCGGTGAAGCCTTCGTGCAGCACCGCCCAGCCCTCGACGGGGGGCGTGCGCTCCCGCCGCACCCGCACCCAGGGCAGCACGGACACCGGCTCGGCGGCGGTGTTGCGGACGCGCTGCTCGGCCGTGACCATGAAGTCCGAGTCGAGCGAGAGGACGATCTCGAAGATCTGCCCCTGCCCGTTGTCCCAGCGCAGCGTGACCGGCGAGCCGGGCGAGAGCGGGCCGCCCTCCGCCTGCCAGTCGGTGTCGTTGCCCGGGACGGCGGTGCGGCCGTCCGCCGAAGTCCAACCCCATTGCGCGTAGTAGGGCGCGCCGCCCTCGCGCGGCGCCAGCATCCGCACCAGCGGCGAGTTGGGCGCGGTGGTTTCGCGGTAGTCCCGCAGCACCAGGTCGTCCAAGCGGGCGCCGCGGAGCGACAGCGTGCCCTGCACGCGCGGCCCTTGCACGGGCAGCCTCGCCGCGGGCGCGCGGGGTTCGCCGGCCGCGGGGGCGGCGTCCGTCGGCGTGCGGAGCGGGCCATCCGGCCCCGGCCGGGGCGCTTGCTGTCCCGCCGCCTCCACCTGTTGCTGCCGCTGGACCTGCGCTTCCCGCGCCGGGCGGTTGTAGAGGTCGAACAGCAGCAGGATGCCGATGGAAATGGCGATCGCCGCGAAGAGGCGCTTCTGGTCCATGGGGAGGGCGTTCAGCCTTGCTGGGCATCGTCCCCGGTGCGGGACCGGGGCGGTGGGGGCACCGGGTCGAGGCCGCCCGGGTGCCAAGGGTTGCAGCGGAGGACGCGCCGGGCCGAAAGCCAAGCGCCGCGGGCGGCGCCGTGGCCCCGCAGCGCGTCCAGCGCGTAGTCGCTGCAAGAAGGGTGGAAGCGGCAGTTGCAGCCGAGCACCGGCCGCAGCGTCCATTGGTAGGCGAGGACCGCGCCCCGCAGCGCGATGGCGGCGGCCGTCACGCGCCGCCTCCTGCGGCGGGCACGCCCGCTTGCCGGAGCGCGCCGCGCAGGTCGCCGAGCAACTGGGCGAAGGGGCGCGTCGCAGTGGCGTCGCGCGCGACCAGCACTAGGTCCCAGCCGAGCGCGGCGTGGGCGGAGAGCGTCAGCCGCGCCGCTTCCCGCAGGCGCCGCTTCGCGCGGTTCCGCACCACGGCGCCGCCGATCTTCTTGGTGGCCGTGAAGCCTAGCCGCAGCGGCCCGTCGGACGGCAAGGCTTGGAGCACGAGCCCGGGGCGCGCAGCCTTGCGGCCGCGTCCCGCAACCCGGAGGAATTCGCTGCGCCGGGTCAGCCGGGGAAGGCGGCCCGGCATGGCAATGGCCCCTCCGTCCGGTGGCCGGTTTCCGCTAGGCGCTCAGCTTCTTCCGGCCCTTGCTGCGCCGCGCGGCGAGCACGTTGCGGCCGCCCACGGTCGCCGTGCGGGAGCGGAAGCCGTGCCGGCGCTTCCGGACGAGCTTGGAGGGCTGGTAAGTACGCTTCACGGCTTGAAACTCCGTTTTGGACACCGTCCGGGCGCCGCGGCGCCGCACGGACGGCAAGCCGGCGGCCCGCGCTCCGGGCCCCGGCGAAGGCGGGACGTATAGGGAAGGGCTGGCCTCGGGGTCAACCGCCGCTATGTAACCTGCGCCCTTCCCCGACCGAAGCCCATCCCACAACAGGAGCGCGGACCGCGATGCGACCCGACGACATCGCGGCCCGAAGCTCGGCGGCCCCGGAGGCACCGCCTCCCGGCCCTGCATGGCGCCGGCTGTGGCCGCTCGCCTTGCTGGTGGCCGTGGCGGCGCTGTTCTACCTGTTCGGCCTCCACCGCTGGCTGTCCTTCGAAAGCCTGGCCGCGCACCGAACGGCGCTGGCGGGGTTCGTTTCGGGATCGCCGGTGCTCGCCGCCCTGCTCTACGTCGGCGCCTACGTGCTGGTGGTGGCCTTCTCCCTGCCGGGCGGCGCGGTGATGACGGTGACGGGCGGCTTCCTGTTCGGCCCGTGGGCGGGCGCGGCGCTGGCCGTGGTGGGCGCGACGCTCGGCGCCTCGGCGCTGTTCCTGGCGGCGCGGTACGCCTTGGCCGAGACGCTGGCGCGGCGGGCCGGGCCGCTGCTCGGGCGGGTGCGGGACGAGTTGCGGCGGGACGGCTTCTGGTACTTGCTCTCGCTCCGGCTGATCCCGGTGGTGCCGTTCTGGCTCGCCAACCTGGCGCCGGCCCTGGCGGGGATGCCCTTCCCGGCCTATGCCGGCGCGACCTTGCTCGGGATCGTCCCCGGCACGGCGGTGTTCGCCGGCATCGGCGCGGGCCTCGGGCAGGTGCTGGACGCAGGGGGGCGGCCGGACCTCTCGGTGATCTTCTCCCCCGGCGTCGTCCTGCCGCTCGCCGGGTTGGCGGCGCTGTCGCTGCTCGGCGTTTTCGGCAAGCGCTTCCTGCGAGCGCGGCGCTCCTCCGGTGGCGCGGACGGCGCCCGCGTCTCCAACTAGGGACAGGTTTCCACATGCCTGACTTCGACGTGGTGGTGATCGGCGCCGGCGCCGCCGGGTTGTCCGTGGCCGCCATCTCCGCCGGGCTCGGGCTGAAGGTTGCGATGGTGGAGCGCCACCGGATGGGCGGGGACTGCCTCAACTACGGCTGCGTCCCGTCCAAGGCGCTGCTCGCCGCCGCCCACGCCGCGGCCGAAGCGCGGAGCGCGGGGCGCTTCGGCTTGCGCCTGCCGCCGCCCGAGGTGGACTGGGCCGGCGTGCGCGCGCACGTCCACGGCGCCATCGCGCGCATCGCGCCGAACGACTCCGCGGCGCGCTTCCGCGGCATGGGCGTCGAAGTGGTCGAGGCCTCGGCGCACTTCCTGGGCCCGGACGCCGTCGAGGCCGGAGGCCGGCGCCTCGGCTTCCGCCGCTGCGTGGTCGCCGCCGGCTCCGCCGCCATCGTGCCGGAGTTGCCGGGCCTGGACGGCGTGCCCTGGCTGACCAACGAGACGATCTTCGATTTGGAGGAACCGCCCGGCCATTTGGTGATCCTCGGCGGCGGGCCGATCGGGCTGGAGATGGCGCAGGCCCACGCGCGCCTCGGCTGCCGCGTGACGGTGCTGGAAGGCGGCGAGCGGATCGCCGGCCGCGAGGACGCCGAACTGGTCGAAGGGATGCGCCACGCGCTCCGCGCCGACGGGGTCGAGATCCGGGAAAGGGCGCGGGTCGCGCGCTTGGACCCGCCGGAGGACAGGACGCGCGGCGTCGTCGCGGTGCTGGAAGACGGGTCGCGGGTGGCCGGCACGCACCTGCTGCTGGCGATCGGCCGGGCGCCGCGCCTGTCCAGCCTCGACCTGCCGGCCGGGAACGTGGCGGCGACCCCGCGCGGCATCGCCACGGGCAGGAACCTGCGCTCGACGTCCAACAGCCGGGTCTGGGCGGTGGGCGACATCGCCGACCCGGAAGGGCTCGGACCGCGCGCCTTCACCCACGTGGCGAGCCAGCACGCGGGCATCGTCGTGCGTTCCATGCTGTTCCGCTTGCCGACGCGGCTGGACTACGACGCCCTGCCTCGCGTGACCTACACCGACCCCGAACTGGCGCAGATCGGGCTGACGGAGGCCGAGGCGCGGGAGGCGGGGCACCGGGACGTCACCGTGCTGCGTTGGCCGCTTTCGGAAAACGACCGCGCCATCGCGGAGGGGCGGCCGGAGGGCTTGGTCAAGCTGGTGGTCGGACGCAAGGGCCGGCTGCTCGGCGCCGGCATCCTGGCGCCGCGCGCGGGCGAGATGGCCGGGCTCTACGGCCTGATGATCGGGCGGAAGCTGCCGCTCTCGGCACTGGCCGGGATGGTGCTGCCCTACCCCACCCTGTCCGAGGCGGGCAAGCGCGCGGCGGGCGACTTCTACACGCCACGGTTGTTGTCCCCCACCACCAAACGGCTTATCGGGTGGCTGAAGCGCCTGCCGTAGCGGTGTGGCGGCGGCATCGGGGAAAGCCAGCAGACGATGGAACGCACTCTCGAAGGGCGCACGGCGCTCGTCACCGGCAGCACCAGCGGCATCGGGCTCGGCATCGCGCTGCTCTACGCGCAGGCCGGCGCCAAGGTGATGCTGAACGGCCTCGGCCGCCCGGATGACATCGCGCGGGCGCGGCGCGAGGTGGGCGCCGCGATGGGGGTGGAGGAAGCGCCCTTCTCGGACGCCGACCTGTCGCGCGGCGAGGCCGTGGCGGGCATGGTGCGGGCGGCGGAGGCCGCGCTCGGGAGCGTGGACATCCTGGTGAACAACGCCGGCATCCAGCACGTGGCGCCGATCGACGAATTCCCGGAAGCGAAGTGGGACGCGATCATCGCCATCAACTTCACGTCCAACTTCCACGCCATCAAGGCGGCGCTGCCGGGGATGAAGCGGCGGAACTGGGGCCGCATCATCAACATCGCCTCCGCGCACGGGCTGGTGGCCTCGCCCTACAAGGCGGCCTACGTGTCGGCGAAGCACGCGGTGGTGGGCCTGACCAAGACGGTGGCGCTGGAGATCGCGCGGACGCCCATCACCTGCAACGCCGTCTGCCCCGGCTTCGTCCGCACGCCGCTGGCCGAGGCGCAGGTGGGGCCGCTGGCGGAGAAGCACGGCGTGTCCGAGGAAGCGGCGCTGACCGATTACTTGCTGGAGAAGCAGCCCTCCAAGCGCTGGGTCGAGGTGGAGGACGTGGCGCGCATGGCGCTCTACCTCGCCGGCCCTGGCAGCGGCGCGGTGAACGGCGCGGCGCTCTCCATAGACGGCGGCTGGCTGGCGGCCTGATGGCCGACCGGGAGCTGCCGGACGTCCCCGCGCCCGCCGCGGCGCGGGAAGCGGTTGAACGCGCCGAGGCGCAGGCCGGATCGACGCCGCACGTCGCCAAGCCGGCCAAGGCGCGGCGCATCAACCTCGCGCTGCAAGGCGGCGGCACGCACGGCGCCTTCACCTGGGGCGTGCTGGAGCGGCTGCTGGAGGACGACCGGCTCGACATAGACGGCGTGTCCGGCACCTCGGCCGGCGCCATCAACGCCGCGATCCTGGTGCAAGGCCTGGCCGATGGCGGGCGGGAAGGCGCGATCCGCGCGCTGGGGCGGCTGTGGCGGGACATAGCGACGCGGCTCGCCTTCAGCCCGCTCCAGAACACGCCCTTCGAGAAGGCGCTCTGGGGCTACGACCTCAGCCGCTCGATCGCCTACCAGAGCTTCGAGTACTTCACCCGCGCCTTCTCGCCCTACCAGTTCAACCCCTTCCCGATCGAGTACAACCCGCTGCGGACGGTGATCGCGGACCAGCTCGACACCGCGGTCCTCCGGCGCGACCCGAAGGGGGTGAAGCTCTACATCTCCGCCACCAACGTGCGGACGGGCAAACCGCGGGTCTTCACGCGGACGGAGGTGGACGCGGACGTGCTGCTCGCCTCCGCCTGCCTGCCCAACATCTTCCGCGCGGTGGAGATCGACGGTGAGGCGTACTGGGACGGCGGCTACCTGGGCAACCCGGCGCTCTGGCCGCTCTACCACGAGGGCGGCGCGCCCGACATCCTGATCGTGCAGATCAACGCCATCCTGCGGCCGGAGCTGCCGACCAGCGCCTCCGACATCATGAACCGCTTGAACGAGATCAGCTTCAACGCCTCGCTGATGAGCGAGATGCGGGCCATCGACTTCGTGCAGCGTTTGATGGAGGCGGGGCGGCTGGAGCAGCCGCGCTACCGGCGCATCTTCCTCCACTGCATCGACGACGAGGACCGGATGAGAAAGTTCAAGCTGTCTACCAAGCTCAACGGCGACTGGGAATTCCTGCAGATCCTGCGGCGCTACGGGCACCAAGCGGCGGACCGCTTCCTGGCGGAGCACTTCGGCAGCCTCGGGCGGGAAAGCACGCTGGACATCAAGCGCTACCTGTAGCGGAGGGACGCGCGCATGTCGGGCAATCCGAACTGGGACCCGGAGCAGTACCTCCGCTTCGGCGACGAGCGGCTGCGGCCGGCGCTCGACCTCCTGGCGCGCGTGGCGCACCCGGGACCGCGGCGCGTCGTGGACCTCGGCTGCGGCGCCGGCAGCGCGATGGCGGCGCTGCGGGCGCGCTTCCCGGACGCCGGGTTGCGCGGCGTGGACGGCTCCGCCTCCATGCTGGACAAGGCGCGCGCCGCGGGCTTCGAGACCGAGCGGGCCGACATAGCGCACTGGGCGCCGGCCGAGCCCGTGGACGTGCTGTTCAGCAACGCGGCGCTGCACTGGCTGCCGGACCACGGGGCGCTGTTCCCGCGCCTGCTCGGCACGCTCGCGCCGGGCGGCGCGCTCGCCGTGCAGATGCCGCACATGCACGCGGCGCCGGTGCGCGCGGCGCAGGACCGGCTGGCGGCGGAAGGCCCGTGGGCCGGGCGCCTTTCCGGCGTGAAGAGCGCGCCGCCGGTGATGGGCGCCGCGGCGTACTACGACCTGTTGGCGCCGCGAACGGCCGCGCTCGACATCTGGACCACGGAGTACCTGCACGTGCTGCGGGGCGAGGACCCGGTGGCTCGCTGGGCGATGGGGAGCAGCCTGCGGCCCTACATGGACGCGCTGGAAGGCGAGCCGGAGTTGCGCGATGGCTTCGTGGCCGCCTACGCGGCCGAGATGCGCCGGGCCTACCCGCCGCAGCCGGATGGCGCGGTGCTGCTCCCGTTCCGGCGGTTGTTCATCCTGGCACGAGCATAGGGCGCAACAGGACGAGCCGGGCCGGCGCGCCGCTCCGCACGGCCACCACGGCGCTCTGCCGGAAGCGCCGGGCCAGCACGGCGGCGCGGCGCGGGTCGGCTGCGAGGAGCAGGTGGCGCTCCGACCAGCCCCGCGCGCGGCCCTCCCCTTCCGCGAAGGGCAGGCGCTTCGCCGCCGCCAGCAGCCGCGCCCCCATGCGCGCGTTCCAGCCGGCGGGCATCCTCCGGCTCCAAGGATTCCAGGCGGTGACGAAGGTGCCCCGCCGCGCACCGAGCCGGCGCAGCACCGCGTCCACCGCCGCGTCGCGCCGGCCGATGCGCGCCACCGCGCCGGCCGCCTCGTACCGCGTGCGGCGGTAGGCCGCGAGCATGCGGCTCATGCCAGTTGGAACAGCACGGCTTTCAGGTACGCGCTCTCGGGCAGCAGCGGATGCACCGGGTGGTCGGGCCCGGCGCCGCCCTGGAACAGGATGCGGCCCTCGCGCCGCGCACGCCCTACGCCCCAAACCGTTGCGTCCGCGAAGTCGCCGGCCGCGACGTGGTGGCTGCACGAGGCCAGGAACAGGAAACCGCCCGGCGCCACCAGCGCCGCCGCCAACCGCGCCAGCTTGGCGTAGCCTTTGAGCGCCACGGGCTGGTCGCGCCGGCTCTTGGCGAAGGCGGGCGGGTCCGCCACCACGATGTCGAAGCGCTCGCTCCCCGCGGCCATGCGCTCCAGTTCGTCCAGCGCCTCGGCGCGGCGCGTTTCCGTGCGCCCGGCCAGCCCGTTCTCGGCCGCGGTGCGCGCGGCGAGGTCGAGCGCGTGGGCGCTGCGGTCGAGCAGAACCACGCGCGACGCGCCCGCGGCGGCGCAGCGGAGGCCGAAGCCGCCGGTGTGGCAGAAGGCGTCCAGCACCGTCGCGCCGGCTGAAAGGCGGGCCACGCGGTCGCGGTTCTCGCGCTGGTCGAAGAACCAGCCGGTCTTCTGCCCGCCGAGCAGGTCCACCGCGAAGCCGAGGCCGCCCTCCTCCGCCCGCGCCGGCTCAGCGGCGTCGCCGAGCAGCGGGCGCACCTCCTGCGCCAGCCCTTCGAGGCCGCGCACCGCGGCGTCGTTGCGCGCCACCACGAGGCGCGGCGCGAGCAACGCCTGCAAGGCCTCCAGCAGCGCCGGCGCCAGTCCGTCCATCCCGGCGGTGTTGGCCTGCACGGCCAGCGCGTCGCCGTAGCGGTCGATCACCAGGCCTGGCAGCCCGTCCGCTTCGGCGTGGACGAGGCGGTAGAAGGGGGCGGCGTACAAGCGCTCGCGCAGCGCCAGCGCGCCCGACAAGCGCTCGCGCAGCCACGCGGCGTCGATGGCGGCGGCCGGGTCGCGCGACAGGCGCCGCGCGGCGATCAGGCTGTGCGGGTTGAAGTGCCACACGCCGTACCGGACCCCGTCGTCGCCTTCCAGGCGCACCAGCCGGCCGGGCGGCAGGGCCTTGGCGCCCGGCGCCATGGCGATCTCGTTGGAAAAGGCCCAGGGGTGGCCCGCCTTCACGCGCCGGTCGCGGCCCGGCAGCAGGCGGACCAGGGGAGGCTCTTGAACGTCGGGGGGTGCCATGGGGGCGCGGACCTTGCCGCCCGCACTTGGAGGACGCAACGGAGAAGCCGGCGCGATCATCGGCGGCGCGACACGCCCAAGCCCCTTCAATAAGGCACCGCGCAGGCTTTGTCGCGCAATGGTTGAGAAATACAACCGGTCCAACTTCTTTGGATTGAGAATGTATTGTTCAAATCCCAGGAACACGGCGAGCAACTTCGACCGCGAATTCCGTCTTGATGCCTTTGCAGGTAAATCGTATGTGTTCGGTGCATTCACTTTTTTGGGAGCACAACCGGATGCGGACTGAACTCAAGCTCGGTGGCGCCGAAGCCGACGACACCACCACCGCGTCGCTCCGTTTGATGCTGTCCTACGTCGAGGCCGAGTGCCTCCGGATCGGGGCCGCGGACGCGGCCAAGCACGCCGCCCTCGCCGCGGCGATGATGCCCGCCCTCGAAGCCCAGGCCGCCGCCGACGTGTCCCGGTCCGCGCGCCGCCACCGCAGCAACCGCCTGCACTGAACGCTCCGCCGCGCCCTGGACCGGTCGCGCGGGTCTCCCTTCACCCGCGCAGCCGCGCCGCGATGCCCGTCGTCGAGCGGCCGGGCAGCAGATCGACCAGCACGACCTCGCCCCCCGACGCCCGGACGAGGTCGGCCCCGACCACCCGGTCCTCGGTGTAGTCCCCGCCCTTGACGAGCACGTCCGGCCGGAGCGCGCGGATCAGCTCCAAGGGCGTGTCTTCCTCGAAGGCCACCACGGCGTCCACGGCGGCGAGGGCGGACACCACCGCCGCGCGGTCGGCCAGGGTGTTGACCGGCCGCGACGCCCCCTTCAGCCGCGACACCGAAGCGTCCGCGTTGAGCGCGACCACCAGCCGGTCGCACCGCCGCCGCGCCGCCCGCAGCAGCGAAACATGCCCGGCGTGGAGGATGTCGAAGCAGCCGTTCGTGAAGCCGACGCGCAGGCCCTGCGCGCGCCATTCCGCGACGCGCCGCCGCGCCGCGCCGAGGCCCAGCGCCGCCGCGTCCTCCGCCCCGTCCGAACCGCCGCCGGCGCGGAGCGCGTGCTCCAGCTCCTCCTCGCCCACCGTCGCCGTGCCCAGCTTGCCCACCACCACGCCGGCGGCGGCGTTGGCGATCCGCATGGCGTCTTCGAGCGGCCGACCGGCGGCGTGCGCGAGCGCCAGGGTGGCGATCACCGTGTCGCCGGCGCCCGAAACGTCGAACACCTCGCGCGCCTCGGCCGACACGCTCGCGTGCGCCCCGTCCGCGCGGACCAGCACCATGCCGCGCTCGGCGCGGGTGCAGAGCAGGGCCGGCACGCCAGTTGCGCGCATAGCCGCGCGGGCGGCGGCGGCCACCTCGGCTTCCGTGCCGGTCGGCAGGCGCGTCGCGCGGGCCAGCTCGCGGGCGTTGGGCGTGAGGCAGTCCACGCCCCGGTAGAGGCCGAAGTCGTCGCTCTTGGGGTCGGCGAAGACCGGGACGCCCGCTTCGTGGGCGGCGGCGATCGCCCCGGCGACCACGGCCGGCGTCAGCGCGCCCTTGGCGTAGTCCGACAGGACGACCGCCTTGCACCCCGCCACCCGGCGCCGCACCGCCCCGACCAGCGCCTCGGCTTCCCCGGCGTCGGCCGGCCGCGCCTCCTCCTCGTCCAGCCGCGCCACCTGCTGGTTGCCGGCGATGACGCGCATCTTGCGGGTGCTGCGGCGGGCGACACTGCCGACCGTGGCGTCCTCGATGCCGGGGTCGCCCGCGAGCAAGGCGCGCAGCTCGGCCGCGGCGTCGTCTTCCCCGAGCAGCGCGACCAGCACCGCCCGCCCGCCGAGGGCCGATATGTTGCGCGCGACGTTGCCGGCGCCGCCGGGCATGGCGTGGCTGCGGCGCAAACGCACGACCGGGACCGGCGCCTCCGGCGAGATCCGGTCCACGTCGCCGTACAGGAAGCGGTCGAGCATGGCGTCGCCGAGGACGAGGACGCGGATGCCGGCGAAGTCGAGCATTGGAGCGGTATGCCCCCCGCCCCCGTCGGCTGCCAAGGCCTGGCCGAGGCCGGGCCGCGGTCCAGGTCCGGAACCGGCCGACAACTGCCGGGTTGAAGGGGGTCATGCAGACAGGACGGCGGACATGACCAAGAAGAAGAGCAGCGGCGGGAGCGACGACCGGACCACGAGCCGAGGCACGGTGAAGGGCCACCACGAGGACCCGGACGCCCGCGTTCCCGAAGGCGGCAAGGCACCCTCGCCGACCGAAGGCCAAGGCTCGCCGAAGGGCTCGGCGTCCAAGGCCGATGCGGAGGGCGCGGTAGCGGGCGACGACACCAGCTCCGCCACCGTCGGCAAGCGGGAGAAGGAGCAAGCCGAAGCGGCGAACGCCGGCAAGCGGCAATCCGGCCATCCCGAACACGGAAGCTGAGCGGCGCGTTCGGCGGCCGGCCCGGCACCGGGCTGTGGAGACAAGCGGTGCCTTTCGCCCCACCATCCGCCCTGGCAAGGAGCGGAGGGGCCCGCATGATCAGCCGCCTGTGGCACGGGTGGACCACGCCGGAGAACGCTGGCAGCTATGAGGCGCTGATCCGCTCGACCATCTTCCCCGGCATCCTCGGCCGCGGCATCGCGGGCTTGGAGCGCGTCGAGTTGCACAGGCGGCCGCTCGGCGCCGAGGTGGAGTTCGTCACCGTCATGCGGTTCGCGTCCTGGGACGCGGTGAAGACCTTCGCGGGACCGGACTGGGAGGTCTCCGTCGTGCCGCCCGCGGCCAGGGCCGTCCTGTCCCGCTTCGACGACAAGGCGCAGCACTACGAGGTCCGCGCGGAAAGGGCGGCTTGAGGGCCGCCCCGTCGCGACAGCGGCGCGAGGGCTTCCCCTCGCGCCGCGCCGCAGACCTCCGATGCGAAGCCGGGATCAGGCGCTCTTGGTCATGATCTCGTCCGCGATGTTGCGCGGCACCGGATCGTAGTGGTGGAACTGCATGGAGAAGGAGGCGCGGCCCTTGGTCATGCCCCGCAGGTTGGAGATGTAGCCGAACATCTCTTTCAGCGGCACGTGTGCCCGGACGATGACGGAGGTGCCCGCCATATCCTGGCTCTGGATCACGCCCCGGCGCCGGTTCAGGTCGCCCACCACGTCGCCGACGTGGTCGGAGGGCGTCGTCACCTCCACGTCCATGATCGGCTCCAGGATGGTCGGGCCGGCCTTCTTCATGCCTTCGCGGAAGCAGGCCTTGGCGGCGATCTCGAAGGCGAGCGCCGAAGAGTCCACGTCGTGGTACTTGCCGTCCACCAGCGAGTACTTGAAGTCCACCGTCGGGAAGCCGGCGAGCACGCCCGTGTCGGCCTGCACCTTGATGCCCTTCTCGACCGCCGGGATGTATTCTTTCGGCACCGCGCCGCCGACCACGCCGTTGACGAACTCGATGCCCGTGTTCCGCTCCTTCGGCTCGAAGGTGATCTTCACCTCGGCGTACTGGCCGGAGCCGCCCGACTGCTTCTTGTGGGTGTAGGTCTCGGTGTGCGTCTTGGAAATCGTTTCGCGGTAGGCCACCTGCGGCGCGCCGATGTTGGCGTCCACGCCGTACTCGCGCCGCAGCCGGTCGATGATGATCTCCAGGTGCAGCTCGCCCATGCCGGACAGGATGGTCTGCCCGGTCTCCTGGTCGGTCTTGAGGCGCAAGGACGGATCCTCGCCGGCCAGCTTCTGCAAGCCGAGCGTCATCTTTTCGACGCCCTCCTTGGTCTTCGGCTCGACGGAGATGTCGATCACCGGCACCGGGAAGGCCATGCGCTCCAGGATGACGGGGTCCGAGTTGTCCGCGAGCGTGTCGCCGGTGCCGGTGTCCTTCAAGCCGACGAAGGCCGCGATGTCGCCGGCGAAGACCTCCTTGATCTCTTCGCGCTTGTCGGCGTGCATCTGGAACATGCGGCCGATGCGCTCCTTGTGGTCCTTGGTGGTGTTCTGCACCTGGTCGCCGGAGCGCAGCACGCCGCGGTAGACGCGCACGAAGGTCAGGTTGCCGTACTTGTCGTTGATGATCTTGAAGGCGAGGCCGGCGAAGGGCTCGTCCTCGCGGGCGGGGATGATGCGCCGGTCGGCGTCGTCCTCCTGGCCCTCCTCGGCCGCCACCTTGATGCCGACGCGGTCGATCGGGCTCGGCAGGTAGTCGAGCACGGCGTCGAGCAGCGGCTGCACGCCCTTGTTCTTGAAGGCGGTGCCGCACAGCACGGGGCGGAAGGCGCCGCTGATCGTGCCCTTCTTGATGCAGCGCTTCAGGGTCTCGACGGTGACGTCGCCCTTGTCGAAGTACTCCTCCATCGCCGCGTCGTCCACCGAGAGCGCGGTGTCGAGCAGAAGCTGGCGGTACTCCGCGGCCTTGTCCTTCAGGTCGTCCGGGATCGGCGCGTCGTGGTACTTCGCGCCCAGCTCGTCGCCCTCCCAGATCAGCGCCTTCATCTCCACCAAGTCCACCACGCCCTGGAACGTGTCCTCGATGCCGATCGGAAGCTGCAAGGACACCCAGGTGATGCCGAGCTTCTCGGTCAGCGTGGCGGCGGCGCGGTAGAAGTCGGCCCCGGTGCGGTCGAGCTTGTTGATGAAGATGAGGCGCGGGACGTTGTAGCGGTCGGCGAGGCGCCAGTTGGTCTCGCTCTGCGGCTGCACGCCGGCCACGCCCTCGATGATGAAGACGGCGCCGTCGAGCACGCGCAAGGAACGGTTCACCTCGATGTTGAAGTCGATGTGGCCCGGCGTGTCGATGATGTTGATCCGGTGGTCCTTCCACACGGCGGTCACGGCGGCGGAGGTGATGGTGATGCCCCGCTCCCGCTCCTGGTCCATGTAGTCGGTCGTGGTGTTGCCGTCGTGGACCTCGCCGATCCGGTGGCTCTTGCCGGTGTAGTAGAGGATCCGCTCGGTCGTGGTGGTCTTGCCCGCGTCGATGTGCGCGGTGATGCCGATGTTGCGGATTCGCTCTAGCGGGATGCGTGCCACGGGGGCCTCCATGCGCGAAAGCGGGACAGGCCGGGTCCAATGCCCCGCGCCGCCCGCTCTTACGGTGTCAAAATAAGGTTGCCGCTGATGTCAACGGACAAATGAGCAATCCGCGCCGGGATTGCAAGCGCCTTTCGAACCGATCAGCGCACGTCCCGCCCGGCCGCGCGAAGCCTTTCGCGCGGCCCTCGCGGGCGGCGTCACGCCGCCGGCGGCGCTTCGCCTTTGACCTGGGTGCGGTGCATCACGCGCCGCGAAGCGGCGTCGAAGGGGTCGCGCCGGTGCATGGTGCAGCGGTTGTCCCACAGCACCAGGTCGCCCGGCCGCCACTGGTGCGCCCAAGCGATGGCCGGCCGGGTCGCGTGATCCCACAGTTCGTCCAGCAGCGCCTCGGACTCGTCGAGCGGCAGGCCGTCGATGTAGGCGTTGCGGCGGCGGCCCAGGTACAGCATCGCCCGGCCCGTTTCAGGGTGCCGGCACACCAGCGGATGCAAATGGCCCGGGGAGGTCCGCGGGTCGTCCGTAGCCGTCACGCCGGCGCGGAGGAAACCGCCGCTGTTGTAGGTGCCGTCGTGCTTCACCATCAGCCCCTGCGCGCGGCGGCGCAGCGCCTCCGGCAGCGTGTCGTGGGCGGCGTGCATGCTGGCGAAGTGGGTGTTGCCGCCCGCGGGCGGCACCTCCAGCGCGTAGAGCATGGAGGCCTTGGGCGGCCGCGGCAGGTACGACATGTCGGTGTGCCACACCGCCTCGCCGGCGCCGAGGCTGCCGATGGCCTGCCCGTCGGCCCCGAGCACGTTGGAAACGATGTAGATCTCCGGCTTGCCGTCCACGAAGCGGCGGCCGTTCTCCTGGATCGGCGCCAGGTCGAGGTCGCCGAAGCGGCGGCTGAAGGCGACCAGGTCGTCGTCCGAGAGCGATTGGCCGCGGAACAGCAGCACGGAATGCGCGAGCCAAGCCTCGTGGATCGCGGCGAAGAGCGCGTCGTCCACACGGCGGAGGTCCACGCCGCGGACTTCCGCGCCCAGCGCCGCCCCCGTCGGGACCGACTCGACCGCCGCGGCGCCCCGCACCGCCTCGCCGACCCCTGCCGCCATCGGGACACCCATGCCCAGCCCTCCAAACTCTCTGGTCGCCGGCGGCGCTTCCGCGCGAGGACGCCAGCCAAGGTCTGTCAGCCTACCACACCCCGCAAGCGTAAGGAACGTCCCGTCGTCCTGGCGGTCGGGAACGCCGCCATTCAGCGGAGAAGGCGGTCCGGCCCTCGCCGTCGCGCCGCGCGGCGTCGGCGCCCAGTTCGAGCAAGAGCGCCACCACCTCATCCGCGCCCACCGAAGCGGCCAGCACCAGCGGCATGCGCCCGTCAGGTCCCACGGCGTCCAGGCTGTCCGGCGCCTCGGCGGCCAGACGGCGGACGCCAGCGAGGTCACCCCGCCGCACCGCCGACATCATGGCATCTTGGGATTCTGGCATGGGCGGTTCCCTCGACGAGAACTCAAGAGCCGCGGTAGGTGGTGTAGCTCCAGGGGGTGCAGAGCAACGGCACATGGTAATGCCCTCCCGCGTCGGCGAGGAAGACCCGCACCGGGATGACGTCGAGGAACGGCGGGTCGGCGGCCGAGCCGCGGCCCCGGAAGTAGTCGCCCACGCCGAAGCGCAATTCGTAGCGGCCGGGCGCGAACGCGCCGGGGGGCAGCAGCGGGTCGCCCGCGCGGCCATCAGGCCCCGTCGCGGTCCGGGCCACGAGTTCCTCCGCCGGGTGGAGCCGCCACAGTTCCACCGAGACGCCCTCCGCCGGGACGCCCTGCGCGGCGTTCAGGACGTGGGTGGACAGGACGCTCCGCTCCGCCATCGCCGCGATCCTTCTGGGTGGAAACCCCATCATCGCGGCAAAGGCGGCGCGTTCCAACCCCGCCCCCGTTCCCCGCGTGCCGCGCCGCGCGCATGATGGCGGTCGCCCGGCGGTCGCGCCGGCCCGATGACGCCGCACAGCACCCGAGGAGGCCCCGCATGGGCGAGGCATGGTCCACCGTGAACGAAGGGCGGCAGTGGCGCCGGTTGATGGAGATGGGCGAGATCGGCGCCATCGCCGGCCCGGACGGCGCCCAGGGCGTGAACCGCGCCTGCCTCACCCCGCTCGACCGCAAGGCGCGGCGTTTGCTGATCTCCTGGGCGGCGCCGCTCGGGCTGAAACCGTCGGTCGATCCGCTCGGCAACCTGTTCCTGCGGCAAGAAGGGGCCGACCCGGACGCCGCGCCGGTCCTCAGCGGCAGCCACATGGACACCCAGCCCAACGGCGGGCGCTTCGACGGCATATACGGCGTGGTGGCGGCGCTGGAAGCGGTGCAGGCGCTGCGCGAGGCCGGCGTGAAGCCGCGGCGGCCGATCGAGGTCGTCGCCTGGACCAACGAGGAGGGCGGCCGCTTCGCCCCGGGCTGCATGGGCAGCATGGCCTACGCCGGCTACCGGCCCGCCGACACCTGGAACGCGGCGGAGGACGGGGACGGCGTGCGCTTCGCCGGCGCGCTCCGCGAGCACCTGGCCGCCGAGGCCGATCTCCCGCGCCGACCGCTAGGCGTCGTCGAAGGCCCGGCGCCGCACGCCTACGTGGAGGCGCACATCGAGCAAGGGCCGCGGCTGGAGGCGGAAGGCAAGGACATCGGCGTCGTGTCCGGCATCCAGGGCAGCCGGTGGTTCGTGGTGGAGCTGACGGGCGAAACCGCGCACGCCGGCACCGCGCCGCTCTCGCTCCGGCGCGACGCCGTGCAGGACATGGTCCGGGCGGTCGAGGCGCTGAACGCCCTGATGCGCGACCCCTCGGACGTGCTGCGCTTCACGGTCGGCCGCATCGAGGTGTCGCCCAACACCTCCAACAGCGTCGCGGACCGCGTGCGCTTCACCATCGACTTCCGCCACCCTTCGGCCGACGTTCTGCGGGAGCGCGGCGACGCGATCGAAGCCACCGTCCGCGGCGCGGTGCGCGACTGCGGCGTCGCCGTGACGGAGCGCTTCAACGCCCAGCCCGTCGAATTCAGCCCGGCGGTCGTGGGCGCGGTGGAGCGCGCGGCGAAGGCGCAGGGCCTTTCCGCGCTCCTCATGCCCTCCGGCGCTTTCCACGACGCGCAGTTCATCGTGCCGCTCTGCCCCACGGGCATGGTCTTCGTGCCTTGCCGCAAAGGGATCAGCCACAACCCGGCGGAGTATTCCGAGCCGGCGCAATTGGCGAAGGGGACGCGGGTGCTCGCGCAGGTGCTGGCGGAGCTGGCGGGCTAGGCCGCGCCGGCCTCCAGCTCCAGCGTCGCCCCGAAGGGCAGCGTGCCGAACCGTTCCGACGGCACGCCGTGTTCCTCGCGCGCTGCCGCCAGCGCCGCTTCCGGCGCCCCGATCGCCTCGTCCGTCAGCCCGGCGAAGGTGCCGAAGTGCATGCCCACGCTGCGCCTCGCGCCGAGCGCGAGGTGCGCCCGCACCGCCTCCTCCGGATCCATGTGCTGGGTCCGCATGAACCAACGTGGCTCGTAGGCGCCTATCGGCAGCAGCGCGAGGTCGATCCGCGGGAAGCGCCGGCCGATCTCCGCGAAGTGCGGGCACCAGCCGGAATCGCCGGCGAAGTACACGCACGCGCCGTCATCCGCTTCCAGCACGAATCCGCCCCACAGGCTGCGGTTGCGGTCCCAGGCCGTGCGCGCCGAGAAGTGCTGCGCCGGGACGTAGGTGACGCGGAGCGGTCCGAACCGCGCCTCCTCCCACCAGTCCAGCTCCCGCGCGTCGCGGATGCCCGCTTTCGCCAAATGCCGCGCGTTGCCAAGGCTGGTCGCCGCCGGCGGGTTCCAGCGGCGGCGCACGGCGCGCAGCGTTTGCAAGTCGAGGTGGTCGTAGTGGTTGTGGCTGACCAGCAGCAGGTCCACGCCCGGCAGCGCTTCCAGCGCCTGCCCCGGCGCCCGCACCCGCGGCGGCCCGGCGAAGCGCAGCGGGCTGGCGCGCGCGGACCAGACCGGGTCGAGCAGCACGCACCGCCCGCCGATCTGCACGAGGAAGGTCGCGTGCCCGATGAAGGTGGCGGCGATCCGCCCTGGCCCGACCCGCGCCGGCGGCGGCTGCGGCGGGTCTTCCACGCGGGCGGGCCAAGCTTCCGGGGACGCGCCCCGCCGCCAGCGCCAAACGTCGCGCAGGGTCTTCACCGTCGCGTCGTGCGGGTTGCGGAAGACGCGCCCGTCCCAGTGGTCGGACGCCGGCGGCGACGTCACCGGCAGTCCAGCACCCGCACGTCGTAGACCGGGTGCTCCAGCATGCTCACGCCCGGCGCGTTGGCGAACATCCAGCCGCGGAACACCTGCTGGGAGCCGGCGGCACGGCGGCTGTCCGTCATCTCCAGGAAGGCGGCGGCGTCGGGCACCTCGTCCGGCGGCCGGGCGTTGCAGGCGCGCACCGTGATGGTCAGCGTGCCGTACCGCGCCGCCTGGCCCACGCCCGCCCGGAGCACGGAGATGCGGGCCGTGACCTTGTCCAGCACTTGCAGCTCCGCGCCCTGCCGCGGCACCCAATCCTGCGCCGCGGCAGGATCGGCCGCCGCCGCCGCGAGCACCGAGAGAGCCACGAGCCGGAGGCCCGGACGGAACGCCCTCACCGCGCCGCCGGTGGGCGCCGCTTCGGGCTCGGCAGCGCTTCCACCATCTCGGACAGGATGCGGCGCATCGCGCCCTCGTCCACGCCCATGAGCACGGCGTCCTCGAAGGCGTCCCGCAGGACCTGCGCCGCTTCCGCGTGGTTTTCCGCCAACACCTTCAGCTTCTCCCGGCAGGACACCGGCTGGCCGTCGCCGCCGGGCCACACGGCGGGCGGAACGAGGCTCATCGCGGCGTGACGCTCCCGCTCCCGCCCGATTGTCCCTGCTGGTTCTGCCCCTGCTGGTTCTGGGCGCTGGAGTTGATCTGGGTGACGGAGAAGATGAAGCGCCCGAGGAGCGCCTCCAGGCTCACCGAGCCCTGCGTCTGCGTGATCCGACCGCCGTCGGCCAGCACGCGGTCGCTGCCGCCCGGCACCAGCGACACGTAGCGGCCGCCCAGCAACCCCTCGGACGTGACCTCGGCGGACGTGTCCTCCGGCAAGCGCAGGCCGCCGTCCACCCGCATGGTGAGCTCCGCGCTGAACGTCTGCGGCTCGATCCGCGTGTCGGTGACGGTGCCGACGCGCACCCCGGCGATGCGGACGTCGGCGCCGTTGGAGAGACCGTCGATGCGGTCGAACCGGGCGGTCAACCGCGTGCCTTCCCCGCCGCCCACCCGCGCCCCGCGGCCGCTGTTCAGCACGGCGTAGCCGAGGAACAGGAGGGCGACGGCGAGGATCACGGCGCCGGTCGCCACCTCGGCCAAGCTGCGTCCCTGCATGGTCAGGCCCCGACCGTCACGAGCCAGGCGTCCACGCCTCGTAGTCCCCGCCGTTCGAGTGCTGCCTGCGGCCGATGTAGTCGTGGCCCGCCGGGCGGTATGCGGCCGGCGTCCCGGTCAGGTTCGGTTGGTGCTCCTTCTGCCAGGCGTAGCGCTTGGTTTCGGAAAGCGGCGCGTCCGTGGTGTGGTGCAGCCAAGCGTGCCACTCCGGCGGCACGGTGGTCGGCTCCTCCGCCCCGGCGTAGAGCACCCAGCGGCGCGCCCGGCCGTAAACGGGCAGCTTGCGCTTGCCCTCGAAGTAGACGTTGCCGAAACGGTCGGTGCCGACCTTGCGGCCGGTGAGGGCCGAGGAAAGGCGGAGCATGAAGGACATAAGGGGCGAATCGCCTATCAGACAGTGCGGCCGAGATGGGGCGGGACAGTCGCATACGCAACGCTGCGGCGCAAAAGCGCCCCTGCCGGGCCCGGTCCACAGGATGTTGCGAGTCCGGCGCCGACACGCCACCAAATGCGGCTTCCCCGGCCCGGCGAGCCGTCCTAGCATCCGACTTATGGCACCCATCCGAGGCACCCTCTGGGAAGGCGTGGCGCTGCGCCGGACCCGCGCCGCCGCCGATCCCGACGCGCCGCCCCGCGCCGTCGCCCTGCCAAGCGCGTGGGACGGCGGGATCTCTTCTGCCGCCGCGCTCGCCTCACTGACGCCCGGAACGGACCCGGTTTCCCTGCCGCGCGCGGCCGAGGCGTGGATAGCGCGGGCCGTGGCCCGCGGCACCGCGTCGGGCGCGCTCGACCGGCTTGGCGCCACCAACCTCGCCGAAGCCCTGCGCGCGCTGCTGTTGACGCGTCGCTGCGGCCCTGGCGCGGAAACTTGGCGCGGCGACGCGGGGACCGAGCCGCGCTTCGTGCTGAACCTGCCCGCCTTCCTCGAAGCCGATGGCGGCTTCGACGCCGGGGGCTACGCCGAGGCTTGCGCCCTCGGCGTCCGCGCCCTCGATTGCCTGTCCGGCGGTCGCGCACGGCGCTTGCGCCTCGGCTTCGCCGATCTGGCCGGGCTGCTCGCCGGCCTCGGCCTCCCTTACGACTCGCCCGAGGCCCGCGCGGTCGCGGCGGCCATATCGGCGGTGACGCGCGGCGCGGCGGAGGCCGAGTCGGGCCGGATCGCCGAGCGCCTCGGCGCGCTGGAGCCGGCGGCGTTGTTGTGGCCCGCCCCGCCCGGCGAAACGCCCGTGCCCGGCTTGGCCGAAGCGGCGCGCGCGGCGCTCGACTCCGCCGCCGCCGCGCCCGGGCTGCGCCACGCGGCGCTCGTCGCGCTGGCGCCGCCAGACGCGGCGGAAGCGCTGCTCGGCGCTGGAACGGGCGGGATCGCGCCCGGCGCGGAGGCGCCAGCATCGGACGCCGCGCGGCAGGCGATGCGCGATGCGGTGGCGCCGTTCCTGCACGCGCCGCTCCCCCTCCCCGCCGCGCCGCCGGCGGAAGCGCGGCCGGCGCCCCGCCAGACGCCGTCGCTCCGCCGCCACACCGGGGCGGTGCTGCACGTCTCGGTGGGCGGCCACAAGGTGGCGCTCCGCACCGCCGAGGACGCGGACGGCAGGCTCGTCGAGATCGCCTTCACCCTGTCCAAGGAAGGCGCGGCCTACCGCAGTTTGATGGAAAGCTTCGCGCAGAGCGTCTCGCTCGGCCTGCAACGGGGCGTGCCGCTCGCGGAGTACGTGGACGCCTTCGCCTACACCCGCTTCGGCCCGGCCGGCGCGGTGGAGGGCGACCCCGCCATCCCGCGCGCCACCTCCGTGCTGGATTGGGCGTTCCGGCGCCTCGCGCTCGACCACCTCGGCCGGCGCGACCTGCCGCAGCCTTCGGAAGACGACTGCGCGCCCGACAGCGTCGGCACCGCGGCGCAGCAGGCGCCCTTGCTGCCTATGGACCTCCCGCAAGTGCCGGCGGCGGCCAGCCCGCGCGGCCGGCGCCGGTCGTTGCGGCTCGTCGGCTAGATCAGGAGGGCTCCGTTGTCTGGACGCATCGAGGCGCGGTTGCGCGAACTCGGCATCGCCCTGCCGGAGCCGGCGGCGCCGCTCGCCAACTACGTGCCCTTCACCGTGGACGGCGACCTCGTGGTGGTGTCCGGGCAGATACCGGTGCGCGAGGGCCGCATCGCCTACACCGGCAAGCTCGGCGCCCCTTGGTCCGTCGAGGAAGGCCAAGCGGCGGCGCGGCTCTGCCTCATCAACGTGCTGGCGCAGCTCCGCGCGGCTTGCGGAGGCGACCTGGACCGGGTGCGCCGGGTGCTGCGCCTTGGTGGCTTCATCGCCGCGCCGCCGGAGTTCACGGAGCACGCGCAAGTCATGAACGGCGCGTCCGACCTCGCGGTGGAGGTCTTCGGCGAGGCGGGACGCCACGCCCGCTCCACGATCGGCGTGCCCTCCCTGCCGGGGAACGCGGCGGTGGAGGTCGAGGGCCTCTTCGCCATCGGCTGACCGCGGCGTCGGGGTTGCGGCGCCCCGCGCCGTGCCGACATCCCTCCCCGCATGACGGACGCGATGACCGAACTCTCGCTGACCCTGCACCGGAGCATGGCCGACATCCCGGCCGCCGACTGGGACGCCTGCGCCGGCGGCGGCAACCCCTTCGTGTCCCACGCCTTCCTCCTCGCGCTGGAGGAGAGCGGCAGCGCCACCGCGCGCACCGGCTGGCTGCCGCAGCACGCGGGGCTGCGCGACGGGGACGGCCGCCTCGTCGCCTGCGCGCCCTGCTACGCGAAGAGCCACAGCCAGGGCGAGTACGTCTTCGACTACGGCTGGGCCGACGCCTTCGACCGCGCCGGCGGCTCCTACTACCCCAAGCTCCAGGTCTGCTCGCCCTTCAGCCCCGTCCCCGGCCCGCGGCTGCTGGCGCGGCCCGGCGCGGGCGTGCCGGCGACGGCGCTGGCGCAAGGCTTGATGCAGGCCTGCGGGCAGCTCGGCGTGTCGTCCGTCCACGCCACCTTCTGCGAGGAGGCCGAGTGGGACGCGCTCGGCGAGGCCGGTTGGCTGCAACGCCTCGGCACCCAGTTCCATTGGCACAACGCCGGCTACGGCACCTTCGACGACTTCCTCGGCGCCCTGGCGTCCCGCAAGCGCAAGGCCATCCGGCGCGAGCGGCGCGACGCCGCCGCCTCGGGCTACGAGCTGCGGACGCTGCGCGGGCATGAGATCACGCCGGCGCACTGGAAGGCCTTCCACCGCTTTTACCGCAGCACCACGGACAAGAAGTGGGGCCGCAGCGCCTACCTGACGCCGCGCTTCTGGCCGTTGATGGCCGAGGCACTGGGCGACGCGGTGGTGCTGATGGTGGCGGAGCGGGACGGGCAGCCGGTGGCGGGCGCGCTCAATTTGCTGGGCCGGGACGCGCTGTACGGGCGCAACTGGGGCTCGGTCGTGGACGCGCCGTTCCTGCACTTCGAGCTGTGCTACTACCGCGCCATCGACTTCGCCATCGAGAACGGCGTGGCGCGCGTGGAGGCCGGCGCGCAGGGCGAGCACAAGATCCAGCGCGGCTATCTGCCGCAGCCCACCTACTCCGCCCACTGGATCGAGCACGGGGGGTTGCGGCGCGCGGTGGGCGACTTCCTGGCGCGCGAACGCCCGGCGATGCGGCGGGAGATGGAGGCCTTGGCGGAGATGTCGCCCTTCCGCAAGGACGGCGAAGCGGACTGACCGGCCGGGCGCCCGTCCTGGCCTGCGCGCAGCTCGCCACGGCCATGGCGCTGGTGGGCGCGAACGTCGCGGTGGCGAAGGCGCTGTCCGAAGCGCTGCCCATCGCCCTCGTCGCCTTTCTGCGCTGCCTGCTGGCCTGCATGGTGCTGTGGCCCCTGGCGCGCCTCCGGGACGGGCGCGTGGTGCCCCGGCCCGCGGCGCGCCGCAACCTGGCGCTCCAAGCGCTGTTCGGCACGGCGGTCTACAACGCCGGGTTGCTCGCCGGGCTGCGGCTGACGGGCGTGCTGGAGGCGGGGCTGGTGCTGTCCACCCTGCCCGCGGTGGTCGCGCTCGGCGCCGCCGCGTGGCTGCGCGAAAGGCTGTCGCCGCGCGGCTGGGCGGCGGTGGCACTGGCCGTGGCCGGGATGGGCGCCGTCACCCTCGCGCGCGCGGACGGGGCCGGGCAGAGCAGCGCCGTCGGCAACGCCCTCGTCTTTGCGGGGGTGTGCGGCGAGGCCGTCTACGTGCTGCTGGCGCGGCGCATCGCGGGCGAAGTGCCGGTGCTGACCGCGAGCCTGCGGATGCAGGCGTGGAGCGCCGCGGTGCTGCTGCCTTTCGCGCTGCCCGGCTTCGGCGCGGCCGGAGCCTTGGCGGCACCGGGCCTCGCCGCGCTGCTCGTGTTCCACAGCCTGACCGCGAGCGTGCTCTGCGTGGTGCTCTGGTACGCCGGGCTCCGGCGCGTGCCGGCCGGCGTCGCGGGGCTGTTCACCGGCTTCCTGCCCCTGACGGCCGCGCTGGTCGCGGTGGCGGCGCTCGGGGAGCCCGTGTCGGCGCCCCACGTCGCGGGCTTCGCGCTGATGGGGGCGAGCCTCCTGGCGGCGTTCGGGGGGCGACGTTGATTCGGGCACCGGCGGCCCAACCCCCGCCGCTCAGGCGCGTTCCGTAGCCGCCCGCGTTTGGGGGGCGAAGTGCCGCGGCCGTCGCACCGGACGCCCCCTCGCGCTCTACTTGTGCTAGAATGCCCCCGTTCTCGTGACGGTTGTCGCCCCAGGCCGGAGAATGCTTTGTGAAACGCGAAAGCAAGTTCAACATCAGCTATTGGGCGGCGGCGATCATCGCCATCGTTGCGATCCAGTGGATCGCCTCGCTCGGGCAGCGGGTGGCGACCATCCCCTACAGCCAGTTCCAGCAACTCGTGCGCGAGAACAAGGTGGCCGAGGCCGGCGTTTCGGACCGCTTCGTCCAGGGCACCCTCAAGGAACCGCTGCCGGGCGGCGAGACGCGCTTCGCCACCACGCGCGTCGAGCCCGAGATCGCCGAGGAGCTGGACCGCCACGGCGTGCGCTACACGGGCCGGATCGAGAGCACGCTGCTGCGCGACATCCTCGCGCTGATCCTGCCCATCGCGCTCTTCTTCGGAGTCTGGATTTTCGTCAGCCGCCGCCTCATGGGCGGGCAGGGCGGTCTCATGCAGATCGGCAAGAGCAAGGCCAAGGTGTACGTCGAGTCCGACACGGGCGTGACTTTCGCCGACGTCGCCGGCGTGGACGAGGCCAAGGACGAGTTGCGCGAGATCGTGGATTTCCTGAAGGACCCGGACCGCTACGGCCGCCTGGGCGGACGGATGCCGAAGGGCGTGCTGCTGGTGGGCCCGCCGGGCACGGGCAAGACCCTCCTCGCCAAGGCGGTCGCGGGCGAGGCGAAGGTGCCCTTCTTCTCCATCTCGGGCGCCGAGTTCGTCGAAATGTTCGTGGGCGTCGGCGCGGCGCGGGTGCGCGACCTGTTCGAGCAGGCGCGGGGCAAGGCGCCGGCCATCATCTTCATCGACGAGCTGGACGCGCTCGGCCGGGCCCGCGGCGTCGGCGGCCCCTACGCCGGCGGGCACTCGGAAGCGGAGCAGACGCTGAACCAGCTCCTGGTGGAGATGGACGGCTTCGACGCGCGCTCCGGCCTCATCATCCTGGCCGCGACCAACCGGCCGGAGATCCTCGACTCGGCGCTGCTGCGCGCCGGCCGCTTCGACCGGCAGGTGCTGGTGGACCGGCCGGACAAGGGCGGGCGCATCGCCATCCTCGGGGTCCACCTCCGCAAGGTGAAACTCGCGCCCGACGTGGACGCGGAGAAGGTGGCGGCGCTCACCCCGGGCTTCACCGGCGCGGACCTCGCCAACCTGGCCAACGAGGCGGCGCTGCGCGCGACCCGGCGCGGCGCCGACTCCGTGACCATGGACGACTTCAACAACGCCGTAGAGCGGATCGTCGCCGGCCTGGAGAAGCGCAACCGGCTGCTCAACCCGCGCGAGCGCGAGATCGTGGCCTACCACGAGATGGGCCACGCCCTCGTCGCGCTCGGCCTGCCCGGCTCGGACCCGGTCCACAAGGTCTCCATCATCCCGCGCGGCATCGGCGCGCTCGGCTACACCATCCAGCGCCCGACGGAGGATCGCTTCCTGATGACGCGCGAGGAGCTGGAGCGGAAGATGATGGTGCTGCTCGGCGGGCGCGCCGCGGAGCTGATCGTGTTCAAGCACCTGTCCACGGGCGCGGCCGACGACCTCCAGCGCGTCACGGACATCGCCCGCAGCATGGTGGCGCGCTACGGCATGTCCGAACGGCTCGGCAGCGTAGCCTACGACCGCGACTCGCGCTCTTTCCTGACCGGCCCCAACGCGGCGCCCATGGGGCCGCGCGAGCGCGACTACGGCGAGGAAACGGGCGACGCCATAGACAAGGAGGTGCGCGGCATCGTGGACACCGTCCTGGAGCGCACCCTCGGACTGCTGGGCGAGCGGCGCGACGCGCTGGAGCGGTCCGCCCGGCGCCTGCTGGAGAAGGAAACGCTGGACGAGGCGGAGCTGCTGGAGCTCGCGGGGCAAGCCGCCGGGCAGCAGCCGGCGGCGCAGCGGGCGGCCGAGTAGCGCGGCGGCCCGACCCGGCCCGTCACATCTCGATCAATCGCTGGCGCAGCCCCCGCGCCACGGCCTCGGCGCGCGTCGCCACGCCGAGCTTGCGGAACACCGCTTCGAGGTGGAACTTCACGGTGTGCGCGGAGATGTTGAGCCGCCGCGCCACCGCCTTGTTGCTGTCGCCCTCGCCGATCAAGGCGAGGATCTCCACCTCCCGCGGCGTCAGCAGCGCCGCGCCCGGCGCCTCGTCGCGCGCGAAGCCCGGCCCCGACGGGGCACCGCCTGGCAGCCGGACCACCAAGCCCGCCGCCGCGGCGGCGACTGCCGCCTCCACCTGCCGCGCCGAAGCGTTCCTCGGCAGGACGGACACCGCCGCGGCGGAGCCCGCGTCCGGTTCGACGCCGTCGGCCAGCAGCACGAGCGGGCCGACGGCGATCCCCGGCGGCTCCTCGCCCGGCGCCAAGTCGACCAACGCGACCTCCCAAGGCGCCGCGGCCTCGACCGGCGCGTGCCCGGCCTCCG
>CADCTL010000297.1 GCA_902805625.1 uncultured Acetobacteraceae bacterium
GCTCAGGTGGAAGCCCGCGACCACCCGCGTCGCCACGTCGATCGCGAGCGTCAGCCAGGGCCTGCCGAGCGCCCGCCGCTCCCTCTCCGACACGAGGATCACGTCGGCCAGCGTGTGGTCGACCTGAACGACGCCCAACGGCCCGTCGATCGAGAGCCGGCCGACGATGCGGCCGAGCTTGGCGCGCGCGCGCGTCGCCGTGGCCGCGCCGCAGCACCTCGACTTGGTCGCGCAGGCGGATGCGCGCGGTCACGGCCTTTCGGCTGGGCGAGACCAAGCCCAGTTCGGCGCTGCGCCGCTCGACCTCGCGCATCAGTTGCGACACCGTGGGACCGCGCCGGGTGAGGTAGAAGTCTTCGATCGTCGCCGTGACGAGCGCCTCGACCTCCGGGCTCAGCAGGCGCGCGCCTTCCACCCGGCCAGGGTGCGCGGCAGGACGGCGGGATGGGCGCGGAAGCGGCGGAGCAGCCGGTAGCAGTGGCCGCGCTTAATGCCGAGTTCGCCGGCGGCAGCATCGACGGCGGCCACCGAGGTCCGTTCGGATTCGGCCAGCGCCCGGAGGACCGATACGCGCCGTTCGCCGAGCGCCCAGGTCAGGTCGTCGGGCTCGTGGATCTCGACGGCTCGGGCCACGGCGAATCCGATTGCGGAACAGTTCTCTTTTCTACGGCCTCCGTGTCCCATTCCGTGTCCCATTCAGGGAATCGGCAGCGCTAAACGATTGTCCGCGCGAGCGTCGCTTTGTCCGACTCAAAGCACGCTGACACCTGGGCGCGAAACTGGCGCATAGCGACCTTGGCGCCGTGGTAGTGGCCGAAGAGGTTGGTCTCGACTACCCGGCGCCACACGTCCGAGGGAACGGACTCCAACCGCCCGAAGACCATGGTGCCGGCGTTGCTGAACCACACGTCGATGCGTCCGAAGCGCTCGGCGGCGCGGCTTCTTCGAGCATCCCGGCCCGTCGCGCCGCGAGCACGACGGACGCACCGCACCGTGCGAAGGCGTGCGCGGTGGCGCGGCCGATGCCGCTGAACGCGCCGGTGATGACGACCACAGGGAGTTCGTTCGGCGGAGGTATTGCGGAGTCCTATCGAAAAAAGAAAGGCGGCAGGCGCACGGCGTTGGGCACGCCTGCAATACAAAACCAGCTATGGTGCACTGCTGCCGTCCGAATCATGCCGGTGCCGGGTGGATACGGAAGGCGGTTGGCGGCGGGCGGAAGCAGCCGCACGTGCGGAGCGCTCAAGGCACGACGAGCGCCGGGCCGCCGCAGGTCTCGACCAGCCTAGTGTTAGCCCGGTTCGGTGACGCTTCGATTGCAAGCGCGCGCGACGACGCGCGGCGATGCGGTCGTCGCAGCCAAACGATGCGCCATGCAGGTTCGAAGTGGCGCTCCACACGGCGGCGGCGTTCGGCGCCGTTCATGGTGGCGGAGGCGCTTGCTCGGGGGATGGCATGCCGGGCGAGGCTGCCCGAGGCTCAGCAACTGCTTTTTGCGATCGGGCCGCAACCGGCAGACCGTTCGAAGCTTAGATGGTGCGCTCCGCAACGCCGCGAGGTCAGCGACTCGTCGCAGGAAGAGCCAAGCCCACCTCCGATCCGGCTGGTCATGGATCGGGTTCAGGAGAAACCGACGCATGGCCACTACCGCACTCGCGCTTTTAACACCGGGCAACAACTCGGGTGTGTCCGGTTTCGGCACCGTCACGCTCGACGGCACGACCCTGACGATCGACGTTGCCGCCACGGGCCTGACCCCGAACGCCGTGCACTCGCTGCACGTGCACGGCTTCCTCGACGATCGGCCCGAGCGCCTCGCGGTGGCTGCCGACGACGTGGATGGCGACGGCTTCGTCGAAACGCCTGAGGGCGAGGGGGCGGCTTATGGTCCGGTGATCGCCGCCCTCACGGCCTCGGGCGAGGCACAGCAGGGTTTGGAGGTCTCGCCGGACTTCCCCTCGGCGGACGCCGCAGGGCGCATCCGCTTCACCCAGACCTACCAGCTTGATACCGCCGAGGCCGACGATGCCGGAATCCTCGCGCGGCTGTCCGCTCGCCTGGACGGCCGCGTGCTCGAGTTCCACGGGCTCGACCTGCCGGCCGGCGCCGGCGCCGGCACGCCCAACGAGGTGAACGGCGCCGCCGGCTACAACCCGCAGGTGCCCGTCGCGCAAGGCCAGCTGATCGTTCTGCCCGAGTTGCAGGGCCAGCTCGCCGGCGTCACCCCGGACCTGCTCGTCGATTTCGCGGCCACCGCCTTGGCGCAGCTCCAGCCCTACAGCTTGAACCCGCTGGGCACCGGCCCGGCGGCGCCCGAGCCGGCGCCGCGCCTCGACGCGCCTGCGGCCGGCACCTTCTTTTCGCTGCTGCAGCCCTCCAACGGATCCGGCGTGCTCGGCTACGCGGTGGCGACCTTCGACGAGGCGGCCGGCACGGTGCGGGTGGACTTGGAGGCCACCGGCCTGACGCCGGGTGTCGAGCACGCTTCGCACATCCACGGCTTTCCGGACGACCGGCCTTCGCTCCTGCCGAACTACCGGCTCGACAGGGATCTCGACGGTTTCGTCGAGGACCCGGAAGGGGAACCGGTTGTGGCGCCCGTCCTCCTCGCCCTGACGGAAGACGGCACCATCAGCAACGCTCCTGTAGGGCTCAACTTCCCCCAAGCCGACGCCGCGGGGCGGATCTCGCTCAGCCAGACTTACCAGTTCAACACGCAGGATCCCGCCCAGCTCTCGATCCTGCAGGAACTGCGCGACCGCTTCACGGGGCGCGAGGTGCAACTCCACGGGTTGGAGGTGCCCGCTACCGAGGGTGAGAACACCGGAGGCGAGGTGAACGGGACGGCCGGCTACAAAACCAACCTGCCCGTGGCCAACGGCATCCTGCTGCCCCTCGACAGCACCGGCCTCCCCACCGTCAACCGGCTCTACGATGCGGCGTTCAACCGCGACCCGGATCTGGGCGGGCTGCTGTTCCACTCGGCGCAGTTGAGCGCGCTTTCCCCGAGCCGTGTGGCCGCGGACCTCTTGGCGTCCGCCGAAGGGCGGGAAGGCTTGGGAGCCAGCGCCGGCGACGAGGCGTTCGTGCAACAGCTCTACCGCAACGCGCTAGGGCGGGACGCCGAGGACGCGGGACTCGGCTTCTGGACCGGCCTGCTCGGGCAGGGGACGAGCCGTGCCGACGTCCTACTCAGCGTCAGCGACAGCCCGGAACACAGGGCGCTCCTGCCCGATTCCGAGCTGGTGCAGCGGGCCAGCAGCCTGTTCCTGGACGGCTGAGGCAACGACGCGTCAATGGCGCGCCGGTGGCGCGGCGGCGCCGGGACAGCGCCGGGGCCGCCGCACCGGACGTCGCCCGCCGCCCTGCCGGGCGTGTCGCCGAGACGGTTGTGGGCGAGCGCCGACGCGGCTCCGCCCCCGCCTCCTCGGCATGGCAGCAAGTGAACGTGGCGGCGGAAGCCGCGTTGTTTCTGCGGGACACCGCAAGCTCAACCGCCCAAGGGGGACGCAGCATGGAACCGCCGCGCGAAGCGGACGCCACCGAGATCTCGCGTATCGCGGTCTCCGGCCACCAAGTGGACGTCGGCGACGGCCTCAGGACCTACGCCACCGAGCAGCTGACCGGCGTCGCGGCGAAGTACTTCGGCGGCGCGGAGGACATCGCCGTCACCTTCTCGCGCACCGGCAAGGGGGGGTTCAGCTGCTCCATCCGGGTCCATTCCGGCCGGGGTTTGTACTTCGACGGACACGCCGACCACGCCGAAGCGCACGCCGCCTTCAACCAAGCGCTCGAGCGCGTGGCGAAGCAGTTGCGCCGGCGCAAGCGCGCCCTGCGGGAAGACAAGCCGGTGAACCCGACCAAGCAGGGCCTCCTTTAGGCGGAGGAGCCCGCCGCCCTTTGTCCGTGCTTGCGTTCCGGGGGGCACGAGCGGTCGGGCGCTTGGCCGCAAGGCGGGGGCCGCGACGCGGACGGCCTGCGGCATCGATCCAGGGCCCGCCATGCGGGGCCGCCATCCGGCCCACCGCGGCGACGCGCGCCGTCCCGTCCGCGCTCTCGCGGCGGCCGTGGGCACGCGGAGCGCCGGGCGGTTTTCGGCGGCCCGCGAGGCGTCGGGGCGCGAAGGAGGATGTCCGGGCGCCTTCGAGAGGAGACCATCACCAGTGAACCCTTCCCCCCCGACACCACCGGCGGGCCGCCCGGCGGTCGCCGCGGGCGTGCTCGGCTTCGCGCTCGGCGGCTTCTTCGACGGCATCCTGCTGCACCAGGTGCTGCAGTGGCACCACTTCCTCAGCCTCGTACCGGGCGCTGCGCGACATCCGGGCGCAGATCCTGGCCGACGGCCTGTTCCACGTGGCGGTCTACGCCGTCGCCGCGCTCGGCTTGTGGCTGCTGTGGCGCGCCCGCGGCGGCCTCGCCGCGGCGGACGGGCGGCGGTTGCTCGGCGCCGCGCTGCTCGGCTTCGGGGCGTGGCAGGCGGTGGACGTCGCCGGGTTCCACTGGGTGGCCGGCATCCACCGCATCCGGGTGGACGTGCCCGACCCGCTGCTCTGGGACCTGGGCTGGCTGGCCGCCGTCGGGCTGCCGCCGC
>CADCTL010000298.1 GCA_902805625.1 uncultured Acetobacteraceae bacterium
CGTGCCCTTCGACTTCCCCGGCAAGCCCGGCGCTTGGGCCGCTCTGCACGAGGTCACGGACGCGGGCCTGCTGGCGGAGGGCGTGCTGTGGATGCTGGGCGAGCCGCGCTGCGCCGACCGCGCCTTCAACCTCACCAACGGCGACTGCTTCCGCTGGCGCGACCTGTGGCCCCACCTCGCCGAGCTCTTCGGCCTGCGCGCCGGCGCCGTGCGGACGGTGCCGCTGGCGCGCTGGATGACGGACAAGGCCCCGGTCTGGGAGCGCGTCCGCGAACGCCACGGCCTCGCCCTGCCGCTGGAGCGCGTGGCGGACTGGGGATTCGCCGACTTCTTCCTGGGCCTGGACTGGGACGTGCTCTCCTCCATGGCGGCGGCGCGCGCCGCCGGCTTCACGGGCTCCGTCGATAGCTGGGCGATGTTCGCGGAACAGATCGCCGGCTACCGCGCGGCCAAGGTCCTGCCGACGGCCTGACCCCCCCGGGCCTGCACAGGCCGATGGAGAGCGAGGATGAGGCGCATGCTTCTGATCCTGCCGACCACCGTTGTGGGCAACCATCCCCAGGCCGCGCGGCCGGTGGACCACGAGGCGCTGCGCTCGCGCACGATGCCACGCATGCGGGCCTCGGAGATCTGGCACATGTCCGCGCCGCGCCTGGCCGAGGCGCAGGGCGGCGCCACCGTCCTCGCCATCCGCGACATGGGGCGCGCGGGCATCGACATCGTCACCGATGGCGAGATCCAGCGCGAAAGCCATTCGAACCACGACGATTTGCGCCTGCTCGAACGATAATGACGCGTCCCGCTCAGGGGCGAAATCTGCCTGGACCGACGAGAGCGTTCTAGCGAAGGTTAGCAGCTTCGGCCAGCCGCCGGTTACCTTGCGGCGGATCCAGAGACCACTTGCGGCCGCGGCGGCGATCGTGGCCGCACTCGTTTACGCTTCGGGCAGGGCAGGATGCGCATCGGCCGACAATTGAACATGCTCCTGCTTGCCCTCGGCGCGATGTTCCTGCAGCAGACCTTCGCGGCGCTCGGCAAGAGCCTACCGCCGGTCATCGCGCCGGCCATTGTCGCGGACCTGCGGCTGGACCCGACATGGCTCGGCATCTACGTCGCCCTCGCGGCCTCGGCCTCGCTCGTGTTCCAGCTCGGGTGCGGCAGCTTCATCGTGCGCTACGGCGCGCTACGGACGAGCCAGGTGGCGCTGGCGATGCTGGCCTTGGGTCTCGTGGCCGCGTCGGCGGGACCGCTGGCGCTGTTCGCCCTTTCCGCGGTCATAGGCGGCGGCGGCGCGGCCGTGTCCACCCCGGCGAGTTCACACCTCCTCGGCCGCTATTCGCCGCCCCGGTACGCTCCGCTGGTGTTCTCCATCAAGCAAACGGCGGTGCCCGCCGGCCTTGTGCTGGCGGGGCTGCTCGGGCCGCTGCTGACGGAATGGTCGGGCTGGCGCGGGACGTTGCGGATCGCGGCTGCCGGCTGCTTCGCCTTCGCTTTGATGCTGGAGCCGCTCCGCAAAGAGTTCGACGCGGACCGCATCCCGGAGCGCTCGTTCCGACTGTCGGACTTTCGGACCACGCTCACCTCCGTCACGCGCGACCGCGACCTGCGCGCCCTTTCGCTCGCGTGCTTCGTTTTCAACGGGCTGCAGACAGTGTTCACCTCGTATTTCGTCATCTACTTGACGGCGCTCGGCTACAGCTTGGCCGCCGCGGGCTTCGTCTTTTCCGTGGCCATGCTGGTGGCCGTGCCGGGGCGCATCCTCTGGGGTTGGCTCGGCAGCGGCCATGTGGCTCCGCGCGTGGTCATGGGAGGACTCGCTTTCGGCATGGCGGCGAGTTCCGCTTTGACCGGCCTGTACGGTCCGCTATGGCCGGTGCTTCTGGTGGGCCTCATCGCTGCGGGACTGAGCGTCACGGCCATGTCCTGGCACGGCGTGCTGCTGGCCGAGACCGCGCGCTTAGCGCCCGAAGGCTCGCGCGGCACAGCCACAGGCGGGGTGCTGTCCTTCGGCCAGATCGGCGCCTTGTTGATGCCGCTGGGCTACGCGTTCCTCCTCAGCGTGACGGGCAGCCACGGAATCGGGTTCATGGCGTGCTGCCTGCCAGCGCTGCTGGTGGGGATCGCTCTCGTGCGACCTGACGGGCGTTGACGCCACCCGAGCGCGCCTCGCGGCTCTGGCCCTGACGCGCCTTTGGCAGGCGTCCCGCCCCTCATGCCCGACGACGACCAAACGCGGCGGCCTTGCCGGCGCACCGCGAGACCGCCGCGCTGGATCGCATCGCTGGCTGCCGCTTGCCGCTGGGCCGCTGGGCGGCCCAGACTTCCTCGCGGACCCTCTGGGAGGAAACCGAGATGCGCCTTGGCCAAGCGGAGCCCAAGCGGGCGACCACCCGCCTTCGCGCCTTGCTCGACGGGGCGCTGCGGCGACCGCTCGTCGTGCCCGGTTGCTACAACGCCTTGTCCGCCCGCGTGCTGGAGTCCGCAGGCTTCCCGGCCGTCTACATGTCCGGCTACGGCACCTCGCTGGCGCTGCTCGGGCTGCCGGACGCCGGGCTCGCCACCTTGACCGAGATGGCGCTGAACGCGCGCCTCATCGCCGGCGCCGTGCGCGCCCCGGTGATCGCCGACGCGGACACCGGCTACGGCAACGCCGTGAACGTGGTGCGCACGGTGGAGGAGTACGTCCGCGCCGGCGTCGCGGGCTTGCACCTGGAAGACCAAGCGGCGCCGAAGCGCTGCGGCCACGTCGCGGGGCGCGAGGTGATCGGGCGGGAGGAGGCGGTGCGCAAGGTCCGCGCCGCCTGCGACACGCGCGTCGCATTGGATCCGGACTTCGTCGTAGTCTCGCGGACGGACGCGCGCGGCGCGCACGGCGGCTCGCTCGGGGAGGCCATCGACCGCGCCAACGCGTTCCTCGAGGCCGGCGGGGCGGACATGGCCTTCGTGGAGGGGCCGGCGAGCCGCGCGGAGGTGGAGCGGGTCTGCCGCGAGGTGCGCGGGCCGGTCTTCTACAACATGACCGGCATCTCCCCCCGGTTCTCCGAAGCGGAGATGGCCGAGCTCGGCATCGCGCTCTGCATCCTGCCCGGCGCGACGCTGCGCGCCACGCTCGCGGCGGTGCATGACTGCGCCGTCGCTCTGCGGGAGCGCGGGACGATGGCGGAAACAGAGATGGGCGCCGCCTTCAAGTCCCGCTTCCCCGGCGATCTGCACGGCTTTGCCGGCTTCGACCGCATCCGCGCGCTGGAGGAGGCCTACCTGCCGCAGGAAGCGGCGGAAAAGTACGCCGGCACGCTGGGCCACATGCCGCGCGGCGGGGCCTGAGCCGCACCGGTTGTCACCCGGGCGGCGGGCCGTCCTTCAACCGCCGCGCAGACTCGGCGATGCCGCCACGATGCCGCGCGCCACGTCGCGGTCTCGGCGGGTCAGGGCGGCGTACTCCTCCGGCGAGGAGATCACCGGGTCGTTGCCGATGCTGAGCAGGCGTTCGCGTGTCGCGGGGTCGGCGAGCGCGTGGTGCGTGGCCGCGGCGAAGCGGCGCAGCACCGCCGCCGGCGTGCCGGCGGGGGCGAACACGCCGGTCCAACTCACCATGTCGTAGCCCGGGAAGACCTCGCCGAACGCCGGCACGTCCGGGGTCAAGGGGCGGCGGCCGGCGCTGGTCAAGGCGATCAGGCGTCCACGGGAGCCTTCGAGCACCGGCTTCAGGCTGCTATGGCTGATGAAGCAGGCGTCGATCCGGCCGGCGGCGAGGTCCCGCGCCACGTCAGCGCCGCCGCGGTACGGGATGTGCTCCAGCCGCACCCCGGCACGCTGCTGGAGCAGCTCGCCCATGAAGTGGCCGATGTGCGCCACACTCGGCGTTCCGTAGGTGACCTGCCCGGGCCTCGACCGCGCTTCGGCGAGGAAGCCCGCGAGGTCCTCGGCCGGGAAGCCGGCGCGCAGGCCGAGGTAGTAGGGCAGCGAGGAAAGCTGGGCGACCGGGACGAACGCCGTTTCGTAGTCCACAGGCAAGCCGCGCTGCACCAGCGGCAGGGTGGCGAAAGTCGAACCTTCCAACAGCAAGGTGTAGCCGTCGGGAGGGGATTGGGCGACGAAGGCGGCGGCTATCGCACCGCTGGCGCCGGTTCGGTTCTCTACCACCAGGGAATGGCCGAGGTGCTCGCCGATCTTCGGCTGCACCATGCGCGCGACGGTGTCGCCCACGCCGCCGGCGCTGTACGGCACGACCAGCCGCACCGGGCGTTCCGGGTAGCCCGCTCCCATCCCGGTCGCACTCTGCCCGCGCGCATGCCGGGGGCTTCGGGGCACCGCTGCTGCCAGCGGCGAGAGCGCGGCGGCGAGCACCAGCGGACGGCGCTTGTAGCGCGGCGGGGTGGCGGACCCAGGCATTTCCCGTCCTCTTTTGGAGCATGGCGGCACCGCAGCACACGCGGGGAGCGGCTTGCCGCTCGGCGCGGCGCCACGGCGCGACACTCTTTTCTGCTCCTTTACAACGTTGGAGCGGCGTGGCGGCCCGGGTCAAGCGCTCCGCCTCACCGTG
>CADCTL010000299.1 GCA_902805625.1 uncultured Acetobacteraceae bacterium
TCCAGATGCAGGGACGATCGAGAGCATCGGCGTGCGGGTGCCTTTTCTCGGCAAAGGTTGACCCCAGCCAGTCCACACCGTGCTGAGTACCCTTCAGGGCGCCCGCTGGCGCAACGCGTCCGCCACCAGTGTGCAGCCCGCCACCGCCATCAGGATGGCCAGGCCCGGCCACACCGCGGCCAAGGGCGCGCTGAACACCAGATCCTGCGCGTTGGCCAGCATGTTGCCCCAGGAAGGCGCCGGTGGCTGGATGCCGAGGCCGAGGAAGCTCAGTGCGCTTTCCGCCAGGATCGCGCCCGCCACCGACAGAGCCGCGGCCACCAGCACCGGGGCCGCCACGTTGGGCGAAACGTGGCGGAGCAGCACGCGCCACTCGCTCGCGCCGGAAACGCGCGCCGCCGCGACGTAGTCGCGCGCCAGTTCCGTGAGGGCCGCCGCGCGCGCCAAGCGCGCCACGCCCACCCAGCCGAACAGCGTCAAGATCACGACAAGACGGGCGATGTCGGAGGCCGCTTCGCCGCGCGGCAGGCCGAGGGGGCCGGTGTCCACCGCCGCCAACACCACCAAGAGCGGCAGCGCCGGCAGGGCGAGCATCCCGTCCGCGACCCGCATCAGCACCGCGTCGGGCCAGCCGCCGCGCCACGCCGCGAACATGCCGACCGCGGCGCCGAGCGTCGTCGCCGCCACCGCCACCGCGAGCCCGACCAGCAGGGAAACGCGCGCGCCGAACAGGACGCGCAGGAGGATGTCGCGCCCCAGCTCGTCCGTGCCGAGCGGGTGTTCGACGGAAGGCGGACCGTGGCGGCCGAACAGGTCGGGGGTGAACGGGTCGTGGCCGAGCAGCTCCTGCGCCCAGGGCGCAGCCGCCGCCCCCGCCGCCAGGGGCAGGAGCAGCGCCAGCCCCAGCCAGAGCCGCATCAAGCGCGCAGCCGCGGATCTATCAGCCGCTGCCCGAGGTCGGCGAGGAGCGTCGCCAGCATGGTCACGGCCGAAGCGAGCAGCAGCGCCAGCAGGGCGAGATTGTAGTCGTTCCCCATCACCGCGTCGTAGATCAGCTTGCCCATGCCGGGCCGCGCGAAGATCGTTTCGGCGATCAGCGCGCCGGAGACCAGCGCGCCCGCGTCCAACGCCGCCACGGTCAGCACCGGCACGGCGGCGTTGGGAAAGGCGTGGCGCCAGACCACGGCGCGCTCGGGCAACCCTTTCATGCGCGCGGTGCGGATGTAGGGTTCGCGCAGCACGGATTGCGTCGCCGCCATGCCGTGGCGCGCGTAGGCGGCGAGGTTGACGATCGCCAAGGTCGCCACGGGCAGCACGAGGAAGCGCAGCGCTTCGACGACGCCGGGCGCGTCGGCCGTGCCGCCCGCGGGGAGCCAGCCGAGCGTCACCGCGAACAGGATCACGAGCAGGATGCCCAGCCAGAAGCCCGGCACCGACTGCGCCAGCACCGCGAGCGCGTCCACCGCCGGCGCCCAGCGCGGCCGCGCCGCCGCCATGACACCGAGCGCCGTGCCCAGGCCCGCGGCCAGCGCCAGCGACGCCCCGAGCAACACGAGCGTCGAGCCGAGCGCCGGCCACAGCACCCGCGCCACGGGCACGGCGTAGAGGCGGGAAAAGCCGAACTCGCCGCGCAACACGGCGGAGAGCCACGCCCAGTACCGCTCGTGCAGGGGCCGGTCGAGGCCGTGGGCGGCGCGCAGCCGTTCGATGTCGGCCGCGGTGAGCGCCGGGTCGGCCATCATGGCGAGGTCGGCCGGGTCGCCCGGCATCAGCCCCATCACCAGCCAGACCAGCGCCGACACCACGAGCAGGGTCGCCGCCATCTGCGCGAGGCGGCCGGCGATGAGCCGCGCCATGGGATCGCGGCGGCGCTACCGGGCGTAGAAGGCGTAACGCGCCGAGTAGCGCATGCGCGCCGCCTCGCCGGGCTCGCAGCGTCCGGCGGGAGCGGCGCCGCCCTCCGTGTCGAAGCGTCGGATCCAGGCGGCTTCGCGCAAGCGGCCCGGAGCGGCCTCGGGCGTCGCGCGCAGCAGCAGCCAAGGGATGGCGCCGGAGCGCGGCGCAGGCGCGTTGGCCGCCACCGCGCCGCCGGAGGTCGAGCCGTCCGCCAGCCGCCAGTGCGGCCCGGCTCCGTGGGTGCCGATCTGGCGGCCTGCGGCGTCGAACAGCGCCGCCTCCGGAGCGCGGAACACCCAGGCGGGGCCGGCCTCGCGCGCTTCGCAGGAGTAGATTTGCACGCCGTCGGCCATCACCTCGAAAAGCGGGACGGCGCCGGCGGGCGGCATGACGGGCGCTTCCTGCGCCGCCGCCGGCGAAACCAGCGCCGCGGCGAGGGCGGCGCCTCGGAGCGCGGCTGCGGCGGGCTGCGCCTGCCTCACGGCCGCGGTCCTCAGCCCGAGGTGGCGCCGGTCTTCGGGTTCGCGGGCTTGGACGTGTCGGGCGGCGGCAATCCGGCGCCCTCGCCGCGCGCTTCCTTCACCGCGGCGCGCGCGGCGAGCACCATCAGGCTCACTTCGTTGGCGATGGTGACGAGCTTGAAGCCCATTTTGACCATGCGGTTCGCGTAGGCACCCGTGGCGTTGTGCAGGCCGGCGGCGATGCCGCGCTTCGACGTCTCGTTCAGCAGGCGCTCGTAGATCTTCAGGATCTCCGGCTCCTCGCGGTCGAGCTTCGGCGCCATGCCGAGCGACAGGCCGAGGTCGGACGGGCCGACGTAGATGCCGTCGATGCCCGGCACGTCCAGGATGGCCTCCAGGTTGTCGAGCGCCTGCTGGGTCTCGATCATCGGGATGACCAGGATCTCGTCGTTGGCGGTCTGCTGGTAGTTGCCGCCCTCACCGTACAGGCCGGCGCGGATCGGGCCGTTGCTGCGCGTGCCCCTGGGCGGGTACTTGGCGTACTGAACCAAGGCGCGGGCCTCGGCCTCCGTGTTCACCATCGGGCAGATCACGCCGTAGGCGCCGGCGTCCAGCACCTTGCCGACGATGCCCGGTTCGTTCCACGGGACGCGCACCATGGGCGTGACGCCGTGCGGCTGCATGCCTTGGAAGCACGACACGCAGGAAAGGTAGTCCTGCACGCCGTGCTGCATGTCCACCGTCACGCTGTCCCAGCCGGCCTGGGCGAACATCTCGGCGCTGAAGGCGTTGGGGATGGCGAGCCAGCCGTTCACCACGGGCCTGCCGGCTTTCCAGGCTTCCTTGACCTTGTTCGGCATAGCTTCACTCCCCGCCTTCGATACGGGAAACGCTAGGCGCCGGGTCGTATCGCGTCAACGCGCCTGGACCGCGGAGCGCCGCGGTGGTGAAATCGGCGACAGTCCGGGAGGAAACCCAGCGTGAACACGATCACGGCCCGTCCGGTGGACGCGGTCATTGCCGCCGCCCGCGAGTTCCTCGGCGAGCGCCTGTCCACGGCGCAAGCGGTGCGCGAGCAGCACGGCCGCGGCGAGGACCAGACGCCGCCCACCCTGCCCGACGCCGTGGCCTTCGCCGAAACCACGGAAGAGGTGAGCCGCATCGTCGCGCTCTGCCACCAGCACGGCGTCGCCGTGACGCCCTTCGGCGCCGGCACCTCGCTGGAAGGCCACGTCAACCCGGTGCGGCGCGGCATCACCCTCGACCTGTCGCGCATGACGGCCATCCACGAGGTCAACCCCGAGGACATGGATTGCCTGATCGAACCGGGCGTCACGCGGCACCAGCTGAACGATTTCCTGCGCGACCAGGGCCTGTTCTTCCCGGTCGATCCCGGCAGCCATTGCACCATCGGCGGCATGTGCGCCACGCGTGCTTCCGGCACCAACGCCGTGCGCTACGGGACCATCCGGGAGAACGTGCTGGGCCTTCAGGTGGTGCTCGCGGACGGGCGCGTGATCGAGACCGGCGGGCGGGCGCGGAAGGCCGCCAACGGCTACGATCTGACCCGGCTGATGATCGGTTCCGAGGGCACGCTCGGCGTCATCACGCGCGTCAGGCTGCGGTTGCACGGCATCCCGGAAGCGATGTCGTCCGCGGTGTGCCAGTTCCCGGATCTCAAGTCGGCGGTGGAGACGGTGATCGCCACGTCGCAATCCGGCATCCCCGTGGCCCGGATGGAATTGCTGGACGCCGCCATGATGGAGGCTTGCGTCCGCTATTCGAAGCTGGAGGGCTACAAGCCGGCGACCACGCTTTTCCTGGAGTTCCACGGCAGCCACGCCGGCGTGGCGGAGCAGGCCGCGTCGGTGGAGGCCATCGCCGTCGAGAACGGCGGCGAGGGCTTCGCCTGGGCGACCGACGCGGAAGAGCGCAACCGCTTGTGGAAGGCGCGCCACGACGCCTATTGGGCGGGCTTGGCGCTGAAGCCCGGCTGGAAGGCGCTCACCACCGACGTCTGCGTGCCGATCTCCCGCTTGGCCGAGGCGCTCGTCGGCGCCAAGGAGGAGGCGGAGGCGCTCGGCCACACCACCTGCATCGTCGGCCATGTCGGCGACGGCAACTTCCACCAGATGGTGCTCTTCGACCCGAACGACCCGGAGGGACTGGAGCGCGCCTGGGAGATGGATCGGCGCATCGTGGCGCGCGGCTTGGCGTTGGGCGGCACCTGCTCGGGCGAACACGGCGTGGGCCTGGGCAAGCGCGAGTTCCTGGAACAGGAGCACGGGGCGGAGGCGCTGGCGGTGATGCGCGCCATCAAGCACGGCCTCGACCCGAAAGGCATCCTCAACCCGGGCAAGATGTTCCGGAACTAGCCGGGGCGTGGCACGCGACGAAGGGGTGGCCGCCGCCGGGGCAGGCGGCGTGGCGGTGCCGATCCTCGCGCTGACGCTCGGGCACGTCTTCTCCAACGCGGTCCGCACCTTGCCGGCGGTGGCGGCGGACGTGCTGGCCGCGGACCTGAACCTCTCCGCCGAGGGCCTCGCCGCCGTCACCGCCGTGTTCCCCGCCTCGTTCGCGTTGGCGATGGTCCCGACCGGCGTGGCGCTGGACCGTTACGGCGTGCGCCGCACCGCGCTGGCGCTGCTGGCGGTCGGCGCCGTCGGCGCCGTGCTGGCCGCGCTCGCCGGAGGGGCAGCGGGGATGTTGCTGGCGCAGGCGGTGCTCGGCGTCGGCTGCTCCGGGATGCTGATGTGCCCCGTCACCTTCGCCGCTCGCGCCCTGCCCTTGCCGCGCTTCGCGCTCTGGTCCGGGATCATCCAGGCGTTCGGCAACACCGGGATGCTGCTGTCGGCCAGCCCCTTGGCGCTGCTGGTGGAGTGGCGGGGCTGGCAGGCCGGTTTCTGGGCGTCCGCGGCGCTCGCCGTCCTGGCCTGGACGGCGGTGGCGCTGGCCGTGCCGGAGCCGCCGCTGCCGCGGAGCGCGCGCCGCACCGTTTGGCAGGACGCGCGGGAGGTCGTGACGCTCGCCCGATCGCCGGCGCTGCGGCCGTTGATGGTGTTCGCCTTCGCGTCCTTCGCGGCGGTGCTCGGCGTCCGGGGTCTCTGGGGCGGGCCTTGGTTGATGGAGGTCAAGGGCCTCGGGAGAGTGGAGGCGGGCAACCTGCTCCTGCTCTGCACCGCCGCGCTCACGCTCGGCCCGGCGCTGGCCGGCGTCGTGGACCGGCTGCTCGGCCGCCGGGCCGCGCTGATGGCGGGCAGCCACGTTCTGGTCGCGTTGTTCATTCTGCTGATGGCGGCGGGCGGGCCGGGTGGGCCGCTGGCCTCCGCGCTCGGGCTGCCGGTGTTGCCGCCCGCTTTCGACGGGATGCTGCTGGCGCTTTTCGGCCTCACGATTTCCTTTCAAGTGCTGATCTTCCCGGCCGCGCGCGCGATGGTGCCCGCGGAGCAGACCGGGCGGGCGCTGTCCGCCATCAACACGTCTTTCTTCGGCGGCGCGGCGGCCATGCAGGCCGTTTCCGGCGTGGCCGCGGCCTTCGGCGGCATCGCCGCGGCGCTGTGCTCCTTCGCAGCGGCGCTGCTGCTGTGCAGCGCCGGCTTTCTCTTGCTGCTCCGGCGCAAACCTCCGGTGGCCGTCGCGGCCCGGTGAAGCGGCCGTGACCGGGAGCGGAAAGGCTGTTTTTTCCGCAATGCAGCACCACTTGCATGCCGCATTCCACACGCGCAGCTTGCGCCGCGCATCGGGACCCAGCATTCATGCGGCGTATCGCCATTGCCACATTGTGCCTGTTGCCGCTTTTAGCGGCGACGGCTGCGGAAGCGCAGCCCGGTCCGGGCGGCGGAGGGCCGCCCGCGGTCGGGGTGATGCGCGCGGAGCGCCGCCCCGTGACGGAAAGCGCGGAGTTCACCGGCCGCATCGAGGCGGTGAACCGCGTGGACATCCGCGCCCGCGTCACCGGCTTCCTCCAAGAGCGCGCCTTCCAGGAGGGCCAGGAGGTGCGCGCCGGCAGCGTGCTGTTCCGGCTCGAGCGCGCGCCCTTCGAGGCGGCGCTGGAGCAGGCGCGCGCCAACGTCGCCTCCGCCCAGGCGCAGCTCGAAAACGCGCGTGTGGCGCTGCAGCGGGCGCGGGAGCTGCGCCAGACCGGCGCCGGCACCCAGGTCGCGCTCGACAACGCCCAGGCGCAGGAGCGCACGGCGAACGCGCAACTCCTCGGAGCGCAGGCCGCGGTACGGATCGAAGAAATCAACCTCGCCTACACCGAGATCGTTTCGCCGATTGACGGCAAGATCGGGCGCGCCACCCTCACGCCCGGCAACGTCGTCTCCCCGACCCTGGCCGAGCCGCTGGCCACCGTGGTCAGCCAGGACCCGATGCGCGTAGCCTTCACCGTCAGCACCCGCGCCGCGGGCGAACTGCGGAGTCGCTACGAGGGGCGGGGCGGGGCGGCCGCCGTCCTCGTGCGGGTCCGCCTGCCCTCCGGCACGAGCTACCCGCAGCCCGGCCGGATCGATTTCGTGGACACGCAGATAGACCGCAACACCGACTCCATCCTGATCCGGGCCGTGGTTCCTAACCCACGGCGCAGCGAAGTGCCGGTGGGGCAGCCCGGCGACCGCGAGTTGATCGACGGCCAGTTCGTGACCGTCTCGGTCGAGGGCACGGAGCCGGTGCAGGCCATCGTGCTGCCGCGCGCTTCCGTGTTGCAGGACCAGGGCGGCACCTACCTGATGGCGGTGGACGCCGAAGGGCGCGCGCAGCGCCGCCCGGTGCGCCTGGGCCGCAGCATCGGCGCGGACGTGGTGGTGGAGGACGGGTTGCAGGGCGGCGAAACCGTCATCGTGGACGGCCTGCAGCGGGTGCGCCCCGGCCAACCGGTGAACCCGGCCCCCGCCGCCGGATCGGCGCCGCTCGGAGCCGCGCCGCCCGGCGCTTCTCCGGCCTCACCGGCCCGGCCGAGCTGACCTCGACATGATCTCCGCCACTTTCGTGGACCGGCCTCGGCTGGCCATCGTCATCGCCATCCTCACCACCTTGGCGGGACTGCTCGCCATGCTGCGGATACCCGTCGCGCAGTTCCCCGACATCGTGCCGCCCCAGGTCTCGGTGCAGGCCGTCTACCCCGGCGCCTCGGCGGCGGTGGTGGAGGCGACCGTCGCGCAGATCGTGGAAAGCGCCGTCAACGGCGTCGAGAACATGCTCTACATGCGCTCGAACAGCGCGAACGACGGCACCTACTCCCTCAGCGTCTCCTTCGCCCTCGGCACCAACCCGGACATCAACACCGTCAACGTCAACAACCGCATCCAGGCGAATCTCGCCCGGTTGCCCCAGGAGGTGCAGCGGTCAGGGCTGGTGGTGCGGAAGCAGTCCTCCTCCGTGCTTCAGTTCGTGGCGCTGACGTCCACCGACCCGGCGCACACGCCGCTATTCCTCAGCAACTACGCCACCATCAACATCGTGGACCGCCTGGCGCGGGTGCAGGGCGTGGGCCAAGCGAATCTGTTCGGCGAGATGCGCTACTCCATGCGCGTCTGGTTCGAGATCGATCGGCTGACCAGCCTGAATCTCACGCCCGGCGACCTCGTCACCGCCATTCAAAGCCAGAACATACAGGCGGCGGTGGGGCGCCTCGGCGCGCAGCCCACGCCCGACACCCAGCAATTCCAGATCAACATCCAGACGCTCGGCCGCTTGGTCACGCCCGAGCAGTTCGGCGAGATCGTCATCCGCGCCGAGCCGGACGGTTCCGTGTTGCGGATGCGCGACGTGGCCCGCGTTGATCTCGGCGCCCAGGCCATGGAGCAGCAGAGCCGCCTGAACGGCCAGCCCGCTGTGACCATGGGCATCTACCTGTCGCCCGGCGCCAACGCGCTCCAGGTTTCGGAAGCGCTCCGAGGCGCGCTCGACGAGCTTTCCACCCGCTTCCCGGAAGGCATGCGCGCCCAGGTCTTGTACGACAGCTCGACTTTCGTGGTGGAAACGCGCGACGAGGTCATCAAGACGCTGCTCGAAGCCTTCGTGCTGGTCGTGGTCGTGGTGTACCTGTTCTTGGGCTCCTTCCGCGCCACCTTGATACCGACCATCGCCGTGCCGGTGAGCCTCGTCGGCGCCTTCGTGATCCTGCTCGCCGCCGGTTACAGCATCAACACCATCTCGCTGCTCGCCATGGTGCTCGCCATCGGCATCGTGGTGGACGACGCCATCGTAGTGGTGGAGAACGTCGAGCGGGTGATGGCGGAGCACCCGGACTGGACGCCGGCGCACGCCGTCAAGCAGGCCATGACGGAGATCACGGCGCCGATCATCGCCATCACCTTGGTGCTGCTCTCGGTGTTTGTGCCGGTGGCGTTCATCCCCGGACTGTCGGGCGTTCTGTTCCGGCAGTTCGCCGTGACCATCTCGGCGGCGATGGTCATCTCGGCCATCAACGCGCTGACCCTCTCGCCGGCGCTCTGCGTCCTGTTCCTACGCCCCCACGCCGGGCCGAAGCGCGGCCCGATCAAGTACGTGTTGCGGGCCATCGACAAGGTGCGGGACGGTTACGCGGCGATCGTGCGGCGGCTGGTGCGGATTTCGGTCGTTTCGTTGTTCCTCACGGCGGGCATCGCCTTCGGAGTGTGGACCATCGGCTCCAAGACGCCGCAAGGCTTCCTGCCGCAGGAGGACCAGGGCACCTTCTTCATCCAGGTTTCGCTGCCTCAGGCCGCGTCCCTGTCCCGCACCCGCGAAGCGGTGGTGCAGGTGGAAGGCATCCTCAAGGGCATCCCGGCGGTGGAGAACGTGCTGTCCATCGTCGGCTTCAGCCTTATCGATCAGGGCGCGCAGTCCAACTCCGCCTTCATGGTGGCGCGGCTCAAGCCCTTCGAGGACCGGACGGCGGCGCAGGACTCCGTTTTCGCCGCGATCGGCCGGGTGTTCGGCGCCGGCCAAGCGGTGCGGACGGCCAACGTCATCGCCTTCAACCTGCCCCCCATCATCGGCCTCGGCACGGGCGGCGGCTTCGAGTACCAGCTCCAAGACCTCCAAGGGCGCGACGCCACCGAACTCGGCGGCGCCATGCTCGGCCTGATCGTGGCGGCTAACCAGGACCCGCGGCTGACGCAGGTGTTCTCCACCTTCTCGCCCACCACGCCGAGCCTTTACCTTGACGTGGACCGCGACAAGGCCCAGGCGTTGGGCGTCCCGATCTCTGCCATCTTCTCGGCGCTGCAAGCCTCGCTCGGCGGCCTCTACGTGAACGACTTCAACCTGTTCGGCCGGAGCTGGCAGGTGAACATCCAGGCCGAAGCGGAGGACCGGAACGACATCCCGGACATCTGGCGCATCCGCGTCCGCTCCAGCCGCGGCGAGATGGTACCGTTGCGCGCCTTCGCCGACATCCGCACGGTGGTCGGGCCGCAGACGATCCAGCGCTACAACAACTTCCGTTCGCTCACCATCAACGGCGCGCCGCGGCCGGGCGTGTCCTCCGGCGACGCGCTGGCGGCGATGGAGCAGCTCTCGGCCCAGGTGCTGCCCGCGGGGTACACCTACGAGTGGACCGGCACCGCCTACCAAGAGAAGCTGGCGGCCGGGCAGACGATCTATGTCGTGGCCCTCGCGGTGCTGTTCGCCTACCTGTTCTTGGTGGCGCTTTACGAGAGCTGGACCATCCCCGTCCCCGTGCTGCTTTCGGTGGTGGTGGGTGGCCTCGGCTCCTTCGTAGCCATTTGGATCGCGGGTCTCAGCCTCGACGTGTACGCGCAGATCGGCCTCGTGGTGCTGATCGCGCTGGCGGCCAAGAACGGCATCCTCATCGTGGAGTTCGCCAAGGAAGCGCGGGAGCGCGGCATGGGCATCCGCGACGCGGCGACCGAGGGCTCGCGCCTCCGGTTCCGCGCCGTGATGATGACTTCCATCGCCTTCGTCCTCGGCTTGGTGCCGTTGGTCACGGCCGAGGGCGCGGCCATGCTGTCCCGCCGCGCCGTTGGCACGCCGGTGTTCGGAGGGATGTTGGCGGCGTCGCTGCTCGGCATCTTCATGATCCCGATGCTCTACGTCGTGTTCCAGACCGTGCGGGAGAGGGTGAAGGGCTGGTTCGGCGTGCGCCCCGTCGAGCCGCCAAGCCAAGGCATCGCGGAGGGCCCGAAGCCGGCGGCGGACCAACGGGTGCCGGAGATGGCGAAGTGACGCCTGCCATGCTTGGTTACGGGCCTCGGTGCCGCGTCCTGGGTCAGCACGGCTGACCGCCCCTTCCCAGGGGCGCCGTCCTCAACACATGATGGGCGGGAACCGGAACGGGGAAACGACTTCATGGCCAAGTTCGGGCTGAGCCAACCGCTGCGGCGCATCGAGGACCCCCGCCTGCTCGTGGGCGGCGGACGCTACACGGACGACATCGCGCCGGCGGGCGCCGCGCACGGGGTCGTCCTGCGCTCCCCGCATGCCGCGGCGAAGATCCTTTCCATAGACACGGCGCCCGCCCTGGAGGTGCCCGGCGTGCTCGCCGTCATCACCGCCAAGGATTGGCGGGAGGAGGGCTTGGGCGAGATCCCCTGCATGATCCCGCTCAAGAACGCGGACGGTTCCGACCGCGCGAACACGCCGCGCGGCGCGCTGGCGGAAGACCGGGTGCGCCACGTCGGCGACCCCGTGGCCTTCGTCGTCGCCGAAACGGCGCAGGCCGCGCGCGACGGCGCCGAGGCGGTGATGGTGGACTACGACCCCCTGCCCTCCGTCACCGACCTCGCCGTGGCGCACGAGCCCGGTGCGCCGAAGGTCTGGGACGAAATCGAGAGCAACGTCTGCTTCGATTGGGAAACGGGCGACAAGGCCAGGGCCGAGGAGTTGATCTCCAAGGCCACCCACGTCACCCGGCTGACGGTGGTGAACAACCGCGTCGTCGTCGCCAGCATGGAGGGCCGCGCCGCCACGGCGGAGTACGAGGCGGCGGAAGGCAAGTTCACCCTCCACTGCGGCACCCAGGGCTCCTGGCTGGTGAAGAACCTGCTTGCCGGCAACGTCTTCAACCTGCCGCCGGAGAAGTTCCGCGTGGTGACGCCGGACGTGGGCGGCGGCTTCGGCATGAAGCTCTACCTCTACGCCGAGTACGCGCTGGTCTGCATGGCGGCGCGCCGCCTCGGGCGGGCGGTGCGCTGGGCGGCGGAGCGGAGCGAGGCGTTCCTGTCCGACACGCACGGCCGCGACAACATCACGCTCGGCGAGTTGGCGGTGGACAAGGACGGCAAGTTCCTGGCGCTCCGCACCCGCAACTACGCCAACATGGGCGCCTACCTGTCCACCTTCGCGCCGTTCATCCCGACCGGGGCCGGCACCAAAGTGCTGGCCAGCGTCTACGACTTCCAGGCCATCCACGCGCGGGTGATCGGCGTGTTGACCAACACCGTGCCGGTGGACGCCTACCGCGGCGCCGGACGGCCGGAAAGCAACTACCTGGTGGAGCGGCTGATCGACGCCGCTGCGCGCGACGTGGGCATCGACCGCGTCGAGATCCGCCGCCGCAACATGGTGCCGCAGAGCGCCATGCCTTACGTGACCGCAATCGGCCAGCGTTACGACAGCGGCGACTTCTCAACGGTGCTCGACGAGGCGCTGCGGAAGTCCGATTGGGCCGGCTTCCCCGCCCGCAAAGCGGCGTCCGAGCGGCGCGGCAAGCGCCGCGGCATCGGCCTCGCCTACTACCTGGAGGCGACCGGCGGTGGTCCGACGGAACGCGCCGAGGTGCGCTTCGCCAAGGACGATGCCGTGGAGGTGCTGGTCGGGACCCAGTCCTCCGGCCAAGGCCACGAAACGGCCTACGCCATGCTGACCAGCCACGAGTTGGGCATCCCGATCGAGCGCATCCGCATCGTGCAGGGCGACTCCGACGAGATCCCGACCGGAGGCGGTACCGGCGGCGCGCGCTCCCTCTACTCGGAGGGACAAGCGATCCTGCTCACCACCGCCACGGTGGTCGAGAAGGGCAAGCAGGCGGCGTCCGAGCACCTGGAAGCGGCCGTGATCGACATCGAGTTCACGCCCGTCGGCGGGCGCTTCTCCGTGGTCGGCACCGACCGCGGCGTGGACATCATGGCGCTTGCGAAGATCCAGCGCGAGCGCGCCGCGCGCGGCGAGCCGGCGACCTTGCTGGACGCCGCCGAGGTCGCGGAGATCAAATCCCACACCTTCCCCAATGGCTGCCACGTGGCGGAGGTGGAGGTGGACCCGGACACCGGCCACATCGACGTGCCGCGCTACATCGTGGTGGACGACGTGGGCCACGCCATCAACCCGATGATCGTGCGCGGCCAGGTGCACGGCGGCGTGGCGCAGGGCATGGGGCAGGCGATCCTGGAGCGCACCGCCTACGACAAGGACAGCGGCCAGCTCCTCTCGGCCTCCTTCATGGACTACTGCCTGCCGCGAGCGGTCGATCTGCCGGACATCGAGGTGGACCTCATCGAGGTGCCCTGCGAAACCAACCCGCTCGGCGTGAAGGGCGCCGGCGAGGCGGGCGCCGTGGGATCGCCGCCGGCGCTGATCAACGCGGTGGTGGACGCGCTGGCGGGCGCCGGTGTGCGCCACATCGACATGCCGGCGACGCCGGAAACGGTGTGGAAGGCGCTCCACGGAGCCAAGGCGGCCTGACGGGCGGCGCGCAGAGGGGGGTTGCGTCCCCCTCCGCGCGCTGCGAGACGCCGTTCCGCGCTGGCACGGCCCCCGGTTGGCCGCACCGGCCGGGGCTGGGGGGACGGGGATGGCTGGGTTCGTCGCGCGCTGGCTGTCGGATGCGCTCAGGCTCGGCTTGCCGCTCGTCCTCGCCCTCGCCGCGATGCAGGTGCCCGCCCTGGCGCACGGCTACGCGGCCGCGTTGTTGCAGATCGTCGAGGACGCGCGGCGCGACATCGAGCAGAGGAAGGCGGCGGCCCGGCGGTTCTACCGCGGCGCGGGGGACGCGGATGAGGCGGTGATCGCCGCGCTGCGGGCCGTGGAGCCGGCGAACGCGGAGGCGCTGGCCGCGTCGGTGGAGCGCGCCGACGCCCTCCGCGCCGCCCATGACCGCATCGAGGGCGCTTCGCCGTTGCTGCGGCCCGTGGCGGCCTTCCTCGACGCGGCCGAGAACCCGAGGGGCGACAAATGGGCTGTGTTGCGGACCGCGCTGGACACCCACGCGGCGCAGGTGGTCCTCAGCGCCGCCGCCGCCGTCTACGGCCTCGTCGGGCTCGTGCTGGGGTCTCTTGTCGCGGAAGTGCTCGTTTCGGCGTTCGGCGCCGTCTTCGCCTCGCGGCGCAGGAACCGCGACGCGCGGCTCGCGCGGTAGGCGCGCGCCTAGCGCACGACGTAGTCGTTCATCTCGCAGGTGTTGAGGTTGCGCCGTTCCTGAGCGTCGCCGCCGCGCCACACCACGCGGAGGTCGTATTGGCATTCGCCCGTCGGCAAGCTGACGGCGAAGCGACCCCCAGGCTGCACCACGTCGTTGCCCAGGCGGTCCGGGCCCCAGCCCTGCTGGGAGGACGGCGACGCGTAGAACTGCTCGATCACCTGCCCGCTTTGGTTGACCAGGTTGAAGGAGGGGTTCCCTCGCGGGCCGGAGGGCGCCGCCTGGTCGGTGCCGTCCAGCACGACGTCAATCAGGTTGCAGGTGTTCAGGTTCCGCTTCTCCTCGGTCCGGTTGCCTTGGTACACGAAGCGGAGGTCGTAGACGCAGTTCCCGTCGGCGGGCAGCCGCACGATGTAGCTCGCGCCCGGCTGGATCACGTCAGCGCCAAGCCGGTCCCGCCCCCAGTTCTGCTCCGTGGAAGGCGAGGCATAGACCTCTTGCACCACGCTCGACGAGCGGTTGACGACGCGGAAGGAAGGGTCGTTCGCTTGCGCGGCGACGGGTGCGGCCGACGAGCCGATCAGGGCGCCGCCGAGGAGCGCGGCGGTCAGGGCGCGGCGGTGCATTCAGGGTCTCCGGGTGCGGTCGCTAGTGTTTTAGCGGATGGACCCGGGTCGCGGCCAGACGCGCGGCCAAGTGGACGCCTGCGCGCCGCTGCTCAGTCCGCGTCCTCCGCCTCGGCGGCGTCCGCGCCCAAGGCGGCCAGGTGGCGTTCGAGCCGCGACAGCACCACGCGCAGCCGGTCGCGGTCATCGACGGAGAGCGGGCCCAACATTTCGCTTTCCAGCGCGTAGGCCAACGGCATCATGCGGGCCTGGACACGGCGCCCGTGCGCCGTGATGGCGAGCCGCCGCACACGCCGATCGCGCCGATCCTCGGCCCGCCGCAGCAACCGGCGCTCCATCAGGGACCGCACGGCGCGGCTCACCTTCACCTTGTCCATGGCTGCCTGCCGCGCGACGTCGGTCGCGGACAGGTCGCCGGACCGCGCCAGCACCGACAGCACCTGCCATTCCGCGATGGAAAGCCCTGCTTGGTCCGTGTAGGCGCGCGCGAACAAGCGGTGCGCGCGGGCGCTCACCACCGCAAGCCGGTGCGGCAGGAAATCCTCCAAGACGAAATCCGGCGCGTCCGCTTCCTTCTCGGCCGCCGGCGGCCGTGCAGCAGCCCTCCTTTCCATCAGGTCCTCCCCTCGTGCGCCGTCCCCCTGAGGCCGGCACCCGCCCTGCCCTTCGCCGCCGCGCTTGGCAAGGCGGCCGCGCCGCGCCATGTCCAACGTGCCGCGGCGCCGTTCTTCGCGGCGCGCGCGTGCGCGGGAGGACACGACATGGCCGGCTTCGCCTCCACCACCGACCTCGCGGACAAGGCGGTTTCTTTCGACGAGCTCGGCCCCGGCTTGTACGCCTACACCGCCGAGGGCGACCCCAACTCCGGAGTGGTGGTCGGAAAAGATGGCGTTGTCGTGGTGGACGCGCAGGCGACGCCGGCCATGGCGCAAGATGTGATGAAGCGCATCGCCGCCGTCACCGACCGCAAGGTGACGCAGGTGGTGCTTTCGCACTACCACGCGGTGCGGGTGCTCGGCGCGTCCGGCTACGGCGCGCGCGCGGTCATCGCCTCCGACGCGACTCGCGCCCTGATCGTCGAGCGCGGCCGGCAGGACATGGACAGCGAGATCGGCCGCTTCCCGCGCCTGTTCCGCGGCCGCGAGAGCATCCCGGGCCTTACTTGGCCGACGCATTCCTTTGAACGCAAGATGACGCTCTGGCTCGGCGAACGTGAAGCGCAGGTCATCCAGATCGGCCGCGCCCACACGTCCGGCGACACGGTGGTGTGGCTGCCGAAGGAGCGTGTGCTCTTCGCCGGCGACACGGTGGAGTTCGGCGCCACACCCTACTGCGGCGACGCCCACTTCACCGACTGGCCGGCGACCCTGCGCGCCATCCGCGACCTCGGGCCGGAGAAGCTCGTGCCCGGCCGCGGCCGCGCCCTGCTCACCCGCGAAGACGTGGAACAGGGCTTGGCCGACACCGAGGCCTTCACCGGCACGCTGTTCGCCCGCGTGCAGGAGGGCGTGGCCAAGGGCTGGGGGCTGCGCGACATCTACCGCGACACGGTGGACCACATGCGCCCGCGCTTCGGGCAGTGGGTCATCTTCGACCATTGCATGCCGTTCAACGTGTCGCGCGCGCACGACGAAGCGCAGGGCACAACCCACCCGCGCATCTGGACCGCGGAGCGGGACGTGGAGATGTGGCGGTCCTTGGAAGGCGACGCGCCGATGCGGAGCGCCGAGGTCCGCGGCTGAGGCGCGCCGCGTGCCCGGCGCCACCTACACCAACCCGCGCTTCCCCTTCCGCCGCCCGGCCGCGCTCGGCCGCGCCGCGGTCGAGGAGCAGCGCGTCGTCATAGTCGGCGGCGGGTTGACGGGGCTGACGGCGGCGCTCGACCTTGCGCGACGCGGTGTTCCATCCGTGCTGCTGGACGAGGACGACACGGTGTCGGAGGGCTCGCGCGCCATCTGCTGGGCCAAGCGCACCTTGGAAATTTACGGCCGCCTCGGCCTCGGCGAGCGCTTCCTCCGGCGCGGCATCACCTGGAACACCGGTCGCGTCTTCTTCGGCGACCGCGAAGCCTACAGCTTCGACCTCCTGCCCGAGCAGGGGCACGAGTACCCGGCCTTCGTGAACCTGCCGCAGTACCACGCCGAGGAGTGGCTGGTCGCCGCCTGCGAGGGGACGGGGCTGGTGGATCTGCGCTGGCGCAGCCGCGTGGCTGCGGTAGAGAACAGCGCGGACGGAGCGATGCTCTCGGTGGAAACGCCGGACGGTGCTTACCGGCTACGCGCGGAATGGCTGCTGGCGTGCGACGGCGCCCGCAGCGCGGTCCGGCGCGCGCTCGATCTGCCCTTCACCGGACAGGTTTTCCGCGATCGCTTCCTCATCGCCGACGTGGTCATGCGTCCGCCGTTTCCGGCCGAGCGCCGCTTCTGGTTCGACCCGCCCTTCCACCCCGGGCAATCCGTGCTGCTGCATCAGCAGCCCGACGATCTGTGGCGCATAGACTTCCAGCTCGGCTGGGACGCCGACCCGGAGCGCGAGCGCGAGCCGGAGCGCGTTTCCGCCCGCGTGCGCTCAATGCTGGGGCCGGACATCCCGTTCGCGTTGGAGTGGGTGAGCGTCTACACCTTCCGCTGCCGGCGGCTGGAGCGCTTCCGGCACGGGCGCACCTTCTTCCTGGGCGACGCCGCGCACCAAGTCAGCCCCTTCGGCGCGCGCGGCGGCAACGGCAGCGTGCAGGACGCCGACAACCTGTGCTGGAAGCTCGCCGCCGTGGTCGTTGGCCGCGCGCCCGAAACGCTGCTCGACAGCTACGACGCCGAGCGGGGGCCGGCGGCGGATGAGAACATCCTCCACTCGACCCGCAGCACCGATTTCATCACGCCCAAAAGCGGGGCCGCCCTCGCCTACCGCGACGCCGTGCTGGAATTGGCGGAGCAGCATGCGCTGGCGCGGCCGCTGGTCAACTCCGGCCGCTTGTCGCGGCCAGCGGTGCTGGCGGGCAGCCCGCTTTCCACGCCAGGCGCCGCCCCCGCCGCCATGCTCCCCGCCGGGTCGCCGCCGGTGGACGCGCCGGTGCTGCGGGACGGACAACCCGAATGGCTGCTGCGCCGTCTCAACGCCGACGGCCGCTTCACCCTCCTCGCCTTCGACGACACCGGCCTCCACGCCCCCGCCGGGCCGCCCGGCGTCGGCCTCGTCGTCGTGTCGGGGCGCGAGCCGCCTGCGGGGCGCCTGCCCGGCGTGCTCTTCGACCATTCGGGGCTCGCCGCGCGGCGGTGGGGCTGCGCGCCCGGCGACGCGCTGCTGCTGCGCCCGGACGGCCACGTCGCCGCCGGCTTCCGCACGCCCGCGAGAGACGCCGTCCAAGCGGCGCAACGCCGCGCGATGGGACACGCGGCGGCATGACGCTCCGCACCGAACCGCGCCTCGCCGACCCCGACGGCTTCTACGCCGCGTTGATGGAGGCGCACCGCGGCCTCGACGAAGCGGCATCCCGTCGGCTGGACGCGCGGCTGGTGATCCTGCTCGCCAACCACATCGGGGACGACGCGATCCTGCGCGAGGCCCTCGCGCTGGCCCGTGCGGCCGGTCGAGGCGCCTAATCCTCCTCGCGCTTGATCACCCGCAGGGTCTGCGGATCGAGTTCGAGGTCGTACTCCTTTCCGTCGGCGCCCCGCGCGTCGTCCACCTCGATGCGGCCGTCGCGTTCGACGTCGATGTCGTCCCAAGCGGTGTAGCCCTGCTCGCGCAATGCCGCTTCGATGCGCGCTCGCATCTCCGGCGTGGGGTCACGCGCCTCGGCGGCGAGCGGCAATAGGAGGACAGTGGCGTACAGGATGCGGCGCATGGCGGTTTTTCCCTCGGTCCCGCGAGAACGGCGCGCGCACCGGAGGGTTGCCGGGCGGCCGGGGCGGACGTTTCCGCCGCTACTCGGGCCGCACCTCCAGCATCGCGTGGCACACGAGGTCATCCGCCGCTGGACGCGTCGCATCGGGGTGGGGGCGGCCCGGCCCGCGCGGTCGCTCGGCCCAGGCCATGGTCTGCGGCACCGCCACGGCGAAGCCCGCGCGCCGGAAGCGCGACACCAGGGCGGAAAGGCCCAGCCGGTTCACGTAGATTCCCGCCCGCCCCACGAGGGGGCTGGCCCAGAAGGCGTCGCTGAAACGGAGGTGCTGCAAGCCTCCGCCCAGGTGGTCGTGGAAGTCCACCCAGTGCAGGCCGAGGCCGTTCGGCGCCGTCACGCGGCGGAGTTGCGCCAAGAGCGGCGCCAAGTCCTCCCGCCGCACATGCTCCAGCACCACCTCGCTCACCACGAGGTCCACCGCGCCATCGGGGATGGCGGCAAGGACGTCCGGCCCGCCGGTCAGGAGGGTGGCGTCGCAGCGGGCCAGCACGGCGCCGCGGTCGGCCGCGCCGGACAGGTCGGGCACCGCCACGCCGTGCGCCAATGCTAGGGCGGCCGCCTCCTCGTAGGGCGCGGGGATGGTCGGGGCGCTGTCCGCCGGGTCGGCGTACCAGATGCGGCCGAAGCCCATGCCGGCCAGCACAGGGGCGCGCAGCACCATCCGGCCGGGGCCGAGTTCGAGCAGGCTGCGCGGCCGGCGGCCGAGCGCGGCGCGGGCGTAGCGCATCCACAGCCCCGGCGCGTCGAGCAACCGGCCGGGCTCCAAGGTGGTGAAGGAGGGCTCCGCGATGCCGAGCGCCCGCGCCCGCGCCCCGTGCAGGCCGACCCCGGCCAGCGCCAGCTTCGTGCCCAGCTTCAACCACCACGGCGCCGGCACACCGCGCGCGTAGCCCGGCGGCACCGGCACCCGCCCCGGCGGCGGCGCGTCCTCGTCCATGCTCCTCCCGTCGCTCCAGCGCCTCGCCTCTGCGGAAAACGCATAGCGCGGCGCGGGCGGGTTTGCCCACCCGCCCCGGACGCCCGATACTGTGGGAACCAGGAGACACCAGTGAACCCCACCGAGCACATCCGCCGCTGGCAGGACCAGTTCGCCGCGTGGCGCCGCGACTTCCACGCCCACCCCGAGATCGGCTTCGAGGAGCACCGCACCGCGGCCCTGGTGGCCGAACGGCTGTCTTCCTGGGGCGTCGAAGTCCACAGCGGTGTCGGCGGCGCTACCGGCGTGGTCGGCACCTTGCGGAACGGCCGTGGCAATCGCGCCGTGGGCCTCCGCGCCGACATGGATGCGCTGCCCATGGAAGAAGAGAACGGTTTCCCCCACCGTTCGACGGCACCCGGCCGGATGCACGCCTGCGGGCATGACGGGCACACGACGATGCTGCTCGCGGCCGCCCGCTACTTGGCCGAAACCCGCCGCTTCGAAGGCACCGTCCATTTCATCTTCCAGCCGGCCGAGGAAGGCGGGGGCGGCGCCCGCGCCATGGTGGCGGAAGGGCTTTTCGAGCGCTTCCCTTGCGACGCTGTGTACGGCCTGCACAACCGGCCCGGTTTGGCGGTCGGCCGCTTCGGCATCCGTCCCGGCGCCATGATGGCCGGCTGCGCCTTCTTCGACATCCGCGTGGGGGGCAAGGGCGGCCACGGCGCGCGGCCCGAGAACACGGTGGACCCGGTGGTGTGCGGCGCGCAGATCGTCTCGGCGCTCCAGTCCGTGGTGGCGCGCAACGTCTCGCCCGTGGACACGGCGGTGGTCAGCGTCACCGGCTTCGACGCGGGCAAGGCCTACAACGTCATCCCGGAGCGTGTGGCCCTGCGCGGCACGGTGCGCGCCTTCCGCGCCGAAACGATGCGCTTGGTCGAGGCGCGGATGCGCGCGCTGGCCGAAAGCATAGCCGCCGGCTTCGGCGCGACCGCGGCGCTGGAATTCCGCGAAGTCACCATCCCAGTGGTCAATGCACCCGAACAAACGGACACCTTCGCCGATGCCGCCGCTTCGCTGGTGGGCGAGGACGGCGTCGAACGGGACCGGCCGGCGGTGATGGGCTCGGAGGACTTCGCCTATATGCTGGCGGCGCGCCCCGGCGCTTACATCGTCACCGGGAACGGGGTGGAGGAAGGCAGCGGCGGCACGGAGGTCCACAACCCGCGCTACGACTTCAACGACGCCGCCATCCCCTACGGCGCCGGCGTGCTGGCCGCGGTCGCCGAGCGCGAGCTGCCGCGCGTCGCCGAAGCGCCGCCCGCGCCATGACGGTCATTGTGGCGACGGGCATGCGGGCCGAGGCCGCGCTGCTGCCACCCGGCGTGCGCGCCGTGGTCGGCGGCGGCGACCCCGCGCAATTGCGGCGCATGCTCGACGCGGCCGCCGAGGGCGCGACGGCCGTGCTGAGCTTCGGCATCGCCGGCGGGCTGGACACCGGCCTCGAATGCGGCGCGCTGGTGGTGGCGACGCGGGTGCGCGCGCCGGGCGGCGCTTGGCCGGCCGACGCCACTTGGTCGTCGGCGCTGGTGCGCGCGAGCGGCGCGCGGTTCGGCGTGGTCGCCGGCGCCAATACGGTGGTGTCAGGGCCGGACGCCAAGCGCTCCCTGCGCCTGATGACGGACGCCTTGGTGGTGGACCTGGAAAGCGCGGTGGCCGCGGCCTTCGCCGCTTCGCGCGGCCTGCCCTTCGCGGTGCTGCGCGCCGTGGCCGACACGGCGGAAGAGGTGCTGCCCCGCGCGGCGGCGGTAGGCCTCTCCCGCACGGGCCGCCCGGCGCCGGGCCGCGTGGCGATGGCGCTGCTGCGCCGGCCGAACGAGTTGCCAGCGCTGGTGCAGGTTGCGAAGCGCAGCCGCACCGCGCTGGAGGCGCTCGCCAAGGCGGCGCGGAACCTGCCGCAGCCGGGAGGGGCCGCGCCCCTCCCAGCCAACGACGTGAGCTAGAAGGGCCGCGTCAGCCCTTCGCCTTCTGGTACAACTTCTGCGCCATCTCCAGGATCTCCTGGGGATGGTAGTCCGGGATAAAGGCTTCCGAGGAACCGTCCAGGTCGTATTGCGGGCCACCCTCCGGCGGGCCGTCGCGCACTTCGAGCGGACCCGAGCCGTCCAGCGAGTCGCCCTGCCAGATCGCCTTGATCTCGTCGTAGTCGCCCGTCGAGAAGCGGTACAGGCGGCGGTGCCAGCCTTCCTCCAGGAACGGACGGCTTTCCGGGATCTGCTCCGGCTGCAGGTTCGGGATGGGAAGCATCTTCTTCATGTCCACGCCCGTCAGTTGCTCCAACGCCAGCGCGTAGGCGTGGGCGTGGACGCCGCCGCGGGTGAACAGGTAGCCGAGCATCCGCCGCGCCGCCGGGTTGGTGGTGAGCTGGTACGCGCGCAGCTTCGCGGTGCGGGCGCCGTTCTCCAGGAAGAAGTTGTGGAGCAGGTCGAGGACTAGGTTCCCCGAGTTGAAGACGTAGTCGCCCCTCCAAGGGTTGCCGAGGCTGTCGGCGCACACCACGCCGGCGTGCGGGCCGGGCGCGACATGGGCCTTGAGCGCCGCGCCGCTGAACATGCCGGCGAAGGACGGCTCGCCCTTGCTCATGTCGCCCTTTGGCTGGATGCCGTTGAGCAGGCCGTTCACCGCGGCGCCGACCAGTTCGATGTGGCCCAGCTCTTCCGTCGCGATGTTGGCGATCAGCGCGTAGAACGGCCGCAGCTTCTCGCGCTGGCGGAAATTGAAGCTCTGGAACATGTAGGTGTTGAGCGTGGTCATCTCGCCGAAGCGCCCGCCCATCAGCTCCTGCACCGCGGCGGCCGCGACCGGGTCCGGCTCCTTCGGCAGGGGCATCTCCACCTGCAATCGGTCGATCCTCAGGAACATCGCGCATCCTCCTTGTGAGCCGCGGGCGGGCACCGCCCCCGCGGGCACAAGCTGGGCGCGCGGACGCGATAGGGGAAAGAGATTGATCTTGTCGCTCCGATAGCCGTTGCCTATCGTGAGAGGGTGCAACGCGGAGCCCCGTTCTGTCCCTCGCCGGCCTGTCCTTGCGGGATCTTGAGTACCTGGTCGCGGTCGCGGAGTGCCGGCATTTCGGGCGGGCGGCGGAGCGGTGCGGCGTGTCCCAGCCGGCCCTCTCGTCGCAGGTCCGCAAGTTGGAATCCTGGCTCGGCGTGACGGTGTTCGAGCGGGCGCCGGGCCGCGTCTTGCTGACCGGGCAAGGCGCCGCCCTGCTGAACAGCGCGCAGGCCCTGCTCGCCGAGGCGCGGGGGCTGGTGGAACTCGCGCGGGCCGCCGGCACGCCGTTCGCCGGCGCCTTCCGGATCGGCGCCATCCCCACCATCGGCCCCTACTTCCTGCCGCACGCGCTGCGCCCCATGCGGGAAGCTTTCCCGGAGATGCGCCCGTTGGTGTCGGAGGCCCGCACGGCCGACCTGTTGGCTGGCCTCAAGGACGGGGCGCTCGACGCCGCGCTGCTCTGCCTGCCGCAGCCGGACGCGGCGCTCGCGCTGCACCCGCTGTTCTTCGAGCCTTTCCTGATGATGCATGCAGCGGAAGCGCCGCCGGGATGGCCGGAAGACGGCGGCGACGCGATGCTGGTGCTGGAGGAGGGCCACTGCCTCCGCGACCAGACGCTCGCCATCTGCGGGTTGCAAGCGCCGCCCGGCCGGCGCCACGCCGCCGGGCTCGAACTGCTGCGGCAGATGGTCGCGGCCGGGGAGGGCTACGCCCTGATGCCAGCGCTCGCCGCCGCCGCGCTCGGCGAGGTCCCCTCGCTCGGCTACAGCCCGCTGGCCGCGGACGTGGGGCGGGAGGTCGCTCTGGCTTTCCGGCGCAGCGACCCGCGGGCGGCGCACCTGACCGCGCTGGCCGGGCTGCTTCGCCGGATCGCGCCGGCGCCGCTCAGGGTCGCCGCCTGACGGGGGAAGTGGCCGGACTATACAACGGACAGTTGAAGAACGCCGGGCCGGCGCGGCATAAGCATGTTCATGTCTCAAGAGTTCCCGCGACCGGCCGGTCGTCCCACGGGCGCCCCGGCCACCAGCGAAGCGGCCTGGGCCTTGACGGGCCTCTGGGCAGGGGTGGCGACCGTCATGGGTCTGGCCGCCGCCACGATCGAGCCGATCTCGGATCTCGGCCGCGGCGCCGTGGTCTTCGCCGCCGTCGGCGCGGCGTGCGCGGTCGCGCTCGCCTCCGCCGCCATGATGTTCGGCATCGCCGCCGCTCTGGCCGGATGGCGTCGCTTCAAGCCCCTGCTCAGCCACGCGGTCCCCGTTTCGGCCCTTCCCGTGCCACCGCCTCCGGGCGGCAACCCGATCCTGGAAGAGCTTGTCGCGGGCTTGGCGGCGCAGTTCGCCCGCTTGGACAAAAAGTTCGAAGCCGCGACCGGAAGCGGGGCCGCGCCGGGACGGGACGGGGGCAACGCGGGGCCCGACCAGATGCGCGAGAGCGTTGCGCACGCGGCGCAACGGTTCATGCTGGAGCAAGGCGCGCTCGAAGCCCGAACCAAGGCCGAAGCGGAGAGCGCGGAGCTACGATCAAAGGCCCGGCTCAACGCGCTGGCGGAAGCCGTCCTGCCGAGGGTGAACACCTTGAACGACGACGTGGCCCGCCTGCGCCGCGCCCTCGCGGAGGGCGAAGCGCGCCTCCGCCAGTTCGAGCAGCAGGTGTTCGACATCCTGCGCGCCCGCGACGCCGGCGACGCCCTGAGGCGGCTGGACGCGGAGGCTTCGGCGCTCTTCGACAAGTTGTTCGACGCGGACGAGCGCCACTATGACGCCGCTGCCGCGTGGCAGGCCGACTACGCCCTGTGGAAATCGCGCATCAACACGTTCTGGGACATCCTGAGGGGCTACAGCACCGATGTGGAGCAGCCCTTCGCCGTGACGAATGCCGATGTCGGCCGCGCCGGCGGAATACCCGACACCGCGCTGTTCGTGACCCAGGACATGCGGTTCTGCTACCAAATGATGGTCGTGGTCAACGAGCGCCACATGAACTTCAGGGAGAACGCCTTCTCCTTCAACGCGGAGAAGGCCAAGCCGCCCCAGCCGGGCGCGGCTACGGCCCAACAACTGCCGTCGCCGCCGACGAAAACACGGCAACCGGCCGCTTCCGGCAGCCTCGTCGCGTAGGGAGGGCGGGCTACTCCGCCGCGACGGAGGGCGCCGTGCCGCCGTGCTTGGCGCCGCGCTTCGGCGGCTCGTGCGCCATCTCCGACATCGCCTGCTGCACGTGGCGGCTGAACACGAACTCCGCCGGCCGCTGCCCGTCCAGGCTGATCTCCGGCGCCATGTCGCCGGCGGTCTTCGGCCCGCGGAGCTGCGCCGCCACCGCCTTCCAGGGCTTCTTCACCGCTTCCATCACCGCCGTCGCCTCGAAGCCGCTGTGGACCATGCAGTCGGCGCACTTCTCGTAGTTGCCGGTGCCGTACTTGTCCCAGTCCGTGGTTTCCATCAGCTCCGTGAAGCTTTTCGCGTAGCCTTCGCCGAGCAGGTAGCACGGCCGCTGCCAGCCGAAGACGTTGCGTGTCGGGTTGCCCCAGGGCGTGCAGTTGTAGGACTGGTTGCCGGCGAGGAAGTCCAGGAACAGCGGCGAGTTGCCGAGGCGCCAACCCTTGCCCTTGCCGCGCGCGAAGATGCCGCGGAACAGCTCCTTGGTCTTGCGCCGGTTGAGGAAGTGCTGCTGGTCCGGGGCGCGCTCATACGCGTAGCCGGGCGACACCATGATGGCGTCCACGCCCATCGCGGTCACGTCGTCGAAGAAGCGCGCCATGCGCTCCGGTTCGGCGTTGTTGAAGAGCGTCGCGTTGATGGCGGTGCGGAAGCCGCGCGCCTTGGCGTTCTTCAGCGCCGCCACGGCGCGGTCGTAGACGCCCTTCTGGCTCACCGCCCAGTCGTGCTGTTCCTTGTCGCCGTCCAGGTGGATGTCCCAGGTGAAGCGCGGGTGCGGCTGGTAGTCGCCGATGCGCTTCTCCAGCAGCAGGGCGTTGGTGCAAAGGATCACGATCTTGCCGCGCGCCAGGATGCCGCGGACGATCTCCGGCATCTCCTTGTGCAAGAGCGGCTCGCCCCCCGCTATCGCCACCACCGGCGCGCCGCACTCGTCCACCGCCTCCAGGCACTCCTGGACGGAGAGGCGCTTGTTCAAGATGGGGTCCGGGTAGTCGATCTTGCCGCACCCAGAACAGGCCAGGTTGCAGCGGAACAGCGGCTCCAGCATCAGCACGAGCGGGTAGCGCTTGCGGCCGCGGAGGTGCTGGCGGAGGACGTAGGCGCCGACCTTGATCTGCTGGCGCAGCGGGATACCCATGCGTGGCGGACTCCGGCGAGGAAAGGAACGTGTCGGGTCGCAGCTAGCACGGCGCCGCCCCGGACGCACCACGCCACCCACGCGTCCCTGGCTTGCGGGCGGCGCGGCGCTCCCGCATACCCCGGCGCTGCAGCATAGCGGAACCCAGGTCATGCAGGGCTACCTGGACGCGCCCGACTGGTCCACCATCCCCGCGCCGGCCGATGACGGCGGCGCCCGCCACCTGCCCGGCTCGCGCGTGCCCTCCGTCCCGCTCCCCGCGACGGACGGCGCCACGGTGGATCTTTCCGCCCTCCCCGGCCGCGCCGTCGTCTACGCCTATCCGCGGACCAGCGCGCCCAGCGGCGCCAACGTGGATGGCTGGGACGCCATCCCCGGAGCGCGGGGCTGCACGCCCCAGTCCTGCGCCTTCCGCGACCATTCCGCCGAGTTGAAGGCCCTTGGCGTCCGGCACTTGTTCGGCCTCTCGACCCAGGACACCGCCTTTCAGCGCGAGGCCGCGGAGCGCCTGCGTCTGCCCTTCGCGCTGCTGTCCGACGAGCGCCTGGACCTGGCCCGCGCCATGCGCCTGCCCACCTTCGAGGCGGGCGGGATGGTTCTGCTGAAGCGCCTGACGCTGGTGCTCCGCGACGGCGCGGTGGAGCATGCCTTCTACCCGGTGTTCCCGCCCGACCGGAGCGCGGCCGACGTGGCCGCGTGGCTTTCCGGGGAGGGCCGGCCGGCTCGGTAGCGGCTCTCCGCTCGCTGGACCGAGTTGCCTCCGGCGCGTTTTGCGCCATGTTCCGCGCGCCGGCGCCGCCGGCCAACCGACCCGCGCCCGCGTGGCGCCGCAGGATTTCCCGTTGACGTTCGCCCGCCGCCTCCTCTTGCCCGCGTCCGCCTTGCTGGCGCTGATGCCGCGCCGCCGCGCGTCCGCGCACGCGCTGGTGGTCGGCTCCGAGCCGGCCGTGGGTTCGGCGCTCGCCGCTGGCCCGGCGCGCGTGTGGGTGCGTTTCAACAGCCGAATCGACCACGCGCGCAGCCGCTTGGTGCTGCACGGGCCGGAAAAGGCGGAGGCGCCGCTCGCCCCCGACCCCGCCACCGACGACCCGGTGCTGCTCACGGCCCCCGCGGACGGCGTGCCCTGGGCGCCCGGCGCGTGGCGACTGCGCTGGCAGGTGCTGGCGCTCGACGGCCACATCACCCGAGGCGACGTGCCGTTCGCCATCCGCGCGCGCTAGGCGCGACCGGCCGACCGCCTTGGACCAACTCCTCGACCTTTACGGCTTCGTCAGCGTGGTGCTGCACGCGGCGGAACTCGCCGCCCGCACCGCGTTGCTGGGCGGCGTCTTCTTCTGGGCGTTGCTGCTGCCGGCGCTGGGGACGCGCTTCCCCGCCGCCGAGACGGCCCGGCTCCAGAACATCGGCCGCCGCGCGGTCCTCATCGGCGCCGCGGCGGCGCTCGCCGCCAAGCTGGCTGGCGGCGGCCTCGGCCTCCTGGCGCTCGCCGCCACCTTGGAAACGCCAGCGGCCGGGGTGTTCGGCGCGGATTTCGTCCTGGCGCTGTCCGTGGCCCTGCTCGCCGTGGCGGCGCTCGGCGTCCTCGCCCTGCCGCGGGAAGCGCCGGGGCCGGGCCGCCGCGCCGCGCTTCTAGGCGCCGCGCTGGCCGTGATCGCCGCCTCCGCCGCCGGCAGCCACGCGATCGCCCGCACCGAAGGCCGGCCGATGCTGCTGGCGGCGACCGCGCTGCACCAAGCCGGCGCGGCGCTCTGGCTCGGCGGGCTGCCGGCGCTGCTCGCGGCACTGCGCCTCCGGCCGGAGACGGCGGCGGCTGTGGGCCGGCGCTATTCGGGCTTCGCCGCCGTCGGAGTCGCGCTCATCCTGCTCGGCATCGGCGGCTTCTGGCTCGGCTACATCGGCGAGGTGGAGGCGGTTTACGGCACCGCCTACGGCGCCATGGCAGGCACCAAGGCGGCGCTGCTCGGCCTCATGCTGCTGCTGGGGCTGGGCAATTTCCTGCTGCTGCACCGGCTGGGCGCCGGCGCCGCGGCCCTTTCGCGCGTGCGCCGCTTCGTGGAGGCGGAAGCGGCGATCGGCCTCGCCGCGCTCGCGCTCGCCGCTTCCCTCACCTCCGTCCCTCCGGCCGCCGACCTGCCGGAGGATCGCGTGTCCTGGTCCGACATCGCGGAGCGCTTCACCCCCGCCGCGCCGCGCTTCTCCTCCCCGAGCCGCGCCGACCTCGCCATCCCCGCCCTCCAAGCCAAGCTCGACGCCGAGTGGCGCGCGCGTGAGCAAGCGCAGTCCACCCGCCCCGAGGCCTTCACCCCCGGCGAAGGCTTGCTGCCCCCGCGCAACGCCGGCGACATCGCCTGGAGCGAGTACAACCACCACTGGTCGGGCCTGCTGGTGCTGCTGGTGGGCTTCGCGGCCCTGCTGGACAGCACGGGCAAGGTCCCGATTTCCCGGCACTGGCCGCTACTGTTCCTCCTACTCGCCCTGTTCATCGGTGTGCGTTCCGACCCGGAAGCCTGGCCGCTCGGCGACATCGGCCTGCTCGACAGCCTGCGCGACCCGGAGGTGGTGCAGCACAAGCTGGCCGCCCTGCTCGTCGCCGGCTTCGCCGTGGCGGAGTGGGCGGTGCGCCTCGGCCGGCTCGGCGGGCGACTGCGCTTCGTGTTCCCCGCCGCGATGCTCGCCGGCGGCCTCCTGCTGCTGTCCCACACCCACGCCATCGGCAACGTGCGGGAAGCGCTGCTGGTGGAGTTGTCGCACCTGCCGCTGGCAGTGCTCGCCGTGGTAGGCGGCAGCGCCCGCTGGACGGAGCTGCGCGGCCCGCCCGAGCTGGCCCGCCCCGCCGCGGCGGTCTGGCCCGCCTGCCTGGTGCTGATCGGCGTCCTGCTGCTGATCTACCGTGAAGCCTGAAGCGCCGCCCCCGCCCGTGGCGGCGGGGGGTGGCGTCTTCGGCCGCGTCGCCGCCGCCCTGGTTTCCGCCAGCCTGCGCGTCCCGCGTCTGGTGCTCGCCTTGTCGCTGTTGCTGGGCGCGCTCTCGGTTTGGACGGTGGCGACGCGCTTCGCCATGAACACGGACATCCTCCGCCTGTTCCCGGAGGAGCTGCCCTGGCGCCAAGCCGAAATCGCCTTCGACCGCGCCTTCCCCGAACGTTCCGAGGTGATAGCGGCCGTGATCGACGGCGCCACCCCCGACGCCGCCGACCGCGCCGCCGCCGCGTTGGAAGCGGCGCTGGCGCCCCGCACGGCGCTGTTCCGGAGCGTGACGCGCCCCGGCGCCGACCCCTTCTTCCGCCGCAGTGCCCTGCTGTTTCTGGACGAGGCGGAGGTGCGGCAGGTGACGGAGCGGTTGATCGCCGCGCAGCCCCTCCTCGGCACCTTGGCCGCCGACCCGAGCCTCAGCGGCGTCGCCCACGCCGTCCAACTCATCGCCGAGGGCGTAGAGCGCGGCGAGGGCGATCCGGCCACCCTCCTCCCGCCCCTGCGCGCCCTGGCGGGAGCCGCGACGGCCGCCGCGACCGGCCCCGCCCCGCCCCTCGACTGGACCGCGCTGCTGACCGGGCGCGCGCCCGACCCGCTGGAACTACGTCGCTTCCTCCTGCTCCGCCCGGTGCCGGACTTCTCCGCCCTCGCCCCCACGGCGGCGGCCACGGCGGCGGTGCGCGAAGCCGCCGCCTCGCTCGGCCTCACGCCCGAGAACGGCGTTCGGGTGCGCCTCACCGGCGAGTTGGTGATGGGCGACGAGGAGTTCGCCACCGTGTTCGGCGGCGCGATCGTGGAGAACGTCTTGTCGCTGCTCTCCGTCGCGCTGCTCCTGTGGCTCGGGCTGCGCTCGGCGCGGCTGATCCTGCCCAACCTCGCCGTGCTGGTGCTCGGGCTGGCGATGACCGCCGCTTTCGGCCTGCTAGCGGTCGGACCTTTCAATCCGCTCTCCATCGCCTTCGCCGTGATGTTCATCGGCCTCGGCGTGGACTTCGGCATCCAGTACGCGGTGTGCCTGCGGGAGCAGCGGCACCTGCTGGCCGACCAGCCCCTCGCGCCGGCCCTGGTGGCCGCGGCGAATCGCGCGGGCGAGGGCCTCGGGTTGGCGGCGCTGGCGCTGTGCGCCGGCTTCCTGTCCTTCTACCCGACGAGCTACCGCGGCGTGGCGGAACTGGGGATGGTCGCCGCGGCGGGCATGGCCATCGCCGTGCTCATCAGCCTCACCACCCTGCCGGCACTGCTGCTTTTCACGCGGCCACGGCCCGAACCCGATCCGCTCGGATACGCCGCCCTGGCGCCGCTCGACCGCCTCCTCGCGCGCCGCGCGTGGCCGGCGCTGCTCCTGGCCGCCCTTGTCGCGTCGGGCGCGGTGGCCTGCCTGCCGCTGCTCCGCTTCGACACCAACCCGCTGAACCTGCGCGACCCGACCACGGAGGGCGCCTCCACCTTCCGCGACCTGATGCGCCGGCCCGAAACCACGCCCAACACCCTCAACGTCCTTGTGCCGAACCTGCACGCGGCGGAGTCGCTGGCGCTGCGCCTCCAGGCGCTGCCGGAGGTGTCGGGCACCGCCACGCTCGCGGATTTCGTCCCCGCGGACCAGCCGCCCAAGCTGGCCCTGATCCGCGACGCCGCCGACCTCCTCGGCCCGACGTTGGAGCCTCCACTGGCGGAGCCGCCCGCCGCCGATGGAAAGAAGGACGCGGCGGCGCTGGAACGCGCGGCCGATGCGCTCGCCCGCGCCGCCGAGCGCCGGCCCGGGACGCC
>CADCTL010000300.1 GCA_902805625.1 uncultured Acetobacteraceae bacterium
GTCGAACAGGGCTTGGCGCACGCGGCCCGCCGTCGGGCGGGTTTCGGCGCCGGGCGGCGCGATGAGCCGGCGGCCGCGGTGCCGGCCGGCAATGATGCGCGGCATGGCGGCGGCGAGACCCTACAGCGCGCCGGCCGCCAAGCCGGCGACCAGCAGCGCCAGCACCCGCCGCGCCGCCGCTTCGACCGCCGCTGGATCGTCCGCAGCGGCGACGTGCGCGGGGTGGTGGAAACGCAAGGTCGCCTCCAGCACCGCCTGGGCGGCCGCCTCCGGGTCGCGCAGCCGGAACGCGCCTTCGGCGGCGCCGTCTTCCAGGATGCGCCGCACCTGCTCGCAGAGGTGCCGGACGTGTCTGTCCACGACCGCGCGGTGCTCTTCGGCGAGGGCGTGGTAGGCGGAGAAGATCTCCGGGTCGTCCCGCACCTTGCGTCGCTTCGCGGCGGCGAGCGCCAGCACCCACTCCACCAACCGCTCCGCCGCCGGGCCCGGCCGCGCCGCCATCTCGTCCAGCGGGGCCGAGATGCCCTTCAACCAGCGCTCCGCCACCGCCTCGCGCAGCGCCGCCTTCGACTCGAAGTGCCGGTACACGTTGGCGTGGCTCATGCCGAGCGCGCGGGCCACGTCCACCACCGTCGCCCGCGCCGGGCCGTGGCGGCGGAGCAATTCCTCCGCCGCGTCCAGGATGCGCTCGCGCGGGGCGGCGGTGGTGGCGGGCGGGTGGCGGCTGCGGGCGACGGTGCCGGGTGGGGCCATGCCCCTCCTATGCGGCGGCGGCGCGCTCGCTGTCGAGCATCGCCATCTGACGGGAGTCGTAGCGCGCGCCCGCGACCGCGTCGGCGGGCACGGCGGCCTCGATCGCGGCCAACTCCTCCGGGGAAAGAACGAGGTCGGCGGCGCCCAGCGCCTCGGCCAGCCGGTCCCGCCGCCGCGCGCCGACCAAGGGCAGCACGTCTTCGCCGCGCGACAACGCCCAGGCGATGGCGAGCTGCGCCGGAGTCGCGCCGCGGGCCTCCGCCACGCGCCGCAGCGCCTCCGCCAGCGCCCGGTTGCGAGCTCCGTTCTCGCCCTGGAAGCGCGGCGAGTGGGAGCGGAAGTCGGACGGGCCGGCGGGCGCGGAACCGCTGAGCAGCCCACGCGCCAGCACGCCGTAGGCGTTGATGCCGATGCCGAGTTCGCGGCAGGTCGGCAGGATGGCGGCTTCGATGCCGCGGCTCATCAGAGAGTACTCGATCTGGAGGGCGGTGATCGGGTGGGTGGCGTGGGCCCGCCGGATCGTGTCCGGCCCCGCCTCCGAAAGGCCGATGTGGCGCACGTAACCGGCGCGCACGAGGTCGGCGATGGCGCCCACCGTGTCCTCGATCGGCACCGCCGGGTCCACGCGGGCGGGCTGGTACAGGTCCACGTGGTCGGTGCCGAGCCGGCGCAGGGTCATGGCCAGGAAGTTCTTCACGGCCGCCGGGCGCGCGTCGATGCCGACAAAGCCGCCCGCCGGGTCGCGGAGGGCTCCGAACTTCACCTGCACGAAGGCACGGTCGCGCCGGCCGCCACTCCGCAGGGCGCGGCCGAGCAGCATCTCGTTGTGGCCGGAGCCGTAGAAGTCGCCGGTGTCCAACAGGACGATGCCGGCGTCGAGGGCGGCCTCGATGGTGGCGAGGCTCTCGACGTCGTCGGCCGACCCGTAAAAGTCGGACATGCCCATGCAGCCGAGGCCGATGGCGGGGAGGGCAGGGCCTTGGCGGCCGAGGCGGCGGGTGGTGGTGAGCATGGTTTCGGGCTCCCAACTGCGGTGACGGACGCAGTGTGGGAGCTTGAGTGACAAGTTACAAGATTTGTAATTTGTAGCTAGATGGGCTCGTCCATCGGCTCTGGCACGCCCCGCGACCGCCGGGCCGGCGGAGCGAGGCCCAGCTGCTCGCGCAGCACCTTCGGGTTCACCTCCTCCACGGCGCCTGCCGGCAGGCCGCCGAGTTGGAAGGGACCGTAGGCGGTGCGTATCAGCCGCGTCACGCCGAGGTCGAGGTGGGCCATCACCCGGCGGATCTCGCGGTTCTTGCCTTCGTGCAGCGCCACCGTCAGCCAAGAATTGGAACCTCGGCGGGAGTCGAGGCCGGCCTCGATCGGGGCGTAGCGCACGCCCTCCACCGTCACGCCGCGGGCGAGGTCGGCCAGCGCGCGCTCGTCCACCGTGCCGTGGACCCGCACGCGGTAGCGGCGGAGCCAGCCGTTGGCGGGCAGCTCCAAGCGCCGCGCCAGGGCGCCGTCGTTGGTGAGCAGCAACAACCCCTCGGAGGTCAGGTCCAGGCGCCCGATCGAGACCACCCGCGGCAGGGCGGCCGGCAGGGCGGAGAAGACGGTGGGGCGGCCGCGCTCGTCGCGGTGGGTGGTCACGAGGCCCGCGGGCTTGTGGTAGCGGAACAGCCGGGTGCGCTGCGGCTCCCCGACCGGCTTGCCGTCGAGCGTCACCAAGTCGCCGGGCCGGACGAAGCTCGCCGGCGTTTCCACGACGCGGTTGCCGAGGCGGATGCGCTTCTCGGCGATCAACCGCTCCGCGTCGCGGCGGCTGGCGACGCCGGCGCGGGCGAGCCATTTGGCGATCCGCTCCCCGCGTTCCCCCTCCGGCGCGGCGTCGGTGTCCTCTTCTGTCACCGGCTGCGGCAAGCGGAAACGAAGGCTTCGAAGATCAGCGGATCGGCCGGGTCCACGGCGTATTCCGGGTGCCACTGCACGCCTAGGGCGAAGCGGTATCCGGGGTGCTCCACCCCCTCCACCACGCCGTCCGGGGCCACGGCGTTCACCACCGCGCCCTGCCCCGGCCGGTCCACGGCCTGGTGGTGGGCGCTGTTCACCGCCATGCGGGCGCGGTTCCCGACGACTCGCGCCAGCAGCGTGCCCGGCGCGACCGCCACCTCGTGGCCGGGCTCGGTACGCGGGTTGGGCTGCTCGTGCTGCAAGGCGCCCTCCACGCTGTCCGGGATGTGCTGGATCAGGGTGCCGCCCAACGCCACCGCCAGCAACTGCTGCCCGCCGCAGATGCCGAGCACGGGCATGTCGCGTTCCAGCGCGCCGCGCGTGGCCGCCAGCTCGAACGCGGTGCGGCCCGATTTGAGCGTGACGGTGGAGTGGGCGGGGCCGCCGCCGTAGAGCGCCGGGTCCACGTCGAAGGCGCCGCCCGTGACCAGCAGCCCGTCCACGCGGTCGAGGTACTCCTCGGCGAGTTCGGCGTGGTGCGGCAGGGCGACGGGCAGGGCGCCGGCCTCCGTCAGCACGGCGAAGTAGTTCTTCCGCAGCGCGTACCAGGGCAGCTTGGAGTAGCCGCCCGGCTCCTCCGCATCGAGGGTCAGGCCGATCACGGGGCGTTTGCTCATGCGCCGTCCCTAGAACCTCCGGTGGCGCGGGCGCAAGGCCGTTGCGCGCGGCGGAGGCGATCCGGTTCCGCTAAGGCCAAGCAAACGGGACGGGGAAGGGGCGCCCGAAGGGCCGCCCGGCCTTCACCGTCTGCACCGGCTTGAGCCAGCGGTCGCCGCGGCGGCGGTTGTTGCGGGTGTCCACGAACTCCACCGGCTCCTGCACCAGCTCCATAAGCGAGACGTCGCCGGGGGCGCCGACCTGCAAGGTCCCGAGCTTCTCCACCCGGTCGATGACCCGCGCCGGCTTCACGGTCGCCATCTCCACCACCTGCTCCAGCGAGTAGCCATTGTTCAGGAACTTGCTCATCACCCAGGGCAGGAAGGGCAGGCCCGGCGTGTTGCCGGACACCGCGTGGAGGTCGCTGCTGATGGTGTCCGGCCCGAAGCCCTGGTCGCGCGCCGGCTCGAACACGGTGTAGTCGAAGGAGCCGCCGCCATGGCCCACGTCGATGACCACCCCTCGGCGCTTCGCTTCCAAGGCCGCCGGCACGACACGGCCGTTCTGGACCGTGTTGTTGCCGGCGCCGGAGAAGGCGTGGGTCAGGATGTCGCCGGGCCGCAAGAGCTCCAGGACCTCCCCGATGCTCCCCGGCGCGTTGCCGATGTGGCACATCACCTTGGCGCCGCCGCCCGCCATCTCGGCAGCCTGTACCGCGCGCCGCAGCGGCTCCAGCCCGTTGTTGCCCACCACCTCCTGCGTCATGCGCACCTTGATGCCGAGGCAGACGTCGCGGTTCTCGGCCGCCGTCTTCGCCGCCAGCTCGACCATTGCGTGGTCGATGTTCAGCATCTCGCCCACCGGGAAGCCGGCCAGGCCGAAGTTCGCGATGTGCACGAAGCCGAGGAGGCGGGTGCGCGAGCGCGCCATCACCGCGTGGCGGAACAGCGAGAAGGTGCTGGCCCCCGCGTCGCCGGCGCTGACGTAGGTGGTGGTCGCGGTCCAGGGCACCAGCTCGTCCGCCGGCAGCCCTATGGCCGAAACCTCGGGGTAGACGTGCCCGTGCAGGTCGACGAGGCCGGGGCAGACCA
>CADCTL010000301.1 GCA_902805625.1 uncultured Acetobacteraceae bacterium
CCGCGGCGCGCGCTGGAGCCGCACGCCCGGCCGATTAAGGAGGCCGTCTCCATCCCCACGGTCGTCGCCGGCCGCATCCTGTCGCCGGAGGACGCGGAGGCGGTGCTGGCCGCGGGCAGCGCCGACTACGTCTCGATCGGGCGCGCGCTGTTCGCCGATGCCTACTGGCCGCGCAAGGCCTTCGGCGAGGTGAGGACGCCGATTCGGGGCTGCATCTCCTGCAACGTCTGCTTCGAGCGGCTCACCCTGGAGCGCGACGTCTCGTGCGTCGCCAACCCCATGCTGGGCACGGAGTTCGAGGAGCTGGCGTTGGCCGAGCCCCAGGCGGCGGAGGGCCGCGGCTGGCGGAGGCCGGAGCCGCGGCGGGTGCTCGTGCTCGGCGCCGGCGTCGGCGGGGTCGAGGCCGCCCGTTTGGCCGCCGCGCGGGGCCACGCGGTGGAGGTGTGGGAAAGGGCGGACCGCCCCGGCGGGCAGATCCACTTGGCGGTCGCCGCCCCGGACAAGGAGGAGGTCCGCCCGGTCTGGACCTATCGCTGGGACCAGTTGCTGGCGCTGGGCGTGCCGGTGCGCTGCGGCGTGGACGCGACCGCCGGCGCCATCCGCGACTTCCGGCCCGACCACGTGGTGGTCGCCACCGGGGCGCGGCCGCGTCCGCTGGCCGTCGCCGGGGCGGAGCCGTTGCAGGCCTGGGACGTGATCGCCAGGCCGGGATTGGTGGCCGAGGGCGCGCGGGTGGCGGTGATCGGCGGCGGCATCGTGGGGCTGGAGGTGGCGGACGTGCTGGCGCTGCGCGGCTGCCGCACCGCCGTGCTGGAGATGTCGTCGGCGCTGGCGCCGAGCATGGCGCGCAACAACCGCATCGACCTGCTGCTGCGACTGGCGGAGGCGGGCGTGGATCTCCACACGGACGCGCGCGTCGAAGGCCTGGATGGCGAGCAGCGGTTGCTCTTCACGGCGGGCGGCGCCTCACGCACCGTGGAGGGCGTGCAGTACGTGATCGCGGCCGTCGGCGCCGTGCCGAACCGGGATGCGCTGCCGGAGGTGGAGGCCGCGGGCGTCCCCTACACGGTGGTCGGCGACGCCAACCTGCCGGGCGATTTCCTTTCCGTGCTGCGGGACGCTTCCATGGCCGCGTTGGCGATAGGGCTTCCGCTCGCACGGTCGCGCTGAACGGCGGTTCGAGGCCGCAGAGGGAGGGAACGCCGATGGCGGCACCGAACCACCGAATCTACGCCCTCCGCTACGCCACGCGGGAAGCGAGGCGGCACGAACACTTCATCGGCGGCGACCCGCACGACGCGCCGATGCCGATGGACTACTTCGTGTGGGCGGCGGTTTCTCCCGAGCGGACCTGCATCATCGACACGGGATTCACCGCGGAGGTCGCAGCGAAGCGCAAGCGCGACTACCTGCACTGCCCGGTGGAGGGGCTGCGGCTGCTGGGCATCGACCCCGACACGGTGGAGGACGTGGTCATCTCCCACCTGCACTACGACCACGTCGGCAGCTTCCACAAGTTCGCGCGCGCCAAGTTCCACCTCCAGGAGCGTGAGATGCACTACGCTTGCGGACGCCGCATGCGCCACGCGAGGCTGCGCCATTCCTTCGAGGTGGAAGACGTGGCCGGCATCGTGCGGATGACCTTCGCCGACCGCGTGGTGTTCCACGACGGCGACGCCGAGCTCTCGCCGGGCGTGACGCTGCACGCCTGCGGCGGGCATTCCATGGGGCTGCAATGCGTGCGGGTCAGCACGGAGCGAGGCCCGGTCGTGCTCGCCTCCGACGTGTCCCATTTCTACGAGAACATGGAGAAGGGCCGCCCCTTCACCACCGCTTTCCACGTCGGCGACATGCTGGAAGGCTTCGACCGGCTGCGGGCCTTGGCGCCCTCACCCAGGCACATCGTGCCGGGCCACGACCCAGAGGTGATGCGCCGCTATCCCGCGGCGGAGGGGTTGGAAGGCATCGCCGTCCGGCTCGACCTGGAGCCCTCCGCGTGAGGCGCCGCGCCGCGCTGCTCGCCGCGGGCCTCGCCCTGCCCGCGGCGGCGAGGGCGCAGGGCTTCCCGAACCGGCCGGTGAAGGTGGTCGTGCCGTTCCCGCCCGGCGGCGCGGCGGACATCACCGCGCGGCTGCTCGGCGAGCACATGGCACCGTTGCTGGGCCAATCGGTGGTGGTCGAGAACCGGCCGGGCGCGGGCGGCAACATCGCGGCCGAGGCGGTCGCCCGCGCGGCGCCCGACGGCCACACCGCCTTCCTGGGCGGCGCGACCATCCTGTGCGCCAACAAGTACCTGTACCGCGGCGCGATGCCCTTCGACGCGCTGCGGGACTTCGCGCACGTGTCCCGTGTCTCGGTCGGCACGACGCTGCTGGTGGCGCGCGCCGACCGGCCGTGGCCCGATTTCGCGTCCATGGTGGCGGCGGCGCGCAGGTCCGGGGCCAAGATCAGCGCCGGCAACTCCGGCCTCGGCACGGTCAGCCACCTGTCGCTGTCGAAGCTGGCCAAGGAGGCGCGGATCGAGATCTCGCACGTGCCGTACCGGGGTCTCGCGCCGTCGCTGAACGACCTCCTGGCGGGCAACCTGGACCTGATCTTTGACGGCATGCCCGCCATCGTGCCGCACGTGCGCGAAGGCCGGTTGCGGGCGCTGGCGGTGGGCAGCGCCAAGCGCGTCACCTACGTACCGGGGCTGGAGGCCGTGCCGGGCATGGCGGAGCTGCTGCCCGGCACCGACATGGACATGGAGTTCTGGTACTGCATCTCCGTCCCCGCAGGCACGCCGCCGGCGGCGGTGCGGCGGCTGCACGCGGCGACGGTGGCCGCGGCCCGGACGCCCGACTACGCCGACAAGCTGCTGCCGCTGGGCTTCAGCGCCGTCACGGACGAGAGCCCCGAAGGCTTCACGGACTTCATCCGACGGCAGGACCCGGTGTGGCGGGACTTGGTGGCGGTGTCCGGGGCGCAGCTCGAATAGGCTACTCCACCGTGGCGCCGGAGGAGCGCACAATGGGGATCCAGACCTTCATCTGGGCGTCCCAGAAAGCTTCGAGTTCCGCCGCCGTCGTGCCGCGCGGCTCCACGCCGGCCTCCACCAAGCGGCGGTTGGTCGCAGGCGAGGCGACCGCGGCGCGCGCCGCCCGCTCCAGCCGCGCGATGACCGCGGCCGGCGTGCCGGCGGCCACGAAGACGGCGTGCCAGTTGTAGCTCTCGTAGCCCGGCAGTCCGGCCTCGGCGGCGGTGGGCACGTCCGGCAGCGCGGCGCTGCGCTCCCGCGAGCTGACGGCGAGCGCGCGCATCTGGCCGGCGCGGACGAACGGGATCGTGCTCGACAGGGTGTCCACCATCACGTCGATCCGCCCCGCCATGAGGTCCGCGTTGGCCGGTCCCGAGCCGCGATAGGGGACGTGGACCATGGCTCCGCCCGCCATGTCGGCGAGCATGTGGCCGGAGAGGTGGGTGATGGTGCCGGGGCCCGACGAGGCGTAGGTGCGGCGCCCCGGCTCGCGCCGCAGCAGCTCGACCAGCTCGCGCAGCGTCGCGGCGGGCAGGCGCGGGCTCACCACGACCACGTTCGGTATCAGACCCACGAGCGAGACGGGCGCGAAGGCGCGGCGAATGTCGAAGGGGAGGTTGCGGTACAGCCCGGCGTTCAGGACGGCCGAGGACGCGGTGTGGAAGGCCAGGGTGTAGCCGTCGGCCGGCGCGGCGATCACCGCCTCCGAGCCGATCACGCCGCCCCCGCCGCCGCGGTTCTCCACCGCGACGGGTTGGCCGAGCGCCTCCGACATGCCCTGCGCCGTGATGCGCGCGACGATGTCCGCCGATCCGCCCGGCGCGAAGGGCACCACCATGCGGAGCGGGCGACTCGGGAACGCTGCGGCGCCCGCGTCCTGCGCGCTTGCCGGCGGGAGGAGGATCGGCGCGCAAAGCAGGGACGAGAGGACGCGGCGGCGGGAGCGGCGCATGGCCATCCCTCCGCTCAGCTCCGCACGAACGGGCAGCCGCCTTCTCCCAGCGGCCGCCAAGCGTCGTTGGGCGCTATGGTCGAGACCGGCTTGCAGAAGTCGTATCTGTGCTTCGCCTCGGCCTCCGGCTTGATTTGCCAGAGGTACATCACGTGCATCGTCCGGCCGTCCTCCCGGACCTGGACGTCCGTGTTGTACATGTCGTTCACCGGCGTGGCCTTCATCTTCGCGGCCACCGCGTCCCCGTCCGTGGAGCCGACCTCCCTCACCGCCTTCAGCCAGTGCGTCACCGCGGTGTAGACGGCGGCGTGCTGCAGGCCAGGCGGGGTCGTCATGCGCGCCATGTAGCGCCGCGACCAGGCGCGCGTCGCCTCAGTCATGTCCCAGTAGAAGCTGTCGGTGAAGAGCATCCCCTCGCAGGTCCGCTGCCCGAGCGCGACCACGTCGGTGACCTGCAC
>CADCTL010000302.1 GCA_902805625.1 uncultured Acetobacteraceae bacterium
GCAGCTCTTCGTCGAGCGCGCGTCGGCGTGCGTGGACGGCTTCGAGCTCGCCGACGCCGAGGCGCCGGTCGTCGCGGAGATCTGCCACCGGCTGGACGGCATCGCGCTCGCGATCGAGATGGCGGCGGGCCGCGTGGACTCATTGGGGCTGCGGGAGCTGGCGGCCCGCCTCGACGACCGCTTCCGCGTGCTGACGCGCGGCCGCCGCACGGCGCTGCCCCGCCACCAGACGCTGCGGGCGACGCTGGACTGGAGCCACGGGAGCCTCCCCGGGCCCGAGCGGACGGTCCTGCGCCGCCTGTCCGCCTTCAACGGCGGCTTCACGCCGGCGGCGGCGCGCGAGGTGGCCGCGGGCGGAGAAGTCGCCGCGCCGGAGGTCGGCGGCCTTCTGGCGTCGCTCGTGGCCAAGTCGCTCGTCGCGGCGGAGGTCGGCGACGCCGGCATGCGTTACCGCCTCCTCGACACGACGCGCGCCTACGCGCGGGAGAGGCTCGACGAGAGCGGCGAGGCCGAGGACTGCGCGCGTCGCCACGCCGAGCACCACCGGCGGCTGTTCGAGCGGGCCGAGGCCGAATGGGACACGCGCCCGACGGCCGAGTGGCTCGCCGCCTACGCCCGGCGGATCGACGACCTCCGCGCGGCCCTGGACTGGGCCTTCTCGCCGGGCGGGGACGCCGCCGTGGGCGTGGTGCTCACGGTCGCCGCCGTGCCCCTGTGGTGCCAGCTCTCCCTGGTGGACGAGGGGCTCGGGCGGGTGGAGCGGGCGCTCGCCGCCTTCGAGACGGGCCCGGACCGGGACGGGCGCCGCGGGATGCGGCTCCGCGCGGCGCTGGGATGGCTGCAGATGTACGCGGCCGCGGGGGTGGAGCGCAGCGCGGCCGCCTGGAGGACGGCGCTCGGGCTCGCGGAGGGGCTGGGGGACGCCGACTACCAGCTGCGCGCGCTCTGGGCGCTCTGGGCCGACCGCCAGAACCACGGGGAGTTCCGGGAGTCGCTGGCGCTGGCGCAGAGGTTCCGCGCGCTCGCCGCCCGCGCGCCCGACCCGGCCGACCGGCTCGTCGGCGACCGGATGGCCGGCGCGTCGCTGCACTTCCTGGGCGACCAGGCCGGGGCGCGGGAGCGCATCGAGCGCGTGCTCGGCCGCTACGTGGCCCCCGTCCGGCGGTCGCACGCCGTGCGCTTCCAGTTCGACCAGCGGGCGACGGCGCGGATCACGCTGGCGCGCGTCCTCTGGCTGCAGGGCCTCCCGGACCGCGCGATGCGGGAGGTCGAGGGCAACGTCGAGGACGCCCTGTCGATGGGGCACGCCCTGACGCTGTGCAACGCGCTCGCCCAGGCCGCGTGCCCGGTGGCCCTGCTGGTGGGCGACCTCGCGGCGGCGGGGCGCTTCGCGGCGATGCTCCGCCGGAGCACGGCGGAGCACGCGCTCGACGTCTGGCACACCTACGCCGACTGCTACGAGGGGGAGCTGCTCGTCCGGCGCGGCGACCCCGGCGCGGGCCTGCGGCTCCTCCAGCCGGCCATCGACGAGCTCCGGCGGGTCGGGTTCGCGCAGTACCTCACGGCGTTCCTGGGAGCGCTGGCGCGAGGCCTCGCCGGGACGGGCCGGGCGGACGAGGCGCTCGCCGCCGTCGAGGAGGCGCTGGAGCGGTGCGCGCGGACCGGGGAGGGCTGGTGCCTCGCGGAGCTGCAGCGCCTCCGGGGCGAGGCGCTGGCGGCTCGGGGAGCGCCGGGCGCCGATTCGGCGGCGGAGGCGGCCTTCCAAGAGGCGCTGCGCACCGCGCGCGGGCAGGGCGCGCTGTCGTGGGAGCTGCGGTCGGCCACCAGCCTCGCGGGGCTGTGGCGCGGCCAGGGGCGCCACCGGGAAGCGCGCGACCTGCTGGCCCCGGTGCGCGCGCGGTTCGAGGAAGGCTTCGGGACGGCGGACCTGCTGCGGGCGACGGGCCTCTTGGAGGAGCTCGGCCGCGCGGCCGACGCGTAGCCGGTTCGTGGAAGTCCGGGAGCCGGGGCGGGCGCCGCGCGGGTCGTGCGCCCTTACGCGTTTCTCTACGCGCGTTTGCACCCATTAACTCGCGGCGAGGGCCGCGCCCGCCCATCCTGTGCCCGACGCTGCGAACGGGAATGCCTCTGCGCTGGCGATCCTCGGCGGTGACTCTCTGGGCACGGCTGCCTTCGGGCGAAGCGCTGCCGCAGGTTCCACGAGCGTCGATCGCGGCACGAGGAGCGTGGCCGATGACGGACCAAGACCCGTCCGCCGAGGCGACCAACTCGCGCCGGACCCTGCTGCTCAGCGCCGCCTGGGTCGCCGCGGCCGTGTGGGCGACAAACAGGGCGGGTGCGGAGACCGCGTCGTCCGCAGGTCCGACCAATCGAAAGAGCAATCGGAGGAGCAAAACCATGGACACCATCAGCGCCCGCGACGGCACCCGCATCTACTACAAGGACTGGGGCGCGGGGCAGCCTGTGGTCTTCAGCCACGGCTGGCCCCTCTCCTCCGACGCGTTCGAAGACCAGATGTTCTTCCTGGCCAGCAACGGCTACCGCTGCGTCGCCAATGACCGCCGCGGGCACGGCCGGTCCGGTCAATCGTGGGACGGCAACGACCTGACCACCTATGCCGACGACCTCGCCGAGCTGGTGGAAGCGCTCGGCCTGCGGGACGCCGTACATGTCGGCCATTCCACGGGCGGCGGGGTGGTCACGCGCTACATCGGCCGGCACGGCACGTCACGGGTGGCCAAGGCCGTCCTGATCGGCGCGATCCCGCCCTTGATGCTCAAGACGGAAGCCAACCCGGGCGGCCTGCCCTTGGAGACGTTCGACCAGCTCCGCGCGAACGTCCTCGCCGATCGGACACAATTCTGGAAGGACCTGAGCCTGCCCTTCTACGGCTACAACCGGCCGGGCGCCAAAGTGTCGGAGGGCGTGCGCGAGCAGTTCGTGATGCAATGCATGATGGCCGGCTTTCCGGCGTCCTACCTCGGCATCAAGGCGTGGTCCGAGACCGACCTCACCGAGGATCTCAAGAAGATCGACGTCCCGGCGCTCGTCATCCACGGCGACGACGACCAGGTCGTCCCCATCGCCAACTCGGCCCTGCGGTCCTCGAAAATCATCCCCGATGCGAAGCTCACGATCTACGAGGGCGCGCCCCACGGCTTGGCCACGACCCACAAGGACCGGCTGAACCGGGACCTGATCGACTTCATCAGGGGGTGAACGGAGCAGTAGGTGAACGGAGCGCTTGGCCGCACTCCTGTCGCCGACGTGTCCGTCCTTCCCCCTTTCGGAACGGCCGAGGATAACACCATGACCCGCGAACATCGCCCACGCCTCAAACGCCGCGGCTTCTGCCTCTGCTGCATCGGCTCGTCGGCCTTCGCGGCCACGGGAGGCTGGCTGTCGCCGGGCGAGGCCTTCGCCCAGGCCCGCAACGTCGTCGACGGCATGCGGGCCTCGGCCGCCGAGGCGCCGATCAAGGTCCAGAAGCTGCGCGGCGGTGTGAGCATGCTCGAGGGGTCGGGCGGCAACATCGGCGTGCTCACGGGACCCGATGGCAAGGTCCTCGTCGATGCCGGCATCACCGCGTCGCGTCCCCGCATCAAGGAGGCCCTCGCGAGTCTCAGCGGCGATCCGGTCCGGCTTGTGATCAACACCCACTGGCACTTCGACCATGCCGACGGGAATGAATGGCTGCACCAGGAGGGCGCGGCCATCCTCGCCCACGAGAACACCCGCAAGCATCTCGCGGAGGCCACGCGGGTCGAGGACTGGGATTACACCTTCCCGCCGTCGCCAGCAGGCGCCGTGCCGGCCGAGGTGTTCTCCACCGAGAAGACGGTCAAGGTGAACGGTGCGACCCTCGCGCTGAAGCATTATGGGGCGTCGCATACGGACGGCGACATCTCCGTCGCCTTCTCCGAAGCCGATGTCCTGCACACCGGCGACACCTACTGGAACGGGTTCTACCCTTTCATCGACTACTCGACCGGCGGCAGCCTCGACGGGACGATCCGCGCGACCGAAGCCAACCTGGCCGCCGCCACCGACAGGACGATCGTGATACCCGGCCACGGTCCGGCCAGCAGCAGGTCGGAACTCAAGGACTACCGCGACATGCTCGTGGCGACCCGTGAGAAGGTGGCGGCCCTCAAGAAGCAGGGACGGTCGCCGGACGAGACCGTGGCAGCCAGGCCAACCGCCGCATACGACGCCAAGTGGGGCCGGTTCGCCGTGAGTCCCGCCGGGTTCACGAAGCTGGTCTACGCCGGCGTCTGACCGACACGGGGACGCGAGCGGTTAGCCGCCATCGCCGGCGCCATCCGGTACGCGCCTTGGTCGCTTGAACCACCGACACCGCGGCGGCGCGCATAGGCAGCGTCCCCGGCA
>CADCTL010000303.1 GCA_902805625.1 uncultured Acetobacteraceae bacterium
CGCCGGCGCCACCGCGGTGGCCATCCACATCGCCATGGAGAACATGATGCGCGCGCGCTCGTTCTTGCGGCCGAGGATGTCGCGGCGCTCGCGCAGCAGGTGGTACGCGCCCACCGCGCCCACGATCATCGCCGTGGTGAGGAAGGCGCCGGTCATGGTGTGCAGGTAGCGGAACGGGAAGGACGGGTTGAAGACGATCGCCCACCAGTCCTCCGGCATGAAGCGCCCGTCCGGCCCGATGGAGAAGCCCGCCGGGGTGTGCATCCAAGAGTTGGCGGAGAGGATCCAGAAGCCCGAGATCAGCGTGCCCACGGCGACGAGGCAGGTGGCCGCGAAGTGCAGCCGATTCCCGACGCGCCCGAGGCCGAACAGCATCACGCCGAGGAAGCCCGCCTCCAGGAAGAACGCCGTCAACACCTCGTAGGCCATCACCGGCCCGAGCACCGGCCCCGTGCGGTCCGCGAAAGCCGACCAGTTGGTGCCGAACTGGTACGACATCACCAAGCCCGAGACGACGCCCATGGCGAAGGCCACGGCGAAGACCTTCAGCCAGTAGCGGAACACGTCGAGGTAGGCCTCGCGCCCCGTCCACAGCCACAGGCCTTCCAGCACCGCGAGGTAGCTCGCCAACCCGATGGTGAAGGCCGGGAACAGGAAGTGGAAGGTGACGGTGAAGGCGAACTGGAAGCGCGCTAAGTCGAGCGCGCTCGGCAAGGCGTCCCACAGCATGGGCGGCTGTCCCGATCTTGGTTGCCGCTCAGATGGGGACGCGCCGCCGCCGGTGCCAACGCCGTCCGGCCGCTTAAGCGGCGCGGAGCAACATCTCCCGCCCGTGTTGCACCCGCACCTCCCGCACGCCCACCACTTGGCCGAGGTTGCCGGCGACCAGATGCACCATCTCGGCCGGCATGGCGTGCAACGCCATTTCGACGTGGGTCACGTCGCCCTCGCGCCGTGCGTGGAAGGCATCGGCCACGAGGTCGCGCTTGGCGAGGGGTTGCAGCAGCCGCGGCAGCAGGCCGGGGCAGGTGTCCGCCAGCACGTGGAAGCTGGTGAAGACGGCGGAGTTGGACAGAACGGCGTCGGACATGGAACAGCGGGCTCCGGCAGGGGCGCGAGGGGGAATGGCTACCCGGCGGCGCGGCGCGCGCCGCTACCCGCGGCGCGGCTCAGGCGGCCGGGCCGGTAATTCGCGCGGAAAGGAGCCGAAGATGCTGCATCGCTGACATACTAGGCGCGGGCGGCGGGGTTTTCCAAGGCCCAATCGCGGCGCGAGGGCGAAGGCGCGGGCGGCGGAGGCGGGCCCTCACTCCGGTGCCGGGGCGCCCCACTCCAAGGCCGGCAAGCGGGCCACCGAGATGCCGCTGAGCCTGAGCGAGCGGTCCCTGAGGACCAGCGGCAGCTCCGCCTGCGCCGGGCCGCCCCCGGGCGGCGCGCGGTTCAGCGTCCGCAGGGCGATGCGGGCCGCGGCGGCGGCGAACGGAGACAAGAGGCCGGTGTCGCCGGCGGCGTCCAGCAACGCTTCCCCTCCCCCCAGCCGCAGCGTGCCCGTGCCCGTCGGCTGCAGGGCGCCGTCCAGGGTGAGGGTCGCGGTCGCGGAAGCGGCCGCTTCGCCCCAGCGCGTGTTCAGCGCCTGGACTTCCAGGGCGCCGCCGTCGTCCCGCCACGCCGCTGCCCGCCGGGCCGGGTCGCGGCCGGGCGGCACGGGCCGGGTCAGCAGGAGGTCCAGTCCGATCCGCTCGACCGCGCGCCCGAGCCGCGCCGTGCCGGGCAGGTCGGCCGGCAAGGCCAAGTCGGCGGCCGACACGCGCAGCGTCGTCGCGGGCTCGTTCCGGCCGCCGCCGCGCGTCCCGAAGTCTAACGAGGCGGCGCGCACCTCGACGCCGCCGGCCGGCGTGTCGAAGCGCAGCCTTTGCGCCGCCGCGGCCGCTTCGCGCGGCGCGGCATCGCCCTCGATGGGCAGCGCCAAGCTCAACTGGCCGGCGGTGAAGGGCAGTGCCGCCCCGCCCAGGCGCAGGCGGTGGCGTCCGGGCGCCTCGACCGCCAGCCGGTCGAACCGCGGCGGAGACACGCGCAGCACCAGCGTGTCCGGCCGCCAGTCCACCCCGCCCGGCAGGAGGCCGGCGCCCCCTTGCAGGCGGAACTCCGGCACCGTCAGGGCGGCGGAGAGGGGCCACCCGCCGCGCGCGGGCGTTTCGTGTTCCACCCGCCAGCCCTCGGCGCGGCGGACCGCGGCCCAGGCATTGAAGCCCATTTCCAGTTGGCCGCACAGCCAAAGCCACAGCAGCGCGTGGCCGCCGGCGGCGAGCAGGGCGATGGCGAGCAGGGCGCCGCCGGCGAGCCGCCCGGCCCGCCGCAACCCGCCGCTCCGCCCCCGCGCGGGTCTTGGCTTGGCGGGCATCGTGCCGGGCGGTATAGGCGCGCCCCGCACCGCGCGCGAATTCCGCTGCGGTCCGGTAAGCTCCAACCGCGCATGCCCGTTCCCGCCCCGCTGCCCCTCGACGCCGACGGCAGCCTCTACGTCTTCGCCTACGGCTCCCTGATTTGGCGGCCCGGCTTCCCGTACTCCGCCATGCACCCGGCCCTGCTGCGCGGCTACCACCGCCGCTTCTGCATCTGGAGCCGGAGCTACCGCGGCACGCCGGAGGCGCCGGGCCTGGTGCTCGGCCTGGACCGCGGCGGCGCCTGCCGGGGCGTCGCCTTCCGGGTGCCGGAGCGGGACGCGGCGGCCGTGCTGGACTACCTCCAAGAGCGTGAGATGCCGCGGAGCGAGGAGGCGGTGTACAAGCGCCGGGTGCTCCGCGTCACCTTGCTGGACGGCGGGCGCGAGGTGCGGGCCGTCGCCTTCGTCGTTGACCGGACCCGCCCCAGTTATTGCCGGCCGGAAGCGGACGCGGCGGCGGCGGCCATCGCGCAGGGCCGCGGGCAGATGGGCTGCAACCGCGAATACCTGCTCAACACGGTGGCGCACCTGCGCGCGATGGGCGTGCGCGACGCGGGCCTCGACCGGATCGCCGCGTTGCTGCCGCCGGTTTGAGCCGGCGTTTTCCCTTCGTTCATCCACAGCGCGGGTTTGGAAGCGCCGTCCCGGTCGGGCGTTTCGCCGCCCCAAAAGGACCCGGGGAGCCCCTTCCGGGACCAAGATCCTGAAACCCACGAAATATCAATGCTTTACAGGCAAGCAGGGCTGTGGACGGATTCGTTCCAGAACGGTGTATGTTGGAAAAACCCGCCGTTCGCAGCGGCTTGGTCGGTCTTCTTGGAGTCCTGGACGAACCGCGTCCCGCGCTCAATCCACGGAATTATCCACAGCGCCGCGCTGCATCAGGCGCTGCGTCGCCGGCTCGATCACCTCCTCCAGTCGCCGCAGCAGGGCGTCCCGCCGCAGGCCCGCCGGCAGGGGCGGCAGCACGGCGATGTTGAGCACCCCCGGCCGCTTGTAGAAGGCGCGCCGCCCCCAGCGCAGGCCGCTGTCGGTGGCGACCGGCACCACCGGCAGTCCGGTGGCGGCGGCCAGCGCCGCGATGCCTGGCTGGTAGGGCCGGTACTCGCCGGGGGGGACGCGCGTGCCTTCGGGGAAGATCACCAACTGCCGGCCCTCGGCCGCCGCTTCTCGCCCCTTCCGCAGCAGGTGGCGCATGGCGCTGGCGCCCGCCAAGCGGTCCACCGGGATCTGGCCGCTGCCCCACATCAGCCAGCCCCAGACCGGGATCCGCAGCAGCTCCCGCTTCACGATGTAGGCCGTGTCCGGCAGCAGCCAAAGCCAGACGATCGTGTCGAAGGCCGACTGGTGCTTGGCCGCGATCAGGGCCGCGCCGCCCGTCGGCAGGTGCTCCCGCCCCGTCACCCGCAGCCGCACGCCGCAGATCACCCGCAGGCCCCAGACCACCGACCCGGCCCAGAAGCGGATCGCCGGCATCAGCCAGCGCCGCGGCAGCAGCATCAAAGGGAGGATCAGCGTCGCGTAGGTCGCGCCGAAGCCGAAGAAGAACGCGTTGAACAGCACGGAGCGCAGCCACGTCATGGCGGCGCCTCCTGCGTCGCGGCGCCGGGCCGCGCAAGCCCCCGATCGGCGCCCGGCCGCGCGAGGCCGAGCCAAGCGCCGATCAGCTTCAGGTATTCGCCGGCCAGCAGCCGCCACACCCGCGGCCCCGCGGCGGGCGCGCGGAGCGACGCCGGCACCACCGGGTGCGGGAGCAGCGCCGCGTCGGGCGGCATGGCCCGGCGCAGCTCCAGGAGCGCGCGCGGCATGTGGTAGCCCGCCGTCACCACGCGGACGGAGCCGATGCCCCCTTCCCGCGCCCAGGCCGCGATCTCGGCCGCGTTGCCGCGGGTGCTGGCGGCGGCGCGGCCGAGCGT
>CADCTL010000304.1 GCA_902805625.1 uncultured Acetobacteraceae bacterium
GGCCGGCAGCGCCCGCCCGGTGCGCGGCCCGGACGGCGCCCGGGCCGGCGCCGTGCTGACGCTGCGCGACGAGACCGCCCGCGACGCCGCCGAACGGGCGCTGCGCGCGAGCGAGGCGCGCTTGCGCGGCGTCTTCGACCAGCAGTTCCAGTTCATGGCCGTCCTCTCACCCGAGGGCGTCACGCTCGAGATCAACGGGCTGCCGCTCCGCGCCGCGGGGCTCGCCCGGGACCAGGTGGTCGGACGCCCGTTCTGGGACACGCCCTTCTGGGCCGGGCTGCCCGCCATGCGCGAGGCATGGCCGGGCCGCTTGGCGGAGGCCGCGCGGACCGACGGGCCGGTGCTGTCCGAGGACCAGTACCAGGCCGCCGGAGGGGAGGTCCGCACCGCCGACGCGGCCGTCACGGCGGTGCGGGGGCCGGAGGGCGGGCTGCGGTTCTTCGTCATCCAGGCGACCGACACCACCGAGAGGAGGCGCGCCGAGGCGGCGTTGCGGGAGAGCGAAGCGCGGTTCCGCAACATGGCCGACAGCGCGCCGGCGTTGATCTGGATGACCGACACCGAGGGCCGGGTCGCCTTCGCCAACATGCACCACGACCACCTCTTCGGCCGACCCGCCTCGGAGATGCTCGGGGACGGCTGGCGGCGCGTCGTCCACCCGGACGACCTGGAAGGGTTTTCCGCCCGGTTCCTCGATGCCTTCCGCGCCCGGCGCCCGGTCCGGGCCGAGGTGCGGGTGCGGGACAAGGAGGGCGCGGTCCGCTGGCTGCGCTGCGAGGGGGTGCCGCGCCTTTCCGACGCCGGGGCCTTCCTCGGCTACACCGGCTGCAACGTGGACGTCTCGGATGCCAAGCTGGCCGAGGCGGCGCTGCGCGAGAGCGAGGGACGCCTGCGGGCGCTCGCCGACAACCTGCCGTCCGGCATGGTCTACCAGATCGCCATGCAACGCGACGGCGGCGGGCGCCGCTTCGTCTACCTCGCCCGGAGCTGCGAGCGCCTGACCGGCGTTTCCGCCGAGGCGGCGCTGGCGGACCCGGGCGCTCTGTACGGGGCCATCGCCCCCGAAGACCGCGCGGGCCTCGCCGCGGCCGAGGAGGCCGCCATCCGGGACCTCGCGCCCTTCGAGGCCGAGGCGCGCCTGGTCCGCGCCGACACCGGCGAGGTCCGTTGGTGCCGCATCGCTTCGGCCCCGCGGGAGGTGCCGGACGGTTCGCTGGTCTGGGACGGCATGCTCGTGGACGTCACCGAGGAGCGCGCCGCCGAGGAGGCGATGCGGCGCCTCAACGAGACGCTCGAAGACCGGGTGCGCGAGCGGACGCGCGCCCTCGAGGCGGAAGCGGCGGAGCGCGAGCGCGCCGAGGAGCAGCTGCGCCAAGCGCAGAAGATGGAGGCGGTGGGCCAGCTCACCGGCGGCATCGCCCACGACTTCAACAACCTGCTCACCGGCATCGTCGGCGCGCTCGCCATCCTGCAGCGACGCGTGGACGCCGGCCGCACGGAAGGGCTCGAACGCTACACGGGAGCCGCCATCACCTCGGCCCAGCGCGCCGCGGCGCTGACGCAGCGCCTGCTCGCCTTCGCCCGCCGCCAGCCGCTCGACCCCAAGCCGGTGGACGCCAACCGGCTGGTGGCCGGGATGGAGGACCTGCTGCGCCGCACCCTCGGCCCCGCGATCGGCCTGGAGATGGTGCTGGCCGGCGGCCTGTGGCCGACGCTGTGCGACCCCAACCAACTCGAAAGCGCGATCCTCAACCTGGCCATCAACGCCCGCGACGCCATGCCAGAGGGCGGCGGGCTCACGGTCGAGACCGCGAATGCCCACCTCGACGAGGCCTACGCCCGGGCCCAGGGCGGCGAGGTCGGGCCGGGGCAGTACGTGGCGGTCCGCGTCACCGACACCGGCACCGGCATGACACCGGAGGTGGCGGAGAGGGCTTTCGAGCCCTTCTTCACCACCAAGCCGCTCGGCCAAGGCACGGGGCTCGGCCTGTCCATGCTCTACGGCTTCGTCAAGCAGTCCGGCGGCCACGTGCGGGTCCACAGCGAGCCCGGGCAAGGCACGACCTTCAAGCTCTACCTGCCCCGGCACCGGGGCGGCCTCGAGAAGGCCGAGGCCGGCGCCGCCGGCCCCAAGGACGCGCCGCCGCGCGCCGACGCGGGCGAGACGGTGCTCGTGGTAGAGGACGAGGCGGTGGTGCGCATGCTCATCCTGGAGACGCTGGCGGGGCTCGGCTACGCGGCGGTGGAGGCCGCCGACGGCCCGTCGGGCCTGCGCGTCCTGCAATCGGACGCGCGCGTCGACCTGCTGGTGACCGACGTCGGCCTGCCCGGCCTGAACGGCCGCCAGCTCGCCGACGCGGGGCGCGAAGCCAGGCCCGGGCTGAAGGTGCTGTTCATCACCGGCTACGCCCACAACGCCGCGGTCGGCAACGGCGTGCTCGAGCCGGGCACAGGGATGATGACCAAGCCCTTCGCCTTGGACGCGCTCGCGGACAAGATCCGCGCCATGATCGACGAGGCCTGAACGCACCAAGGGCAACGGCAGCAGCCGCCTTGAGGCTCAGGCGGCACCGGGCCCTTTGGAAAGGTTCCGCTGCGCCTGATCCGCAGAGGTCGTCCGCGGAACAGGGCCGACCGCTCGAAGTCCGCTCCCCGCCCGCAGCGGCGATTCCTGATTGGGTTTTCCCTCTTGAACCCTCGACCGATGCCCGCGATCCGGCCGACGCCGGACCTAGCCGCCCCCGCCCCGCGCGCGCCCCGCTTCCAAGGCCCGCGCGTAGACCTGCCGCCGCGGCAACCCCGTCGCCTCCGCCACGGCCGCCGCCGCGTCGCGCACGCTCAGGCCGGCCGCCATCGCTTCGCGGAGCCGCGCGTCCAGCTCCGCTTCCCCGGTCGCCTCCTCCGGGGCCGGCCCCACCACGACCACCACCTCGCCGCGCGCCGCTTCCGTGCCGTAGTGCGCCGCCAGCTCCGCCAAGCCGCCCCGGCGCACCTCCTCGAAGCGCTTGGTCAACTCGCGCGCCACCGCCGCCGGGCGTTCGCCCCCGAACGCCTCCGCCAAGGCCGACAAGGCCTCGGCCAAGCGGTGCGGGGCCTCGTAGAAGACGAGCGTGGCCGAAAGCCCGGCCCGCTCCGCCGCCCGCACGCCCGCCAGCGCCGCGGCGCGCGGGCCGCCCCGCGGCGGCAGGAAGCCCAGGAACAGGAAGGGTTGCGGCGGCAGGCCGGACAAGGTCAGCGCCATCACCGCCGCGTTCGGCCCCGGCACCGCGCCCACGGCGAGGCCCGCCGCGATGGCGGCACGCACCAAGCGGTAGCCGGGGTCGGACACCAACGGCGTCCCGGCGTCCGAAACCAGGGAAAGGCGCTGCCCCCCGCGCAGCCGCGCCAGGACGCGCGGGGTCTGGTCATCCTCGTTGTGGTCGTGCAGAGGGAGCAGCGGCGCCGAAACGCCGTGCCGCGCCAGCAGGGCGCCCGTCAGCCTGGTGTCCTCGCACAGCACCGCATCGGCGCCGCGCAGCGCCTCCAGCGCGCGGGGCGACAGGTCGCCGAGGTTGCCGATGGGCGTCGCCACCAAGGTCAGCCGACCGCCCCCGCCGGCTTCCGCGGCGGCGGCGGCGGGCGCAACATCGGCCCCAGAGGGCGCCCGAGAGGGTTCAGGAGGTTCGCTTGCCAGGTCCGTTCCGTTCCATGCCGCCGTCGCGCGGCGTCGGCCGCCGCCGATGCTTGGCGACGCTGCCCCTGCTCTTGCCCGCCGCCGCCTGCGTGTCGCAACCCCCCGCCCGCCTCGGCGCCATCCCCGCCCCCATGCTGCCGGGCGCGGCGCGGGAGCGCGTCGGCCTGCTGCTGCCGCTGTCCGGCGCCAACCGCCAGCTCGGCCAGGCCCTGCTGAACGCGGCGCAGATGGCGCTGTTCGACCAGGGGGATCCGGGCATCGAGCTGCTGCCGCGCGACACCGGCGGCACCGCGGCGGGCGCGGCGGAAGCGGCCCGCGCCGCCATGGCGCAGGGCGCGCGGTCGCTGGCCGGCCCCCTCACCCTCACCGAAACCGCCAGCGCCGCCCAGGCGGTGCGATCCGGGCGGGCCTCCATGCTCGCCTTCACCAACGACGCCTCGCAGGCCGGCGGCGGCGTGTGGGTGCTGGGCCTGACCCCGGCCGAGCAGGCGGAGCGCATCACGGCCGCCGCCGCGGGCGCCGGAGCGCGGCGCTTCGGCCTGCTCGCGCCGGCCGACGAGCTGGGGCGCCGCTTGTCCACGGGCATGCAGACGCGCTTGTCCGCCCTCGGCCTCCCCGCGCCGGTGGCCTTGCTCCGCCCGCCGCGCGGCGACGCGGCCGGGGCG
>CADCTL010000305.1 GCA_902805625.1 uncultured Acetobacteraceae bacterium
TCTGTGTTGACGACAACGCCCTCGCCGCCGGGACGCGCTTCCCACCCCAGCACCCGCTCCCGTGCCCGGATGACGGCACCGGCGGACATGGCGGCGTTCGCGTGCGCCACGATCGCCCGCTCGCTGAGGACGAAGCCGCCCTCCGGCTGGAACACGGCCCGCGTGCGCGCGGGCAGCCGATAGCCCGGAAAGCGGTCGTTGACTTCGGTGCCGGTCAGCGCTTCGTGCGGCAGGCCGTGCAGCCGCGCCGAGCCGAGCGCGCCGTTGAAGATCGCGCCGTCCTCCGGGCCGGCGTCGATCGAGCCGGTGATGACGAGCAGCGTTTCGCCGCTCGCCTCCTCCAGCTCCCGCCACAGCGCGTAGGCGCGGCGGAGCAGAGGCACGTAGGCCGGGTCCTCGTAGTAGGGCAGGCGGATGATGCGGGTGACGCCGTGCGAGGAGCCCATCGCGTGCGGGATGTCGAAGCGCTCAAGCCCCAGCACCCGCCGCCCGCGCCGGGCGAGGTGCCAGCAGGCCGCGCTCCCCATGCCGCCCACGCCCACCACGATCGTGTCGAAGACCATGGAAACCGCTACTCCACCACGATGTTCGCGGCTTTGACGACCTGCCGCCACGTCTCGATCTCGCTCCGCATGTGCCGCGCGAGGCCCTCGCCGCCTTCGCCCACCACGTCCTGGCCGATGCCGGCGATTCGCTCGCGGACGGAAGGCGCCTTGAGCGCTTCCGCCGCCGCGCCGCGGACCGCGGAAAGCACGGCGTCGGGCACGCCGGCCGGCGCCACCAGGGCGTACCACGCGCCGCCGCTGACGCCGGCATAGCCGGACTCGGCGAAGGTCGGCAGGTCGGGCAGCACCGGCGGACGCGTCTCCGCGGCGGTGGCCAGGCAGCGCAGCCGTCCCTGCGGCACCATCTGGTTCACCGTCAGCGGCCCGGTGAAGATGGCCTGCACCTGCCCCGCGACGAGGTCGGAAACGGCCGGCGCCGCGCCCCGGTAGGGCACATGCGTGAGTTGGATGCCGGCGCGCTGCTGGAACAGCTCCATGGCCATGTGCGCGGTGGAACCCGCGCCCCAGGACGCGTAGGTGAACCGCCCCGGTTGCGCCTTCGCCAGCGCGACGAACTCCGGCAGCGAGGCGGCCGAGACGGAGGGATGCACGCAGAGGCTGAGCGGCTGGGTGGTGAGCCACAGCACCGGCGCGAAGTCGCGCAGCGCGTCGTAGGGCAGCGCCGGTCGCACCGCCGGGTTGATGGCGTGGGTGTCCGCCGTGGCCATCAGGACCGTGTAGCCGTCCGGCTTGGCCCTCGCCGCCTCCAAGGTGCCGATGATGCCGTTGCCGCCGGCGCGGTTGTCCACCACCACCGGCTGGCCGAGCAACTCCCCCATCCGTGCGGCGAGGGCGCGGCCGAGGATGTCGGTGCCGCCGCCGGGCGGCCACGGCATCACCATCCGGATCGGCCGGTCGGGGAAGGCCTGGGCGCCGGCCGGCCGGACGGCGGCGATCCCCGCCAGGGCCGCGCCGAGGCTCCGCCGGGAGAAGCGCGGCCTCACCGCCGGCGCACCGCGATGGCGAGCGTGGATTCGTCCGCCTGGGGCGTGTAGGCGAGCCCCCGCCGGGTCGCCGCCACCACCAACTGCGCGTGCAGCGGCAGCACGTAGTCGCGCTCCGCCACCAACCGCATCGCCTTCGCCATGCTGGCGGCCCGCCGCTCCAGGTCCATGTCGGCCGTGCCCTCGACCACCATGCGGTCGAGTTCCGGGTCCGCCGTGGCCATGTTCCACGAGCCCAGCCCCTGGGCCTGGTCGCGGCTCGCCATCACGTCGCGCAGGAAGGTCGCGGCGTCGCCGGAGGCGTTGCCCCAGCCGAGCAGGTGGGCGCTGAACTCCCGCCGGATCAGGCGGGGGAAGAAAATGCTCGTCGGCAGCATCTCCACCGACGTCTCGACGCCGATGCGCGCCAGCATCTGCGCCGCCGCTTGGCAGATCGCGCCGTCGTTGACGTAGCGGTTGTTGGAGCAGTGCAGCGCCAAGCGGAAGCCGTTGGGAAAGCCGGCCTCGGCCAGGAGCTTCCGCGCCTCGTCCGGCGCGTACCGGGGCGCCGCGATGCCGGGGTCGAAGCCGGGGAAGCCCTCCGGCACGCCCTGGGTGGCGCGCACCGCCAGCCCTTCCATGGTCCGCGCCACGATGGCGTCGCCGTTGACGCCGAGGGCGAGCGCGCGCCGCACCTTCGGGTCGCGGAACGGGTTGCGCGGCAGAGGCTGGCCGGCGCGGTCGGTGGCGAAGGGCGTCTGCTCGCGGATGCTCTCGAATTGCAGGAAGATCGTGCGTGAAGACGGCGCGCGGAACACCTCCAGCCGCTCGTTCGCCGCGAAGCGCGCGACGTGCATCGGCGGCACGTAGTCGGCGAGGTCAACGTCGCCGGCTTCGAGCGCCGCCATGCGCGGCGCGTCGCTGGTGATCTCGCGGATGGAGACGCGGCCGAAGTCCGGCCGCTCGCCCCACCAGGCGTCGTTGCGCTGCAGCTCCCACCGCGCTCCGCGTTCCCATGCGGCATGGCGGTAGGGGCCGGAGCCGATGGCGGCGCGGCCGGCGTTGAAGTCCTCGGTGGCGGCGTCCGCCGGCACGCTGTCGCAGACGATGTGCAGCTCGGGCAGCGCGGCCAGCAGCCCCGGATAGGGCTCGCGGGTGCGGAAGCGGACGGTGTGCGGATCGACCACCTGGAGTTCGGCGACCGGCCGCATTTTGCTGACCGTCAGCAGGTCGCTCCCCACCACGGCCGGCAGGCGGCGGAGCGTGGCCGCCACGTCGGCGGCGTCCAGCGGCGAGCCGTCGTGGCAGAGGACGCCGCGGCGCAAGCGGAACTCCCAGGTGAGCGGGTCCACCACGCGCCAGGATTCCGCCAAGCCCGGAACCGGCTGCGACTTCGGGTCGCGGAACACCAGCGCGTCGTAGATGTGCCGGTAGTAGCCGTGCATGGAGCCGAGGCCCGACATCGCCGGGTCGAGCGAGACGATCGGCGCTCGGGCGCCGACCACGAGGTGGTCCGGGTCTCGCTGCGCCGAGGCGGGCCAAGCGGCCAAAGCCGAAAGCAGCAACCAGAGAACGCGCTTCATCGCCGGGCCTCCCGCGCGAGCCGTAGCCGACCGCCGCCGAGGACCCCGCGTGCCCTCGCCGTCGTGGCCGGCGTGCCCGTCCGGCGGGGGGCCGAGGCCAGCTCCCGGACCGTACCATGCGGCCGGTGCAGTGGAAGATGTCTCGATTCCGACGAAAGTGCCCTCCAGGAACTCGCCGACGGCGTTTGGTCGCCCCGGTCCAGATCGGCCGCTCGTCGCCCGTGGGTGCGGCCGGCGCGACCGACGGCTACCATCGCCCACGAAGCCGAGGAGAGCCCGCCCATGCCGCGCCCGAGCCGCCGCTTGCCGACCCCGCGCGCCATGATCGTCGCGCCCCAGCCCGAAGCGGTGGAGGCCGGCGCCGACGTGCTCCGCCGCGGCGGCAACGCGCTGGACGCGACGCTCGCCTGCGCGCTCGTGCAGGGCGTGGTGGACCCGTTGATGTCGGGCGTCGGCGGCTTCGGCGTGCTGCACGTGTTCGATCCGCGCTCCGGCACGCACCTGGTCCTGGACGGGCAGGGCGGGTGCCCGGCCGCCTGCACCGAAGGGATGTGGGCCGACCGGGTCGAGGGCGAGACGCGCGACGGCTTCGGCTTCATCCTGCGCGGCAACGTCAACGAACTCGGCCACCAGGCCGTGACCGTCCCCGGCGTGCTCGCGGCGATGGCGGAGGCGCACGCCGCGCTCGGACGCTTGCCCTGGCCGGAGCTGTTCTCCCCCGCGATCTCCTTCGCGGAGGAGGGCTGGCTCATCCGCCCGCACGTCTACACCGTCTTCACGCAGAACGAACGGCAGTACGGCCGGATGGACTACGGCGAGAAGCTCGGCGTGTCCGAGGACGGGCGGCGCCTCTACCTGCGGCCGGACGGCGGCTACAAGCGGCCGGGGGAGCGGGTGGTCAATCCCGACCTCGCCGGCACCCTGCGCCTCCTCGCGCGCGAAGGGGCGGCGGCGCTCTATTCCGGCAGCTTGGCCGAAGCGATCGTCGAGGACATGCGGCGCCACGGCGGCCTGTTGACGCGCGAGGACCTCGCCGGCTTCGCGCCGGAGCGGCAAACGCCGCTGGAGGTCGGCTACCGCGGCCGGCGCTACGCGGGCAACCAACCGCCCGGCGGCGGCGTGATGGTGGCCGAGATGCTCCGCATCCTGGAGCGCTTCGACCTCACCGCCCTCGGCCACAACTCCCCGGAGTACATCCGCGTGGTGGCCGAAGCCATGAAGATCGCCACGCGCGACAAGGACGCCCACGTGGGCGACCCGCGCTTCGTGCCCGTGCCGCTCGGCCGCCTGCTGGGCGACGCCCACGCCGACACCTGCGCCGCCGCCATCCGCGCCGGCGAAAAGGTCTCGGTGCCCCGCATGAGCGCCGCCGCGGACCCGCGGCACACCACGCACGTCTCCTGCGTGGACGCGGACGGGATGGTGGTGGCGATGACCCATTCGCTCGGCATCCCCTCCGGCGTGATCGTGCCCGGCACCGGCTTCATGCTGAACGGCTGCATGAGCGTGTTCGATCCCCGGCCCGGCCGCGCCGGCTCCATCGCGCCCGGCAAGCGGCGCTTCGCCTCCATGTGCCCTTCGATCGTGTTCGAGGGGGACGCGCCGGTGATGACCCTGGGCGCCCCAGGCGGAACCTGGATCACGCTCGGCGTGCTCCAGGTGCTGCTGAACGTCCTGGACTGGGGCATGGGGATGCAGGAAGCGGTGATGGCGCCGCGCTTCGTCGCCACCAGCGACATCATAGACATCTCGAACCGCATTCCCCGGCCGACCCAGCGGGCACTGGAAGGCATGGGCTACCCGGTGAAGCGGTCGCATCTCACCTACGCCTTCGCCGGCGTCCACGGCATCTCGATGTTCGACGGGCACCTCGAAGGCGGGGCCGATCCCCAGCGCGACGGGTACGCGGCCGGCGTCGTTTGACGGGCGCCGTCCCGCGCCGGAAAGATGGCGGGATGTCCGACCTCGACCTGCACAGCGAAGCGTGGCGCGTGCCGCCCGGCCGCTACCTGGCGGACCGCCCGCCGGAGTTCGACCTGCCCTCGGCGCCGACGTCCCGCTACCTGACGATGCGCGACGGCTGCCGCATCGCCGTGGACGTGTGGCTGCCGCAGGCGCGCGGGGGAGCGGTGCCACCCGCCGCCGTGCCGGCCGTCGTCGTGCTCACCCCGTACTACCGCCGCTTCGCCCTGCGCCCGGGCGGCAAGGCGGAGGTGGCGCCGAACGCCGCCAAGTTCCGCGATGCGCTGGTGCCGCGCGGCTACGCGCTGGTGGTGGTGGACGTGCGCGGCACCGGCGCCTCCTCCGGCACCCGCGACAGCTTCCGCTCGCCCCGCGAACGCGAGGACAGCCGGGAGGTCGCCGACTGGATCGTGGCCCAGCCCTGGTCGGACGGCCGGATCGGCGCGACCGGCATCTCCTATCCCGGCGCAGCCGCCGACTTCCTGGCCAGCACCGGCCACCCGGCGGTGAAGGCCATCGCGCCGCTCTTCGCCGTCTGGGACACCTGGACCGACCACTACTACCCCGGCGGCATCCTGCTGAACCGCCTCGCGCAGACCTACGACGACCTCATGGTGGCCATGGACCACGACCGCCGCGACCTGCTGCGGAACGTGTCGTACTACGCCGACCCGGACTACGCCGGCCCGGCCCCAGTAGGCGAGGAGGACCCGGACGGCGCGCTGCTGCGCGAGGCCGTGCGTGGCCACCTGGGCAACTTCCGCCAACCCGACTTCATGGGCGACCTGCGCTTCCGGGAAGAGCCGCTGCCCTACGATCCCGGCTTCTCCTCCGCCTCGATCAGCCCCTACGCCTACTGCGAAGGCTTGCGGCCGGACGTCGCCGTGCTCGCCGTGTCCGGCTGGCTGGACGGCGCGGGCTACGCCAATTCCGCCATCGCGCGCTTCCTCACGCTCCGGGACAACCCCGTCCACCTGTTGCTCGGCCCGTGGGACCACGGCGCGCGCTGCAACGTCTCGCCCTGGCGGCGCCGGACGGAGCCGGAGTTCGCCCTGATGGGCGAGCTGCTGCGCTTCTTCGACCACTACCTGATGGAACGCGACACCGGGCTTCAGCGCGAAGCGCGCGTCCACGCCTTCGCCCTGCACGGCGAAGCGTGGCACGCCGCCCCGTCTTGGCCGCCGGTGGAGACGGTGGAACGCCTCCACCTCGACGCGGACGGCACGTTGGCGAAAGAACCTGGCACGGCGGGCGCCGACGCTTGCCAAACGGACTTCGCCTGGGGCAGCGGCCAGGGCACGCGCTACGAGCGCATCGCCGCCATAGACAGCCGCGACTACCACACGGACTGGCGGGAGCGCGAAGCGCGGCTGCCGTCCTGGACCTCCGCCCCGCTGCCGGAAGCGATGGAGTTCACCGGCCACGGGATCGCCGACCTGTGGATCGAGTCCAGCGAGCCCGACGCCGCCCTGTTCCTGTACGTCTCCGAAGTCGAGGCCGACGGCACGGTCCGCTACGTCACCGAGGGGCTGCTGCGCGCCCTCCACCGCAAGGAAGCGCCGCCCCCACCCGCGTACCGCGCCGCTTGGCCCTTCCGCAGCTTCCGCCGCGAAGACGCGGCGCCGCTGGTGCCGGGGCGGGCCGAGCGCATCCGCGTGCCCCTGCTGCCCGTGTCCTGGGTGTTCGCGGCGGGCAGCCGCATCCGGCTCTCCCTCGCGGGAACGGACGCGGACCACGTCGGCCAGGTGCCGCACGGCCGGCCGCCGCGCATCGCCGTGTTGCGGGGAGGGGTCGAGCGCGCGTCGGCCCTCGACCTGCCGCTGCGGCCGTGGCGGGCCGGCGTGGCCGGGCGCGCGTCGTGAGGGCAGCGCGTCGCCCCGCGATCGGGCGCCGAACCGCCGTCCTCGCCGGCTTCGGCGCCGCGCTGGCCGGCTCCGCCGCGACCGGCCAGCCCGCCTTCCCGAACCAGCCGGTGCGGCTGGTGTTGCCGCAAGGGCCGGGCTCCGGCGGCGACACCGTGGCGCGCATCCTCGCCGACCCGGTTTCGCGGGAACTCGGCCAGCCGCTGGTGCTGGAAAGCCGTCCCGGCGCCAACGGCCTCATAGCCATCAACGCCCTGAAGCAGGCGCGCGCCGACGGCCACACCCTGCTGCTGTCGGGCGTGTCGCAGTTGAGCTTCAACCCGCACCTTTACGCCAACCTGGCCTACGACCCGGTCAGGGACTTCACCTACGTCGCGCCCGTCACGGACACGCCCTTCGTGCTCGTGGCGAGCCGCCAGAGCGGCATGGCCTCGGTGCGGGACTTCGTCGCCCAGGCGCGGGCGCGGCCGGGCGAAGTGACCTACGCCACCGCCGGCATCGGCAACTCCACCCACTTGGCCGCGGAGATGATCGCCGACCGCGCCGGGCTGCGGCTCTCGCACGTGCCTTACAGCGGCTCCGGCCAGGCGCTGACGAGCGTGGTCGCAGGGCAGACCGACGCCATGGTGAGCGTGCTCGGCATCGCCCTGCCGCAGATCGCCGCCGGGGCTGTGGTGCCGTTGGCCGTGGTGGGGGAGCGTCGCATAGCGCAACTGCCGGGCGTGCCGACGCAGCGCGAAGCCGGCTTGGACGCGCCGGTCATGCCCGGCTGGTTTGCGGTTCTGGGCCCGGCCGGGATGCCGGGAGCGGCCGTGGATGTCCTTAACGCCGCGTTCCGCCGCGCGCTGGAGGACGCCTCCGTCCGCCGCCGGCTGGAGGAAAGCCACCTGGAGCCGCTGGCCGGCACGGCCGCCGACATCCGCGGCCGCATGGAGGCCGACAGCGCCGTGTGGGGCGACTTCATCCGCAAGCGCGGCCTCCGGGTCGAATAGGAGCGTCGGCGTCCCTTTTCCGCGAAGGCGGAAGCTTCGGACCCCTCGGCCGGGTCCATCCTGCAATGGAGGGCATCATGGACACCTGGAGGTTCTGGCGGCGCGGCCTCATCGCCGGCACGGCCGCCGCGGCCGGCCTGTCCCGCGGCTCCGCCCCGATGCAGGCTGCCGCGCAGGGCGCCGCGCCCGCGACGGCGCCTCGGAGGGGTTTGGAGTGCATCGTCCTGGGCACCAAGGGCGGACCCAGGGTCGGCCCCGGGCGCTCCAACCCGGGTTACGTCTTCCTGGTGGACGGCGTGCCCTACTTGGTGGATTGCGGCCCGCGGGTGACGAGCCAACTTGTCGCGGCCGGCATCCCGTTGCAGAGCATCCGCAAGATCTTCATCACGCACCACCACAACGACCACAACATCGAATACGGCAACGTCGTCAACCTAGCCTGGACCAACGGCCTGAACCGCCCGATCGAGAGCTACGGCCCGCCGCCGCTGAAGCGCATGACCGAGCTCTTCTGGGAGCTGAACGAGCGCGACATCAGCATCCGGATGGCCGACGAGGGCAGGCCCGACCCGCGGGCCTTGCTGAACGTGGCGGAACTCGACAAGCCCGGCGTGGTGTACGAGGACGACAAGGTCCGCGTCACCGCGGCGCTCGTGAACCACCCGCCCGTCGAGCCCGCCTTCGCCTACCGTTTCGACGCGGCCGGGCGCTCGATCGTGTTCTCAGGCGACACCACGGCGGACGACCGGCTGATCGCGCTCGCCCGCGGCGCGGACGTGCTGCTCCACGAAGTCATCCACGTGCCCGGCATAGACGCGATCGTGGCCAGCCTGCCCAACGCGGCGACGCTGCGCGAGCACCTGATCGCCAGCCACACCCCGACCTACGACGTCGGCCGCGTCGCCAAGGAGGCACGGGTGAAGAAGCTGGTGCTCACCCACCTCGTGCCGGGCGACAACCCGCGCATCCCCGACGAAGCCTGGACGGACGAGCCGCGCCGGGCGTTCAACGGGGAAGTCGTGCTCGGGCAGGACCTGATGCGCCTTTGAGCGGCGCGGCCGTTCACGCCCGCCGCGGCGGTTCGCGCCGCGCGGCCCAGTACACCAGGCGCTGCGCCGGCCAGGCCCACGCGATGCCGGCGAGCACGAAATACAGCGCCTGCACCACCCAGTGCAGCGCCAGCACGTGGTCGGCCAGCGCCACCGCCGCGCCCACGTAGAGCAAGAACCCGAGCAGGCCGAGCGGGACGGCGATGGCGGTGCGCGACATGCCTTCGCACATGGCCCGGCGGTGCCGCGCGGCCAAGCCCTCTTCGCGCCCCGTTGCCGCTGCCCGGCCGCGCCTCTAACCTCCCGCCCATGCCCGATACGACGACGACCCTCGACGACGAGAACGTGGACCTGCGCGCGCACATCCGCGGCGTCCCCGATTTCCCGAAGCCGGGCATCCTGTTCTACGACATCTCCACCCTGCTGCGGCACGGCCCGGCCTGGGCCGCCGCCGTGTCGCGCCTGGGCCGCGCCATCCGCCCGCACCGGCCGGACCTGCTCGCCGGCATCGAGAGCCGCGGCTTCCTGATCGCCGCGCCCCTGGCGCTGGAACTGGGCCTCGGCTTCGTCATGCTCCGCAAACGAGGCAAGCTGCCGGGCGAAACGATCGGCCTCGACTACGCATTGGAATACGGGACTGACCGGATCGAGATCCAGGCCGACGCGGTGGAGCCGGGGCAGCGCGTGGTGCTGCTGGACGACCTGCTCGCCACCGGCGGCACCATGGCGGCCGGCGTGCGGTTGCTGCGGGAGGCGGGCGCGGTGGTGCCGGCGGTCGCGGCGCTGATCGAGTTGACCTTCCTGAACGGCCGCGCCCGGCTGGACCTGCCCTGCGAGACTCTGCTGCGCTACGATTCGTGACGCGGCGATTCGCCGCGACCGCCGCGAGGGGGAAGCAGCGCGATGCCGCCTGACCGCCCGCCGACCGGCCGTCGGCGCCTGATCGCCGCCGCCGGGTTCGCCGCCGCGATGCCAGCGCCCGCCGCACGGGCGCTGCTGCCCGGCGGCGCCACCCTGCTGGTCCCGGGACCGGAGAACGGGGCGCACGAGCGCTGGTCTTCCCGCTTGGCCGCCTTCCTCGCGCGCGGCGGAACGCCGGCGGCGGTCGTGGAGCGCAAGGTGCTCGGCGGCCCGGACGGCGTCACCGCCGCCAACCGCTTCGCCGCCCTCGTCGAACCCGACGGGCGCACACTCCTGGTGCTGAGCGGCGGGGCCGCGCAGGCGCGGCTGGTGGGCGACCCGCGCGTGCGCTTCGACACCGCCGGTTGGCTGCCGGTCTGCGCCGCGGAAGGCCTCGCTGTCGTTGCCGGCCGCGCGGACATGGCGTCTTTCGGCACGGTCCGCGTCGCGCTCGGCGGCGCCGGCTCGCCCGCCGCCGCGGCCCTCTGCGGCCTCGGCATGATGGGCCTCGATGCCGTGCCGGTGGTCGGGCTCGCCCCCTTGCAAGCGGAGGCCGCGTTGTTGGCCGGGAACGTGGACGCGGTGCTGCTGCACGGCCCGGACGTGCCCGCCCGCATGGCGGCCCTTTCCGCCCGGCCGTGGTTCACGCTCGACGCGGCCGGGGCGCGCGATGCCGCGCTGGCGGAGGTGCCCTGCATGTCGGAGATGGTGTCCGGCCCGACCGTGTTGCGCGTCGCGGTGCAGGCCGCCGCCGCGGCCGTGCGGCTACACGCGGCGCTGGTGCTGCCGGCGCTGACCCTCGCCGACCGCGTGGCGCTGTGGCGCGGCGCCGCCGCCCGTTGGTTGGAGGAGGAAGCGCGCTCCGCCACAACGGCCGGGTTGCGCCCCTTGTCCGGCGCGGAAGCGGCGCCGTTGCTTTCCGCGGCCTTGGCGCCGCCGCCCGAGGCCGCGCTCGCCTACCGCGACTGGCTGCTCAGCCGCCTGAACTGGCGGGCGGCGTAGCGGCGCGGCGTCACCGCTGCGCCCAGGGCGTGCGCCGCCACAGCTCGCGGTACGTCGCCTCGTCCCGCCGCAGCCGCGCGAACCAGCCGTCGCCCGGCTCGAAGGCCGGCTCGGTGAAGCGCGCTTCGAGCGCGCGGACGAACTCCGGGTCGCGCGCGATGTCCTCCGTCGCTTCGCGCAGCCGCGCGAGTATGGCCGGCGGGGTGCCCGCGGGCGCGATCACGCCGCGCTCCGAGGCCATCTCCACCGCGAACCCCAACTCGCGCAGGGTCGGCACGTCCGGGCGGAAGCGGCTGCGGCGCGGCCCGCCCTGCGACAGCACCCGCATGTTCTGCGGCGACGCCGTGACCGCGCCGAGGTTGAGGCCGATCAGGTCCACCTGCCGCCCGAGCAACGCCGTTCGGAGCTGCGGGTCGCCTTGGAAGGCCACGTGGTTGAGCCGCACGCCGGCCGCTTCCTGAAGCAGCACCAACTGGAGGTGGTCATCCGTGCCGATGCCGGGCGAGGCGAAGGTGATCGTGTCCGGCGCCGCACGCGCCCGCTCGATCACCTGCGCCAAGCTTTGGAACGGCCCTTCGGCGTGGCCGGTGATGGCGCTCGGGTCGGTCACGAGATTGGCGATGGGCGCGAAGTCGTCCAGCTTGAACTGCGCCTGCCGCTCGATCGGGATGGTGACAAAGCTCGGCATGTTCGTGGTGCCGAGGGTGTGCCCGTCCGGCCGCGCGCGGGCCACGGCGCCCAGCGCCAGCTCGCCGCCCGCGCCCGGACGGTTGCTGATGACCACCGTGCCACCGATGCGCTGCTCCAGCGCGCGGGCGTAGGAGCGCGCGTCCAGGTCGGTGCCGCCGCCGGCGGTGAAGCCGACCACGACCTCGATGGGCCGTTCGGGGTAGCGCGCCGTCTGGGCGATGGCCGGGGCGGCGAGCAGGCCGCCGGCCGCGAGGACTCCGCGCCGCGTGGAGATCATCGGCCGGTCCCTCCCTCGTTGCCGTCGCGCCAGGCGATGAGCCGCGTCAGTCCCTCGCGCATACCGACCTCCGGCCGCCACCCGATGGCGCGTTCCGCTTCTTCGTGCGCGATGCGGAAGGCGCCGCCGGAGGTGAGCCGCACCTTGCCCGGCTCCTCGCCGACGAACCGCGGCGCCGGCCCGCCGCCGGCCAGTTCGGTGACGAGCCGCACCAGCTCCAAGGTGGTGATCGGCTCCGGACCGGACGTGTTCACCGCCACGTCCGTCGCCGCGCTCTCGAAGGCCATGCGGTTGGCGCGGGCGAGGTCGCCGACGTAGACGAAGTGCTTGGTCTCGCCCCCGTCGCCGAACACCTGGGGCGCCTCTCCACGACGCACACGGTCCATGGTCTCGATGATGTAGAGGGCGTTGGCGGCGCGGTAGTGCTGCCGCTCGCCGTACACGGTGGAGTAGCGCAACACGACGTAGTCGAGCCCGTGCTTGCGGTGGAAATCCCGGCAAAGCTGCTCGCCGATGATCTTGCTCGCGCCGTACAGGATGGCCGCGGGCGGCGCCCCCTGGCTGTGGAAGGGCGTGGTCTCAACCAACTCGCCGGACACGCCCGGCCCGTAGCCGTAGACGGCGTTGGAAGAAGCGAAGACCGCCTTGCGGGCACGGTTGGCGCGGCAGGCCTCCAGCGCGTTCTGCACGCCGCGGACGTTCACGTCGAGCCCGCCCCACGGGTCGCGGTCCATGGACAAGGTCATGTAGGCCGCGAGCAGCAGCACGCCGGCCGCGCCCTCGGCCGCACGCAGCAGGTCCGGCAGGCGCAGCACGTCGCCGCGAATCAACCGGAGCCGCGGATGGTCGCGGAGGTGCGCGACGGCCTCTTCGGAGCCGAAGGCGAAGTTGTCGAACAGCGCCACCTCCGCCGCGCCGTGGTCCAGCAACTCGGCGGCGGTGGCGGAGCCGACCAGGCTGGCGCCGCCCACGATCAGGAAGCGGTTGCCGGCGATCGGCACCGAGGCGTTCTCGGCCATGCGTTGTACTCCCGTCCCGGACGCATCCAAGCCCGATCGGGAGGCGGGGCCAAGGGGCCGCGCTCAGGCCAGCCGCCGCAGCTCCGCCAGGAACAGCCCCGCCGCGCGCTCGGGCGGCCAGGGCCGCCACGGTTCGTCGCCGAGCGCGGCGAGCGGGTCGTCCTCCATGACGGCGGCGCGGATGCCGAGGGTGCTGCGCACCTCCTCGCGCGTCCACCCCGCCACGTGGACGGCCTCCGCCGCGGCGAGGGCCACGTCGCAGGCCTTGTGCGCGCGCTTGGTTTCGGGCGTCCAAGCGGGCAGGGCGTAGCGCAGCGCCACCACCGCTTGCAACCGGCCCTGCAACTCGCCGAAGCCCGCGCCGAGGAAGGGCTTCAGCGGCGAGATGCAGTCGAAGTTGATCAAGCCCTCCTCGGCGTCGTGCAGCAGCTCGCGCCGCTGCTCCGCCACACTCAGCGGAGGTCGGGCGCGGTCCCGCCGCAGCGCCAGCACGGCGAGGGAGTGCTGCGCGACGGAGAGCGGCGCCCCCGGCCACACGGAATGTCCGCCCCAGCGGAAGGTGCGGGACAGGCCGATGGCGAGGTCCTCGTCCGTCCAGTCGAAGGCGGTGGGCGAGAGGAGGTCGAGCCGCCGCCCCGAAGGGAGGCGTACCCAGGCACGAGGCGGCGGGGGCATTCAGTCCTTTGGCGAGGTGAGGTCTATGCTCGTCGTCACCAGGAGGTCCTCGGAGAACCAAGCGGAGATGCCGGCGCGGCGCTCGCCCAGGTATTCCGGCCGCCCTGCCCCGTCCAGCCGCATCGTCAGGTCGTGGCCCGGCACCAGCAGCGTGCCCGGCAGCTCGCGCCACAGCGTCCAAATCCGTTCCAGGGAACGCCGGCTCTCGGCCGCGTCCATGGTCATGTCCGTCGCCATGGAAAGCAGCTCGGCGCGGTTCTTCGCCGCGTCGCCGCTGAACAGCACCGGCGCTTCGCCGCCCGTCATGCGGTAGGCCAGGCAGCCCGGCGTGTGCCCGGCGACGAGGTGCGCGGCGAGGCCCGGCAAGAAGGCGTCCCCGTCTTCCAGCAGCCGGAGCCGCGGGTGCCGCGCCAAGTCCCGGACGTAGAGTTCCGGCAGCGGGTTGAAGCCGGGCGGCTCCTGCGTCGCCCAGTCCATCTCCGCGCGGCCGATCCAGATGTCCGCGTTCGGGAACAGGGTGTAGTTGACCGAGTGGTCCCAATGCGCGTGGGTCAGCACGACGTCCGTGACGCTCCCCGGCGCGCAATCGGCCGCGGCGAGCTGGCGCGCGAACTCCGGCCGCACGGCGAAGGCGCCGACATCGATCAGGACGGTCCGCCCGCCGCCCCGTAGGAGGGCGATGGTGCTCCAGCCCAGGCCGCCGTGGCACAGCGACTTGCCGGGATAGCCTTGGATCAGCACGTCGAGACGGTACATCGTTCAATACTCGCCGAAGATGCGTTCGATCTCGCGCGGATCGCGCGTGACGGTCAAGGCGAGCGCCAGCAGGATGCGCGCCTTCTGCGGCGTGAGGTTGTCGGCCGGTAGGAAGCCCGCCTCGCGCAGCCGCGTGGTCGGGAAGACTCGGCCGCTGCCGGCGCGGCTGGACTGCACCACCACGATGCCGGCCGCCACCGCCCCGCCCAGCGCCTCGCTCTCCTCCGGCGTCACGAAGCCCGGCGCGAAGCCGGCGGAAACGATGCCCTGCGCCCCGGCGGCGCGAAACGCCTGCACCGCCGCGCCATCCGATCCGGCGTAGGTGTAAGCGATGTCCACCCGAGGCAGCGCTTGGAGGCCGCGCGGGTCGAACTCCGTGTCCGGCGCCACCCGGCGGAGCGGCCGGCGGTACCAAGCCAAACGGTCGCCGTCGGCGTGGGCCAGGCAGCCGAAATCCGCCGCGCGGAAGGTTTGCAGGCGGGACGTGGAAGTCTTCGTCACCTCCCGCGCCGCGTGGACCTCGTCGTTCAGCACCACGAGCGCGCCCAGGCCCCGCGCCTCCGGGCTGGCCGCGACCCGCAGCGCGTTGACGAGGTTAAGGCCGGCGTCGGTGGACAGCGCCGAGTTCGGCCGCTGCGAGCCGACCACGACCACCGGCAGCGGGTGCTTCAGGGTGAGCGAAAGGAAGTACGCCGTCTCCTCCAGGGAGGCCGTGCCGTGGCCGACCACGATGCCGGCGAGGTCGGGCTCTTCCGCCGCCAGCCTGTCGCAGATCAGCAGCAGCTCGCGCCACTGCGGGAAAGCCATCTTCGTGGAGGGGACGTTGTCGAACCGCACCGGCAAGACGTCCGCCACCTCCCGCGTTTCGGGGAAACGTTCCAGGATCTCGGCCGCGTGGAGCATTTGTCCGGTGGAAGCGTAGTCTTGCAGGTCGAGCGGCCCGTTCCCGACGCCGGAGATGGTGCCGCCGGTGCCGATGAAGGCGACGCGCGGCCTCATGCGGCGCGCGCCTCCGACGCGAAGCCGGCTATGCACTCCGACGCCGTGAGCACGTCGCCGAATCGCAGGTGGAAAGCGATGGGGGAAGCGGCGTGCTCCGCGTCCGTCACCGCGCCCCCGGCCGCCCGCAGCGCCCCCGCCAAGCGGTTCACGGCCGGCACGACGCGCTTCGCCATGGCGCAGCAGGCATGGGATGTGTCTTCTCGCCTGTAACCGTTCTGCGTATCGACCACCACCAGCGCCGTGCGGCGCCCCGCGCGGCGATCGCTTCCGGGATGGTGAAAGGGTGCATGGCGGTGGTCCTCCTGCCGCCTCTGTTCTATGCCCCGCCCGGTCGTTCCGCCACCCCGCCGCATCCGCGCGCCTCCACGTAGCGTTGGCCTCGCGACAGTTCGAGTCAGGAGAAACCATCCTATGGGCCGCAATGCCAGCGAGATCGTCGTGGACACGCTGATCGCCTGGGGCGTGGACACCGTGTTCGGCATGGCGGGGGACGGCATCAACGGGGTGGTCGAGGCCCTGCGCACCCGGCAGGACCGCATCCGCTTCGTGTCCGTCCGACACGAGGAAAGCGCCGCCTTCATGGCGACCGCCCACGCGAAATGGACCGGCAAGCTCGGTTGCTGCATGGCCACCACCGGCCCCGGCGGGCTGCACCTGTTGAACGGCCTCTACGACGCGAAGCTCGACCTCGTGCCGGTGGTGGCGCTCACCGGCTTGCCCTACCACGACATCGCCGAAACCTTCACCCAGCAGGACGTGCCGCTGGACCGCGTCTTCGCCGACGTCGCCGCCTACAACGCCCGCGTCATGGGCGCGGCGCACGCCGAAGCCGCGACCAGCCTCGCCTGCCGCAGCGCGTTGGCGCACCGCGGCGTGGCGCACCTCGCCCTCGCCGTGGACGTGCAGGAAGAGGAGGAGGACGCCGACCAGCCCTCGCCCCGCGGCGCGGCGCAGACGGTCTCCACCGGCTGGATGGACGGGCTGCGCGTGCCGGAGCCCGACGCGGTCGCGCGCGCGGCGGCGTTGCTGAACGGTGCGCAGCGGGTCGCCATCCTCGCCGGCCGCGGCGCGCTGGGCGCGCGGGCGGAGCTGGAGCAGACGGCGCAGCTCCTGGGCGCGCCGGTGGCCAAAGCGCTGCTCGGCAAGGCGGTGATGCCGGACGACCACCCGCTCACCACCGGCGGCATCGGCCTTTACGGCACCTTCGGCACCCACGCGGCCATGGCCGGGTGCGACGCGCTGCTGATCGTGGGCTCCACCTTCCCCTACGTGGAGTACTACCCCGAGCCCGGCCAAGCGCGCTGCGTGCAGATCGACCGCGACCCGCAGCGCATCGGCCTCCGCCATGCCGTGGACGTCGGGCTGGTGGGCGACGCCCGCGCCGCGCTGGAGATGCTGAACGCCCGGCTCCAAAGGAAGAAGGACCGCTCCTTCCTGGAGGACGTGCAGGCGGAAGCGCGGCGTTGGACCGAGACGCAGCGCGCGGCGGAGGAGAGCCGGCAGATGCCGATGCACCCGGCGGTGCCGGTCGCGGCGTTGGGCCGCAAGCTCCCGCCGGACGCGGTGGTGGTCACGGACTCCGGCCACCACACCGGGCTCGTCGCGCGGCACGTCATGTTCGGGCCTGGGCACGATTACGGCGTCTCGGGCCTGCTCGCCTCCATGGCCTGCGGGCTGCCCTATGCCATCGCCGCCGGCCTCGCCTTCCCGGACCGGCCGGTCTTCGCCGTGGTGGGGGACGGCGGCCTCGCAATGCAGCTCGGCGAGTTCGCCACCGCCGTGCAGCACCGCCTGAACCTCAAGCTCCTGGTGATCCGCAACGGCATCCTCGGGCAGATCAAGTGGGAGCAGATGCTGTTCCTCGGCAACCCGGAGTTCGCCTGCGAAGTGCCGCCGATCGACTTCGCCCGTGCGGCCGAAGCCATGGGCGGGCGCGGCTTCACCATCGAGGACCCGGCGCAGGCGGATTCGGTCCTGGATGCCGCCCTCGCTACGGAGGGGCCGGTCATCATCCAGGCGCTCGTGGACCCGAACGAGCCGCTGCTGCCCGCCAGGGTGTCCGTCACCTACGCCCAGCACCTGCACAAGGCGCTCGAAGCCGGCACGCCGGGGCGCGCCGAGATCGAGCGGGCGCTGGAGCGCGAGCCGTCGCGCACCATGATGGAGAGCTAGGCGAGCAGCCGCACCAGCCACAGGCTCAAGGCCGGGAACGCCACCAGCAGAGCCAGCCGCACGAGGTCGGTCGCCAGGAAGGGCAGCACGCCGCGGTAGGTCTGCGCGATAGGCACCTCCCGCGCCAGCGACGAGACGACGAAGACGTTGAGACCGATGGGCGGCGCCGTCAGCCCGATGCCCACCACCACCAGCACCAGCACGCCGAACCAGATCGCCGTCTCTTCCGTGGAAGCGAGGCCGAAATCCAGCGCCGTGACCATGGGGAAGAAGATCGGCAAGGTCAGCAGGATCATCGCCAGCTCGTCCATCACCGCGCCGAGGACGATGTAGGAGAACAGCAGCAAGGCCAGCACGCCGTAGGCCGGGAAGCCCTGCTCGGTGATCCACAGCGCCAGCAGATCCGGCGCCTGGCTGAGCGCGAGGAAGGCGTTGAACACCTCGGCGCCCAGCAGGATCACGAAGATCATCGCCGTGGTCTCGGCCGTCGCCAGCAACGCCTCGCGCACCTCGGCGAGCGGCAGGGTGCGGCGCGCCAGCCCGACCGCGAGGGTGGCGATGCAGCCGATGGCCGCGCTCTCCGTGGGGGTGAACACGCCGCCGTAGATGCCGCCGATGACGACCACGGTGATGAGCAGCACCGGGATCACGCGGAGCAGCGCCCGCCGCCGCTCCGCCGCGCCGACGGCAGCACCCGGCGGCGCGAGGGCGGGTCGCAGCCGCGCCAGCGCGCCGATGGTCAACGCGTAGAACAGCGCCGCCAGCAGCCCGGGCGCCATCGCTGCCATGAAGAGCTTGGCGATGTTCTGCTCCGTGCTGATGGCGTAAACCACCAGGATGACGCTCGGCGGGATCAGGATGCCCAGCGTGCCGCCGACCGCGACGGTGGCCGTCGCCAACCCGGAGTCGTAGCCGAAGCGCTTCAGCTCCGGCAGTGCGGCGCGGCCGATGGTGGCGGTGGTGGCGACGGAACTGCCGCAGACCGCGCCGAACACGGCCGAAGCGCCGATCACCCCCATCGCCATGCCGCCGGGCCTGCGGCCGAACAGGGCGTTGGTCGCGTCGAACAGGTCGCGCGCCAACCCGCTGCGCTCCGCCAGCGCGCCCATCAGGATGAACAACGGGATGACGGAGAGGGTGTAGCTGGCGAACAGGTGGTAGGGCGTGGTCTTGAGGTAGCTCAGCAGGGTCGCGGCATCGACGATGTAGGTGTAACCACCCGCGCCCACGAGCAGCATGGCGAGCCCGACCGGCGCACGGAGCGCAATGAGGGCGAGCAGCACCGCGAAGCCCGTGGCGGCGATGGCGAACTCCGGCGCCATCACCCTTCGCCGCGCAGCAGCCGCGGCAACCAAGCGAAGGCGGCCAGCGCCGTCGCCGCGAAGGCGAGCGCGCCGAAGCCCACCGCCCACCAGGTCGATAAAGCGAGCACCATGGTGGTGGTCCCGCTCGCGAGCGTTTCCCGCGCGCCTTGCAGCAGCCGTTCCGCCAGCAGCGCCGCGGTCGCGGCCCAGACCAGCATCCAGAAGGCGTCCATCGCGCCCACCACGCGGCGCGGCAGCCAACCCGTGAAGCTGTCCACGAGGATGGAAGCCCGCCGCGCCGTGCCCCAGGCGAGGAAGGCGAGCACCGCGACGCCGGAGCCGAGCGAAACCAGCTCGAAGTCGCCCGGCACCGGCTGCGACGTCAGCCAGCGCTGCGCCACGCTCCAGCAGGTGAGCAGCGCGATGCCCAGCAGCACCGCGCCGCCGCCGAGGGCGAGCGCGCCGCCCAACCGTGCGACGGCGCCGGGCGGCGGGGGAGGGGCGTCGCCCACGCGCTCAGGAAATGCCCTGGCCGTGCTTCGCCACCAGCGCCCGCGCTTCCTCCAGCAAGGCGCCGCCGTCGAAGCCGCGCTCACGCGTCCCCGCCAGCCATGCCTCCACCACCGGCCGCGTCGCCGCCACCCAACGCGCCTTCTCCTCCTCGGTGATGACGGTGATCTGGTTGCCGCGGCCGCGCGCCATCTTCTCGACGACCGGGCCCTGCTCGTCCCACGGCTTGGCCGCCATCTCCGCTGCCACCATGCCGCTGTTGGCGTCCAGCACGCGGCGCGACTCGGCCGGCAACCCTTCGTACTTCGCCTTGTTCATCGCCAGGATGAAGGAGGTCGTGTAGAGCGTCGGGCTGCCCGGCACCTCCGTGTGGAACTTCAGCATCTCGTGCAGGCGGAGCGCCGGCACCACCTCCCAAGGCACCACCGCGCCGTCGATCACGCCCTGGCTCACCGCTTCGGGGATCTGCGGCACCGGCATCCCGACGGGCGCCGCGCCCAGCGCCCGCAGCGCCTCGCCGTTCAAGCGCGACGGGAAGCGCAGCTTGAGCCCGCGCAGGTCGTCCATCGCCCGGACCTCCTTGCGCGAATGGATCAGCCCCTCGCCGTGCGCCCAGACGCAGATCGGATGCACCTCGCGGAACTCGTCGCGCAGGTGCTTATCCGAGAATTCCTGCACGGCCTTGCAGTTCACAATCGCCCGCTTGTGCGAGACGAAGGGCAGCTCGAAAACCTCGATGCGCGGAAAGCGGCCCGGCGTGTTGCCCGGCAGGGTCCAAATGATGTCCGCCACCCCGTCCCGCGCCTGGTCGAAGAGCTGCGGCGGCGCGCCCCCGAGCTGCATGGCCGGGAAGATCTGCACCCGCAGCCGCCCGCCGCTCTCGCTCTGCACCTTCTGCGCCCAGGGCTGGAGGAAGAAGCGGTGGACGTTGCTCACCGCCGGCAGGAAGTGGTGCAGCCGGAGCGTGGTCTCCTGCGCGCGGGCGGCCGTGGAGCGCAGCAGGGCAGGCGCGGAAAGCGCCCCGAGGGCGAGCGCACGGGCGAGCGCGCGGCGGCGGCTGACTGGCATGGGGCGGTTCCCTGGGCGTTTCTTCGTTGCGTATCGAGAGATGGGTCCCGCCCTATGCCCCGAAACCGTCCTCCCCGCCAATCACGCTCCCAAAGCGATCAACCTCCCGCCAGGGCGCCGACCAGCGCCCGCGCCCGCCGCCCCACCACGTCCGGCCTGTCGCCGGGTTTGTAGAGCGAACCGCCGATGCCGAACCCGGCCGCGCCCGCGTCCCGCCACGGCCCGATCGTCTCCGCCGACATGCCGCCCACCGGCAGCAGCGCCGTGCCGGGCGGCAGCACCGCCAGCAACGCCTTCACCACGGCGGGGGAGGCGGCCTCGGCCGGGAACAATTTCAGCGCGTCCGCCCCGGCAGCGAGGAGCGAAAAGGCCTCGGCCGGCGTGAAGAAGCCCGGCGCCGCCAGCATCCCCCGCGCCTTGGCGGCGCGCACCAGCGCCGGGTCGGCGTGCGGCGTCACCAGCAGCTTGCCCCCCGCGGCCGCCACCTCCTCGATCTGCGCTTCCGTCATCACCGTCCCGGCGCCGATCAGCGCCGCGCCGCCGCCGAAGCGGGCGGCCAAGCGCCCGATGCTCTCGGTCGGCCGGGGCGAGTTCAGCGGCACCTCGATGATCGTGATGCCCGCCTCCACCAGCGCCTCGCCCACCGGCACCGCGTCGTCCGGCGTCAGGCCGCGTAGGATGGCGACGAGGGGGCAGCGTCCGAGCCAAGCGGCGAGTTCGTTCACGCGATGGTCCTCCCGAGCAGCGCGAGGCCGCGCGCGGCGATGTCCGGGTCGTGCCGCCGGTGCGCCACGCCGTATTCCGCGAAGGCCAGGGCGTAGAGCCGGCAGAGCGTGTCCGACCCCGCGAGATGCACCGTGCCGGCGGCGGTTCCGTCCTCGACGGCGGCGCGCACCTCGTGGCCGATCAGCAGGCCGGACAGGTAGTCGTCCGTTTCCTCCGCCGCCAGCTCGCCCATCAAGCCGAGCGCGCGCGTGCCGAACAGGTGGTGCAGCAACCCGCCCCCCTCGCGCGAGCGCCGGAGGCCGCGCCGGAACGCCTCGTCGCCCGCGCCCTGCGCCGCCGGCGCCGAAAGCCGGCCGAGGATGCTGTGGCCGAGCAGCACGGCGCGCGTCTCGCCCGTCATGCGCGTGGCGAAGCCGGCGATGCGCCCGCCTTCCAACCGCGCCCACTTGCTGTGGGTGCCGGGCAGGCACAGCGTCGCCGCCCCGTCGCCCAGTTCCGCCAGCAGCCCGATCAGCTTGGTCTCCTCCCCGCGCATCACGTCCGGCACGCCCTCCGGCCCGCGGGTGAGGAGGCCGGGCACGAGCAGGCAGCGCGCGGCGCCGGGTAAGGGCAGGGGCACCATCGCGGCGGCAATCTCCGCCGGGCCGGCGGGGCAGGGGAGATAGGGCGCCTCCCGCCAGCCCTGCCGGCTGCCGATCATGCCGCAGAGCAGCACCAGCCGCTCGCCCGCGTCCAGCCAGGGCCCGATCTCCGCCTCCAGCACTGCGGCGAAGCCGCCCCCCGGCACGGAAAGGATGCCCTGCGCGCTTTCCCGCTGCTCCAGCGCCGCGCCCGCCTCGTCCAGCCGGTAGGCGCGCAGGCTGGTGGTGCCCCAGTCAATGCCGATCATGCGGCCAGCGGTAGCAGGCCGTCCCGGCGTCCGCATCCATCATTGCCGGGGCGGATCACGCCGCGCCGCGCAATCGCCAGATGGCGGTGTGGCGGATGCGCGCCGCCGGCACGTCGCCGTCGGCCAGGACCAGCGCGTCGAGTTCCACGAACCGGTGCCCCTTGCGCTCGGTGTTCGAGAGGATGCGGCCGCGCAGGGTGAACTCCTGCCCTATCCGCCCGGCGGAAAGGTTCTCGACCCGGCTCCCCACGTGAATCCACGGCCCGAGCACGACGTTCTCCACCAATGCCCGGTTGCACAGCCGCAGAACCTGCCCGGGATGAACCAAGCCGTCGCGCGCGTAGATCGGGTCCGTTTCGCTGACGCCGCGCAGGTATTCGGCCAGGTCGGCCGCGGACGGGCGCCAGGGCACGATGCCGAGGAGCAAGCCCGGCGCGAGGCTCGCGTCGCCGGCCGGCGGACGGGTGGCGGGCGGCGCCGGCGGTTCCGGCCAACCGCGGAGGTCGGGCAACGCCGCCGGAGGCGAAAGCCCCGCCTCGCCGGTGGCGCAGAGCGCGCCCTCGCTCCGCACCTTCAGCGAAAGCTTTTCGCCCGCCTCCTCCGCTTCCACCGTCGCGACACGGCCGTCGTAGACCGGCTGGAGGAGGCGCGTCTCCGCCCAGCCCCGCTCGAGCCAAGCGCGGCCCCAGCGGCGCACGGCCGCGTGGCAGGCGTAGGCGTGGACCTCCACCCCCGGCACCAGCCCGCCGGTGAACCCGAAACGGCGCGCCGTCTCGTCGTCGTGGATGCGGTTCTCCGAAGCGCGGGACAGGTTCTGCGCCACGACCTCGTGCGCGACGGGCCGGTTCTCCACGGCTCAGGCCGCCTCCGCCAAACCGATCCGCTCCAGCGGCCCGATCTCGCGCTCAAGCAGCGGCCGCACCTCCGCCGCGAAGCGCTCGATGGAGCGCAACGCCGTGGCGAGGCTCGACCCGCCGGCCTGGAATTGCAGCAAGTAATGGCAGGGCGAAGCGCGGCGTATTTCGGCCGCCAAACGCTCGGCGATCGCCTCCGGGCCGCCGACGAGCATGTGCGCCGCCATCTCCTCCAAGCTCATCTCGCCGTCCCAGGGCCGCTCCACCAGCATGGCGCCCTGCATCGCCTGCTCGCGCCGGCGCAGGCTCTGCGAGAGCCTGATCTGGTGGCGCACGTCGTCGAGGAACGCCGCCGCCTCGGCGCGGCTGTCGGTGACGCAGACGTGCCGCAGCGCACCGAAGCGCAGGCGCGACGGCGCCACGCCCTCCGCCCGGTAGATGTCCTCCAGCCGGCGCCGCGCGGCCTCCAGCATGGCGGGGGTGAAGTGGCGCGGCGTCACCATCACCACGCAGTCCCGCCGCGCCGCCATCCGGTGCAGGTCCGGGTTGTCGCCCGCCACCCACACCTCCGGCAGCGCGCCCACCGGCCGCGGCGCGATGTGCGTCTCCGGCATCCGGAAGTGGCGCCCCTCGTAGCGGAAGGTCTCGGCCCCGAAGGCGAGGTCGAGCATCTCCATGAACTCCAGCAGCTTCCCCGGCGCGTCCGCCAAGTCCTCGCCGAAGCGCTCGAATTCATAAGGCTGGTAGCCGCTGCCCACGCCGAGCACCAAGCGCCCGTGCGTCATCGCGTCGGCCATGCCGATCTCCGAGATCAGCCGCGCCGGGTGGTAGAGCGGCACCACCACAACGCCGCTGCCTAAGCGGATGCGCGTCGTCTCGCCGGCCAGGCGCGCCACCATCATCAAGGGCGAGGGGCAGACGCAGTAGTTGGAGAAGTGGTGTTCCGCGAACCAGGAGATGCCGAACCCCGCCGCCTCCGCCGCCCGCACCTGCTCCACCGCCTCGTCGTACAGCCGGTGCGCGGGCGTGCCCGGCGCGCGGTAGCCCATCAAGTTGAACTGGCCGAAGTCCATCCCGCTCCTCCAGGCTTGCCGCCGTTGCCGGGAGTGTCCGCCGGAAGCGCGGCGGCCTCAAGCCGCGCTTCGTTGACTTGCCCAGCCCGTTCCACCAGCCGAGACTGCGGCACGGGAAAAGAACGCCCGGGAGGAATCGAGCCATGAACCGCCTTCTGCCGGCCGCGGTGGCGCTGGCCCTGGCCGCGCCCGCCGCCGCCCAGGCCCAGATCGCCCTCTCGGCCAACGACAACAAGCTGGTGCTGGACAACGGCGCCACCCGCACCGCGCGCGACCCCGCGCCGGACACCCTCTCCATCATCGACCTGTCCGCCAGCCCGCCGCGCCTCAAAGGCGAGATCCAGGTGCCGGCCAGCGTGGTCGGCCCGCCCTCCTCCGTCGCCATCGCGCCGAACGAGCGGTTCGCGCTCGTCACCGCCAACCAGCGGCACGACCCGGCGGACCCGTCCAAGCTCGTGCCCGGCAACTCCATGGCCGTGGTGGACCTGTCCTCCAACCCGCCGCGCGTCGCCGCCACGGTGAACACGGGCAGCGGCCCCGCGGGCGTGTCCATCAACCGCGCCGGCACCATGGCGCTGGTGGCGAACCGCGCCGAGGGCACGGTGAGCGTCTACCGCATCCAGAACGGGATGACCGTGGCGCCCGCCGGCAAGGTGGAGATCGGCCCCGTGTCCTCCGAGGTCAGCCACGTCGCCTTCACCCCGGACGGCCGCCACGCGCTGGTGACGCGCTACGGCGACCACATGCTGAACGTCCTCCAGATCGAGGGCGACAAGGTCACGAAGACCAACCGCGAGATCACCACCGGCGTCCGCCCCTACGGCCTGTCCATCACGCCCGACGGCCGCTGGGCGGTGGTGGCCAACATCGGCCGCGGCACGGGCGACGCCGACACGGTGAGCCTCCTAGACCTCGGGCGCGAGCCCTGGCGCATCGTGGACACGGTCAGCGTCGGCCAAACGCCGGAGGGCATCCAGGTCAGCCCCGACGGGCGCTTCGCCGCGGTCACGGTGATGAACGGCTCCAACAAGCCGCCCGGCTCGCCCTTCCACGGCCCCGGCCTGGTGCGGATGCTCCGCATCGCCGACGGCCGCCTCTCCGTGGTGTCCGAAGCGCGCGTCGGCACCTGGGCGCAGGGCGCCGCCTTCTCGCCCGACGGCCGCACGCTCCTCGTCGGCAACATGGTGGAACGCGAGGTGCAGGTGCTGCGCGTGTCCGAGGAAGGCAAGCTGGCGGACACCGGCACGCGCCTCGGCGTCGCCGGCGGCTCGGCGGCGCTGCGGACGGTGGCGGACTGGGGGCCGGCAGCCGCGCGCCGTTGATCCGGGGCCGGGCGCCGCATTGACCGCCGGCGCCCGCGCTCCCTAGCCTCGCCGGAGCATCGGCAAAGGCGACGGTTCATGGCCCATCGCGGCTTGCGCTTCGGCATTTTTCTCGCGCCCTTCCACCGCGTGGGCGACAACCCGACGCTCGCCATCGCGCGCGACCTCGAACTGGTCTCCTGGCTGGACCACCTCGGCTACGACGAGGCCTGGATCGGCGAGCACCACTCGGCGGGCTGGGAGGTGATCGCCAGCCCGGAGATCTTCATCGGCGCGGCCTCCGAGCGCACCAAGCACATCATGCTCGGCTCCGGCGTCACCAGCCTGCCCTACCACCACCCGTTCCTGGTGGCGCAGCGCTTCGTGCAGCTCGACCACATGACGCGCGGCCGCGCCATGCTGGGCTGCGGCCCCGGCGCGCTGGTGTCCGACGCCTACATGATGGGCATCGAGGCCGAGAAGCAGCGGCAGATGATGGATCAGTCGCTGGACGCCATCACCCGCCTGCTCGCCTGCGAAGAGCCGGTCACGATGAAGACCGATTGGTTCGAGCTGCGCGAAGCCCGCCTCCACCTCGCGCCCTACACCCACCCGCGCTTCCCCATCGCCGTCGCCTCCGCCACCACCCCCTCCGGCGTGCTGGCCGCGGGCAAGTACGGCGTCGGCCTCCTGTCGCTCGGCGCCGGCCTGCCGGGCGGCAACGCCAAGCTCGCAGAGCATTGGCGCCTGGGCGAGCAGGAAGCCGCCAAGCACGGCAAGACGTTGGACCGGAACGGCTGGCGCCTGGTGGTGAACATGCACTGCGCCGAGGACGACGAGCGCGCCATGCGCGACGTGAAGCGCGGCGAGCGGATGGAAACGCTCAGCTACTTCAGCGACACCCTCGGCCGCCCGCCGATGCGGAGCGAAGACCCGCTGGGCGACGGCCTGCGCGCCGGCACCACCCTCGTCGGCTCGCCGGAAACGCTCATCAAGGGCATCCAGCGCCTGCTGGAGTACACGGAAGGCGGCGCCGGCGCCGTGCTGTTCCGCGCGCACGAATGGGCCAACCGCGAGGACACGCTGCGCTCCTACGAGCTGTTCGCCCGCTGGGTCATGCCGCGCTTCCAAGGCTCGGTGGAAACCACGCTCGCCTCGCGCGAATGGTGCAGCGAGAACCGCAACGGCATCTTCGGCCCGAGCATCAACGCGCTCCGCAAGGCCTTCACCGACGCCGGGCAGGAGGTGCCGGACCACGTCCGGCTCCGGCTGCACACCGGCAAGTCGGCGGAGTAGGGCGGCGCGGGCGGAAACGCTCGATTCCGGGCCCCGCGGCGAGCTACAATCATCCCCGCCAACGCCCGACCCGCGCCTTCCATCCGGGTGCCCGGAAGGCGGAGAAGTAAGGTGGCAAGGGAGTAAGGAAGTAAGGCGGATTGCGCTCGAACTTGGCACCTTCGGCCTTGGCGGCCCGGCGGGGATTTCCGGTTCCGGGCATCGGAAGGGCCGCAACGGCGCAACCCTCCAATGCCCCAGCCGAGCCATTTGTCCGAAGGCGGAGAGGGCGACAATGTAAGATGGTAAGGAAGTAAGGAAGTAAGGAAGTAAGGCGACCGCGCACTCCGGTCAGCATATCGCGCGTCACCGCGCCGGGTCCGGCCAGAACCACCACACCAACGCCGTCGCCGCCACCAGCCACAAGCCCACGATGACCGCCGCGCCCGCCCGGCTCACCGGCCTCGCCGCGGCCCTGGCCGCCGCCGCCCGGTGTTCCGCCATCAACTCCGGCGGCACCAGCCGCACCGCGAGCAGTATCGCCGGCGGCAGCAGGATCACCTCGTCCAAGTAGCCCAGGACGGGCACGAAGTCCGGGATCAAGTCGATGGGCGAAAGGGCGTAGGCCGCGATCGCCAACGCGAAGGCCCTGGCGTACCAGGGCGTCCGCGGGTCGCGGGCGGCGAGCCAGAGGGCGTGGACGTCGCGCCGGACCGCCCGCGCCCAGTCCTTGAGCCGGTGCCACACCGCCGGTTCACCCGGCCAGCTCGGGGATCACCCAGAGCGGCCTCTCGCCCCGCGCCACGCGCTGGCAGTTGTCGAAGGCGTTGCGGAAGCGCGCCTGCTGGTTGTCCCAGGTCGGTCCCGCGAAGTGCGGCGTCAGCACCACGTTGGGGAGCCGGAACAGCGGATTGTCGGCCGGCGGCGGCTCCTCGTCGAACACGTCGAGCCCCGCTCCGGCGATGGCGCCGTCGGACAGCGCCGCCGCCAGCGCCGCCTCGTCCACCACCGGGCCGCGGCAGGTGTTGATGAGGTAGGCCGTCGGCTTCATCAGCGCGAACTCCGCCGCGCCCATCATGTGCCGGGAAGCAGGCGTCAGCGGCACGTGGAGCGATACGATGTCCGAAGCCCGCAGCACCTCGTTCAACAACCGGAAGCGCACGCCCAGCGCGTCCTCCGCGTCCTCCGACAACCGCCGGAGGTCGTAGTACAGCACCGCCATCCCGAAGGCGGAGGCCAGCCGCGCGACCTTCTTGCCGATGGCGCCGAGGCCCACGATGCCCAGCGTCTTGCCCCGCAACTCATAGAGCTTCGTCCCGGCCAGGTCGTTGCCGCGCCAGCGCCCGGCCGCCACGCTCGCGTGCTGCCAGACCAGCCGGCGCGACACCGCCAGCATCAGCATCAGCGCGTGCTCGGCGACGGCGGTGGAGTTCGCCCCGCCGTTGTTGCAGATAGGCACGCCCGCCCGCCGCGCCGCCTCGATGTCGCAGCGGTCGTAGCCGGCGGACAGGAGCTGGTAGAGCTTGAGGTTCGGCGCCGCGCGGAAGGCCGCGTCGTCCACCGCCGGGTCGCCGAAGCCCACCAGGCAATCGGCCCCGCCCAGCGCGGACAGGAACTCCGGCGTGCCGGCCTTGGCCACGACCAGCTCGCAGCCGGCCGGCACCATCTCCAGCGCGATCTCCTCGGCGCTGAGCGCGCTGCCCATCATGACGATGCGGGTCGCCGCCATCCCGTCCTCCCCGTTCCCTTGCCGGGGAGGAGCATAGGCCGGATCGCGCCGCCCGTCGTCAGAACGCCCGGCTGAGGCCCCCGAAGAAGCCGCGGCGCGCGCCGAATTGCGGCGCGCCGACGCCGACGCCGCTGCCTTCGCGGAGCTGGTACCGGCGGTCGAAGGCGTTCAGCACGTCGAAGCGCAGCGTCCACAGGCCGCCGTCCGGCAGCGCGAGGTCCTGCTGGACGCCGAAGTTGAAGGTGACGTAGGGCGTGACGCTCTCCGTGCTGGCGAAGCCCTTCCGCAGCCCGCTGCCGTAGAGCAGGGAGCCCGAGAGCCGCCCGCCCTCCCAGGCGCGCCACACCGCGCCGGCGCTGCCCGTCAGCAGCTGGTCGTGGTCGGTGCGGATGAACTTGCCCCGCGCGTACTCCAGCTCGTCCGGCTCGATGTTGAACTGCGCCGAGCGGATGCCGCGCCCGGTGGACCGGCTGATGGCCAGGTTGCCGTAGAGCAGCACCGGGTCGGCGCGGTAGGTGGTGGTGAACTCGACGCCGTAGACCCGGCCCTTGCGGTAGTTGACGGGCGTGAAGATCAGCGCGCCCCCGAACTGGCCGTAGTCCAGCAGGTCGCGCACGTGCTTGTAGTAGGCGTCGACGCCCACCGTCCAGGCCGGGGTGATCCGCTGCGTGACGCCGGCGTCGAAGCGGTGCGCCCGCTCCGGGCGGGGGATCCCGCTCTCCAGGGTGAAGGGCTCGTTGGTGGTGCCGACGAAGCGCTCCAGCACGCCGGTCGGGATCAGCTCCTGCTGCACCGGCGTGAAGGTGCGCGCGTAGCCCGCGTGCAGCACCGTGGTGTCCGTCGGGCGCCACACCGCGTTGACCCGCGGCGAGAGCTGGCCGTCGTTGGTGAACTGCTCGATGCGGTCGGCGCGCACGCCGAGGTTGACGGTGAACCGGTCCGCCACCCGCCACTCGTCCTGCAGGTAGAGCCCGTACTGCCAGCCGGTGCGGCCCTGGCGGTCGTCGAGGGTGAAGACGTCGCCCGCCGCGGCGCCCTCCGGGTCGAGCCCGAACACCGCGGTCGAGCTGCGGAACCGGCTGCGCTCGCCGGTGAACTGGAAGCCGGCGCGGAGCGTGTGGGCGGGCGAGACCCGCCAGGCGGCGTCCGTCTGCAGGCCGGCGGCGAAGCTCTGCCGCAGCACGTCGGAGGCCACGCCGTTGAACGCCAGCTCGTTCACCAGGTCGGGCGTGTAGTGGATGGAGCTGTAGCGGACGAAGGGCGCCACCTGCACGTCGACGTCGGCGGTGACGGCCTTCTGCAGCGCCAC
>CADCTL010000306.1 GCA_902805625.1 uncultured Acetobacteraceae bacterium
CGGCGTCGCCGGCTTCACCGCGCAGGGCGTCCCGGGTGGCCTCGGCGCCACCCTCCTCGCCGTGGATCGCGGCTTCGCCCGGCTTGGCCCAGGCCCCGCCGGCTTCCGCCTGCACGTCCCCGGATTCGCTGCGCGCGGCTTTCTCCCCGAAGCGGCGGGCGAGGTGGTTCTCCTCGCTCCTTTGTCCGGACCAGACATCGCCATGGTCGTCATCGGCTTGGCCCAGTTCCGCCGCGGCCGCCGACCAGCTTCCCGCGAGCTCCTCCGGAGAGGATGCGCCGCGCCAGGGGTCGGCTTCGACCGGCACGTTCCATCGCGTCGGCGACGGGTCCTGCGGGGTCTCGGTCCGGAACGCCTCCTCGCGCGCGGGGGCTTGCATCAGCCATGCCCCCTCGCCGGCGCTTTGCGAGCCGCGCCTCGCCTCCCAGGCCTGCGGGCCCGGGTCGGCATGGAGCGACCCTGCCGGACCAGCGCCAGCGGTGAATGGCGGGATGCCGAACCCGGCTGACGACCCTGGAGGCGTCGAGGGCGAGGCGGCTGCGGTGCCCGGCGCGACTCTGGGGGGTGGCTGGCCGCCGGCCCCCACAACGGCCGGAAGGCCGTCCCTCCGCATGGCCTCGAAGGCCCTTGCCACATCCGCCTGCGAGCGGGGCGGCACCGGCGGCAGCTCGACCTTCGGCACGGGACAGTCGGCAGCGACCGCCCCCCGCAGCGCGATGGCCGCCGCCTGCCCGATGACGGCAAGCGCCTCGGCCACCATGCGCTCCAGGACGCCGAGGACCTGCTCGGCCGGCAGGCATCCGGGTGCCATCGTCCGCACCACGGAGCCGAGCCGCGCGTCGGACAGGCTCTGCTGGCAGAGCTCGTCCTTCATCGCCTCAATGCGGTCCTGCGTGCCCAGCATCCGTCCCGCGGCAAAGTCGCACTTGCCGAACAGGAGCGTCCGACCGATCTCGATGAGCAGTTTGCCGAGCGGCCTCTGCGCCAGGGGTGTCCCGGCGGCCGCGCCCTTGCCCGCCGCCACGACGTTGGCGTTCACCAGGATCAGCACGCCATAGGCGGCGGCGCGCCATTCCGCCTCGCCGTCGCCGAGCTGGTCGTGCCCGAGCGTGTAGAGGTCGATGGCACGGTCCATGTCGAACAGGAACTTGTCGAGCCTGACCTGGCGCAGGATGTCCTCCGGCTCGCAATCGCAGGCGAGCAGGCAATCCGCGAAGCCCGCGAGCCGCGCGCGTTGGCCGACCAGCGTCATCAGCCGCTCCGTGGCCGGGTCGAGCTGGCCGAAACCCAGCCGCCCGCGCTGCGCTATGGCCGGCCGGCCCACGTAGAGCAGACGGTAGCCCGCCTCGCTGGAGGTGAAGGTGTCGAGGAAGAGCTGCAGCGCCTTGAGGAAATGGGACAGCGCCGGCGCCGCCGGCACCTTGTCGCCGATGGCGAGCAGCCGGTGCAGCCGCTGCGTGGCCAAGTCCGCCGTCGCGCCGAGCGCCCGCAGGCCGGGGCCGTCGTTGCGCGCCGCGAGCTCAACGAGGGAATCCAGCGCCCGGCCGAGCGTCCCCTCCTCCAACAAGGCCCGCAGGTCCAGGTGGCCGCTCCCCTCGATGCGCCGCAGGAATTCGCGCAGCCCGTCCATGCTCCAGGGGAAGCTGTCGCAGGCGACCGCCGCGCCCGAGCAGCCGAAGATGGCGCGCAGGCCGGCGAGCACTGCATCGCGGCGCGCCTGCAAGTCGCTCGCCGCCACCGAGGGCAGGAAGCGCAGCCCACCGAGGCTCTGGCCCGCCAACGTCTCGCTGGCCAGCACCAGCAGGAGCGACGAGGCTTCGTCGAGGCTGCTCCCCAAGCGCCGGTAGGAGGAGCCGTTCGCCGGGCTCAGCGCCCCGACCATGCGCACCAGCCGGGAATACTCGTTGAGCTGGCGGCGCGCCCCGAACAGCCGGTCGCGGGCCCGCGGGTCGAGCGCGAGCGCGGCCGCGCTCCGGCCCTCGTACAGGATCGCACGGATGGACTGGCCCCAGCCGAACAGCTCTTCGGTGACGTCGCCCAGGCGGTGGTCGGCGGCGAGCGCGCGGAGGTCGCGGTCCACCGCCCTGTCGGCGCGCTCCATCTCGGCGCTCGTCGCCATCGACTCGACGGGGCGGGTCGCCGGGGCGGACGCGTCGGCCGGCAGGGGCAGCCCAGCCGCCTCGGCGTCGAGCAGCCGGGCCTCGTCCGGGAACAGGCGCCGCAGGCCGCGCGCCACCTCCGACGGGTCGTTCGGATCGCCGATGCGCAGCCGCTGGCGGATGATGTTGTCGGCGATCTGCGCGGCCTCGCCGCGGCCGCGGTCGGTCACCTCGGACCGGTTGCGGGCGGCCGCGAAGCTGCTCGCCGCGGAGGCTGCGGCGGCGGAAGCCGCACCGGCGCCGGACGCCGCGGCATAGCCGCCGATCTGCCGCATGGTGCTGGAGAAGGGGGCGTGGCTCATGCGCTTCCTCATGCAGCCTTGGGCTTGAACGGGACGGGTGCGGACGGCGCCGGCGATGCGACGCCGCGCCGGGCCGTGGCGAGGCGCGCGGAGGGGGCGCCCTGCGCGGGGGCCAGGCGTCCCAGCATGACGCGGCCGAGGTCGTGCGGGGCCGCCCCTGCCTCCAGCGCATAGCGGCAGGCGCTGACCAGGAAGCGCGGCGGCAGATCGGGCGGTGCGCGCCCGCGGGCGAGGAGGATCCCGCCCCTGCGGATCGCCGCCTGGTCCCGGCGGCCGAAGGGGATCACGCTGACCAGCGCCCGTTCCGCCAGCGCGCGCTTCGGCTGGAACGCCATCTCGTCCACCACGGCGGGGATCACCTCGCGCGCGGAGCCGAGCAGCACGCGCGGGATGCGGTGGCCGCGCCGCGGGTTGTAGAGCCGCGTCCAGACGCCCAGCATCTCCGCCGCATCCTGCGCGAAGCCCATGCGGCGCAGCATCTCGGCCATGATGGGCACGCGCAGGTAGCTGGTCGGGTGCGCGCCGCCCGGGCGGTAGGTCAAGACCTTGTCCGCGGGATGGGAAAGGAACTCCGCCATGCCCCAGGCCGCCGCAGGGCCGCCGAGCAGCAGCGCCGCGAGGTCGGCGAAGATTTCCTTCTGCCAGCGGCCGAAAACGCTCGTGACCCGCGCATGCGCCGACATCTCGGTCAGCCGCACCACCACGGCGTTGCGCATCTCGACCCAGAGCCCGAGGTCCGCCTGCAGGTTGTGCGCGACCTCGTGCAGGAAGACGGCCTGCCAGGGGCGGTCGCGGTCGAAGGGGATGCGGATCAGCGGGAAGGGGTTGGTCTCGCCCAGGAGGCGCGCGAGGGTGACGCCCCGGCGCATGGTGGCGGGCGAGTAGCCGTGCTCGAGATAGGTGACCGGGGGCAGGATCGTGCCCGTGAAGATGGTCGGCGCGGCCGCCGTCACCGCGGCGTAGCAGTCCCGCGCGATCGCGTCGTGCGCGGCGAGCGGCCGCGCGAAGGCGGTGCCGCGCTGCGCGAACACCTCGAAGAAGAGGCCGAAGGCGCGCCGGGACCGGTCCACCTCCCGCTCGACCATCGCCATGGCGAGCAGGCGGTCGTCAACCGAGGCATCCGCGGGCAGGCCGGCCAGGGCGCGCAGCCTCTCGCGCACCGCGCGGTCGATGGCCTGGAGCCTGCGGTTGGCCGCGGCGAAATGCGCGGCGGAGGCGGAGAAGGGGCGGTCCTCGGGCCGCAGGCCGACGGAGCGCGGCGTGAGCTCGACGAGGCGGCGGGCCCGGCTGGCCAGCCCGCGCCGCTTCGCGTCGAGGAAGCGTGCGAGCGTCTGGCCGCTGGCTCCCCGCATCCTCGCCGCGTTTCCGTCCATGATCCTTCCCCATCGCCGCAGCGGTTGCGAGGTCCTAGCCGTCCGACCGGATGAAGATCGTCGCCGGGCCGGAGATGCGGATCCGGCGGGCGCGGCGGGAGCCGCCGCCGTAGCCCGTGCCGCCACTGCCCATGCCGCCGTAGCCGCCATAGGCCATGCCGCCATTGCCCATGCCCGTGCGGCGGACGGAGGCGATGATCTGCCGCGCCCGCGGGGACGGCGTGGACAGGTTCCGCAGGGCGGCGGGGTTCTGCGCCAAGCGCGCTACCGTGCGGACCAGGACGCGCGGGCGCGCCGGCGGCGGTGTGCCGTTGTTCGCCGCGGTGCGCCGCACGCTCGCCGCGACCTTCGGCAGGGCGCGGATGGCCGTGGGCCCGCCGGCGGCGACCAGGTTGGCCGCCGCGCGCGTCACCGCCCGGTCCACCTGCTGCCGCTGGGCCGGCGGCATCCGCGCCGCCTT
>CADCTL010000307.1 GCA_902805625.1 uncultured Acetobacteraceae bacterium
CACCGCCGCCAGCGCCGCCATCCGCAAGCGGCGCACCGTCGCCGCACGGCGGCGCGGCCGCTGCGCGGCCTCCAGCGCCGCGACGAGCTCGGCGTCCGAAACGAGCAGCCGTGCGTCCGACCCGTCCGGCGCCAGCCGCAGCACGCCGCCGGCCCGGTCCACCACGCGCAGCGACGCAACCGGCCAGGACGCCACCGCCTCCCCGTTGGCGCGGCGCAGTTCAAGCACCGACGACGTCAGCCGGGCGCGCAGCCACAGCGGCCGGGCCTGCTGGCCGTCTTGGTACTCCGCCTCCCCGTCCAGCGTCGCCGGGGTGGGCGTCATCAGAAGGCACCCGCGCCGAGCAGGTCGGCCACGCCCTCGCCGGTGCCGGGGCCGCGCTCCGCCTGCCGCGCCGCCGAAAGGTCGGGCGCGCGGTCGAGCCGGAGGTGCCGCGCGGCGAAGGCGGCGTTCCGCGCCATGGCGATGGGGTGGAGCAGCCCGAGCGAGAACACGGAGACGAGCAGGTTGCCCGCCATGAGGCGGAACACCGTCCAGCCTGTAGCCCTCGGCATGAAGAAGCGCGCCCCGCCGAGCACCGTGTGCTCCGCCCGCCACCGCATGGCCGCCGCCGACCAGGCGCACCAGCCCAGGAGAACGGCGGGCAGGGCGCAGCCCGCCGCCACCGTCAGGCTGATCATCAGCCGCGCCGCACCGACCTCGTCGTCCTCGACGTCGGGCGGCAGGTGCTCGACCAGCCGCTCGACGATTTCGGCGCCGAACAGCAGCCAGAGCGACAGCCCGCTCGTCGCCGCGAAGCCCCAGAAAACCAGCCACGGCCGCAGCAGCGCCTGCGCGCCGCCGTCGAAGCGCAGCGGCGCGGTGCCGAGGTGCAGCCGCCCGAGGGTCCAGCGCGCCCGGGCCGCCACCGCGAAAGGGTGGGCGAGGCCCAAGGTGAGCAGCGTCAGCGCCGTCCAGCCCAGGCTGACCAGCCCGAAGCGCCACGGCGAGCCGGTCAGCATGAACCGCAACCCTCGCCAAAGCGTCCGGCTGGCGATGTACCGCCGCGCCGCGTGCCCGGCCAAGCCGACGAAGTAGGTGAAGCCCGCCAGCTTGGCGGCGAAGAAGGCCCAGGCGACCGCGGGATACGGCGCGAGCAGCGGCTCGACCAACGAGACCAGCAGCAGCACCGGCAGCACGACGAGCAGAGCCTTGAGGAAGCCGCGGAACAGTTCGCCGCCGGTGCCGGCGTACTCCAACCTGCCGCCGAGGAACTCCCAATGCGTCCAAAGATGGCGCCGGAACCGGACCGTGCCCCAGAAGCGGTAAAAGCCTAGGGTCACGATCGACAGCGCCAAGTTGCCGAGCCCGATGGCGACCAGCCGGCCCGCGCTGCCGTCCCAACGGAGCGGCACTTGCGCGCCGGCCGGGGCAGGCTCGGCGGGCAGCGGCGGGGCCGCGATGGCCGCGCCTCGGACAGCGGTGGTGGCGCTCATCGTGCTGGAACCCTCGGCGCTTTCGATGCGACGTTCTTACTTTACTATCCGTAACGAAACCTTGCCAGCCTTTGCCGCGCCCACCACCGCGCCGCCACGATCGCCACGCCGCCGCCCGCTTCGGCTTGGAATCACCTCGGCGGCGCCGAACCGCTGACACCCACGCCGGCCAATGTCCTTCCTGGGCTCAACCCCCAAGGAGGAACACCATGACGACCAGCACGACGATCCGCGGCCTGTTCGCCACCGCCTTGTTGCTCGGCGCCGCCGCGCCGGCGTTCGCGCAAGGCGGCACGACCACCGCCCCCGCAGCGCCGCCCGCCAACCGGCCCGCAGCCACGGCGCCGAACAGCGCCGCCACCGGCAACAGCGCCGCGCCGCGCTCCACGGCCGTGCCCGCCGAGCGCCAGGGAAGCGCGGTGATGCCCGGCGCCGGCGGTACGGCCGCGCCGTCCGGCACCGTCCAAGGCAGCGGCGGTCCGGCGCGGACCAACTGATCCGCGGCGGTTACTCCGAACGGGGAGGGGGCGGCCGCGCGCCGCCCCTTTCTTTTCGGGAAAAGCGGAACACCCTCCGCGCGGCATTACTCGATTGACGCCGCGGAACGCGAAGCCAATCTCCGCGTCCAAACGGAGACTACGGAGGGAGGCAAAAATGCCCGATGACGCCATGATCGCCGTGAAGCCCGAGATCGCCGCCAAGGCGAGCATCAACACGGACCGCCACCGCGCCATGTCCGAGGCGGCGGCGCGCGACCCCGAGGGCTTCTGGCGCGGCGAGATGCGCCGCGTCGCGTGGATGAAGGAGCCCACGCGCATCAAGTCCGCGGACTTCACCGGGAACGTTTCGATACGCTGGTTCGAGGACGGCGTGCTCAACGCCTCCGTGTCTTGCCTCGACCGGCACGTGGAGGCCGGCAACGGCGACCGCGTGGCCATCATCTGGGAAGGCGACGACCCGAACAGCGACTCCAAGGTCACTTACCGCGAGCTGCACCGGCGCGTGTGCCAACTGGCGAACGCCATGCGCGGCCTCGGCGTGAAGAAGGGCGACCGCGTCTGCATCTACCTGCCGATGATCGTCGAGGCCGCGGTGGCGATGCTCGCCTGCGCCCGCATCGGCGCGGTCCACTCCATCGTCTTCGGCGGCTTCTCGCCCGACAGCCTCGCGTCCCGCATCCAGGACAGCGAGTGCGCCCTGCTCCTCACCGCCGACGAGGGCCGGCGCGGCGGGCGCAAGGTGCCGCTCAAGGCCAACGCGGACGAGGCCCTGAAGAACTGCCCGACGGTCAAGCACGTGATCGTCGCGCGCAACACCGGCGGCCAAGTGGCCATGCAGGAAGGGCGCGACCTCTGGTGGGACGACGCCTGCGGCTCGCAGCCCGAGACCTGCGACCCGGAGCCGATGAACGCGGAAGACCCGCTGTTCATCCTTTACACCTCCGGCAGCACGGGTAAGCCGAAGGGCGTGCTGCACACCACGGCCGGCTACATGGTCTGGGCCAGCTACACGCACGAGCTGGCCTTCGACTACCGCCCCGGCGAGGTCTACTGGTGCACCGCCGACGTGGGCTGGGTGACGGGCCACACCTACATCGTGTACGGCCCGCTCGCCAACGGCGCGACCAGCCTGATGTTCGAGGGCATCCCCAACTACCCGGGCATCGACCGCTTCTGGCAGGTGGTGGACAAGCACAAGGTCAACATCTTCTACACCGCCCCCACCGCCATCCGCTCGCTCATGCGCGAAGGCGAAGCGCCGGTGAAGAAGTGGTCGCGGGCCTCGCTCCGTGTGCTCGGCTCGGTCGGTGAGCCGATCAACCCCGAAGCCTGGATGTGGTACTACCGCGTCGTCGGCGACGAGCGCTGCCCCATCGTGGACACCTGGTGGCAAACGGAGACCGGCGGCATCCTGATCTCGCCCCTGCCGGGCGCCGTGCCGCAGAAGCCCGGCTCCGCCACCCTGCCGCTGCCGGGCGTGCTCCCGGCGCTGGTGGACAACGAGGGCAAGCTCTTGGAAGGCGAAGCCGAAGGCAATTTGGTCCTCACCGATAGCTGGCCCGGCCAGATGCGGACCGTCTACGGCGACCACGAGCGCTTCGTGCAGACCTACTTCTCCGCCTTCAAGGGCTACTACTTCTCGGGCGACGGCGCCCGGCGCGACGCCGACGGCTACTACTGGATCACCGGCCGGGTGGACGACGTGATCAACGTCTCCGGCCACCGCATGGGCACGGCGGAGGTGGAGAGCGCGCTGGTGGCCCACCCCAAGGTGGCGGAGGCGGCCGTGGTCGGCATGCCGCACGACATCAAAGGCCAGGGCATCTACGCCTACGTGACGCTGACGGCCGGCGAGGAGCCCTCGGAGGCGCTGCGCAAGGAGCTGATCGCCTGGGTGCGGAAGGAGATCGGCCCCATCGCCTCGCCGGACGCCATCCAGTGGGCGCCCGGCCTGCCGAAGACGCGCTCCGGCAAGATCATGCGCCGCATCCTCCGCAAGATCGCCGCCAACGAGACGGACAGCCTTGGCGACACGTCCACGCTCGCCGACCCGACGGTGGTGCAGGATCTGGTTGAGAACCGGGTGGGGTAGGCAGTCGGCCGGCCGGGTGGGGCTTCCGCGTCTTGCCCGGCCGGCAGCAACTGGAAGAACTCATCGGGAGGCCGTGATGGCTCCAGGCTGCGCCGGCTGGTCGCGGCCCTCCCTGTGCCGCCGAGAGTCTGCTAGGCTCTTACCATGAAGTCACGCCCTACAGGCCGTACTGCGAATCGCCCCAAAGGTTCTGCCAGCAAAGCGCCCGGGCGCCAGGC